>CAYSIV010000001.1:0-5954 GCA_964431175.1 uncultured Anaerolineales bacterium
TGCATGATGCCCCGCCCGCTGGTCATCCATTGGACGTCGCCGGGGCCAATGATGCCCATGTTGCCCAGGCTGTCACGGTGGCGCACGTTGCCGTCGAGCATGTAGGTGACGGTTTCGATGCCGCGATGGGGATGCGTGGGAAAGCCGGCAATGGGGCCTTCGATGGGATTGTTGAAGGCGAAATGATCGAAGAGCAGAAAGGGATCGAACAAGTTGTCGCGGTTGGGGCCGAAGGAGCGGCGAAGCAACACGCCCGCGCCCTCGATGACAAGTTGCGGCTCAATAACGTATTTAATTTGGCGGGGGGTGGTTGCCACGTGTTGGACTCCTGGGTAATGTTTGGCGAACGGGATGGCTAGCTGGCTGACAGACGAGGCCGTAGTGGAAAGTGAGGCTCAGTGAGGGCTTCAGCAATTATAGCGATTTACACTGCACACTGATGATTTGTCATGTGCGGCGTGATGATCTGCTTGACATGCAATTCAACACTGGGGCTTATCACTTTAGCAGTTTTGCCGAGTTCAATCATGACTGTGCCAGCACAAGGACATCCAGAACCTTTCCGATTACTCGAATGAATCGGGGCGCTGTCTTCTTTTTCCAATGCTTTCAGGATTTTGCCTCGCACACTATCTGTTTTGCTGTTACATTGCGATGTGGCCTGTGTGCATAGCAAGCGAGTATTTTTATGTCTTTTTATCTCATCGAATACTTCAGCCGACGGATGACCATAAGTGTTCGCGGTGCCAACTGAAATAACTATGAATTGGGGATTTACATAGTTGAGTATTTGCGAGACGTTACCCTTTCGCCAAACTCCGTGATGGGGAAATTTTAGAACGGCATTGCCAAGTAATTCTGGATGGTTGGCTCGCAGAAAATTCCACCCAGCGGGTTCTATTTCGCCTGTTAATAGTGCGCTTGTTTCATCTGAGACGCGAATTACGATTGAGAGGTTATTAAGGCTTCCGGTGTCAAATAGCTCTTGCCAATCTTTATATTCGGGATGGAGAAATTCAAGTGCATTCAAGACGCGAGAATCTCGTGGTAATTTATCGTGCTGTATGTGTTTCTTCTTTACATCCGGTGTGGTTGCCCATTTCAAGAGCGCGCTGTAATTGCTAGCCCGTCTCCCTTCGCTTACCATTTCGGAATGTTCATCGCCGTCCTTCAATAAAGAAGGTATATTGCGTGCATCCTCCCACCGAAAAATGAGGGCATCCCAGTTGATGCCCTGTCGCTCACAGATATCCAGGAAGCCAATTGTTCCAGTATAGTGATCTGTATGAGCATGGGTCAGAATAAGAGCACGTAAGCGGTTTATTCCCTGCTTTTGTAAAAAAGCAAAAGTTAGAAAAGGGTCTACACAGTCAACAACAACTGCTTCTCTCGAATCGAGATCGCAAATAATAGTCGTGTCACCCTGCCCGACATTGAGAAAGGCTAGTTGTAACGCGTTCATAACTCCTCTTTATGCTGGCGCGAGTTCTATGGATAGCCTTTCGAGTAACTCATCCTCTGATAAGTATGTGTACTCCTTCGGGCGAATGTTCCACCATTTCAGTTCTTCCCATTTTTCGTCACGTAGCGCCCCGTAAGACACTTCTGCTTGAAATGCCGCATCGGCTCGGAGGAACCAGCCAGGCATCTCATCTACAATCGGGATGGTATGCGAGCCCGGAATGCCATCGAACCAAAGGGTGATAGTCTGTACATGAGCATCAACCGTCTCGACCTGTCCGCTAACTCGGAAAATTGTTTCTGGATCGGGCGCCAATGGTCGCCCAGTTTCTGGTTTGTAGTCATCCCAATCCATCACCTTCCGCAAGGTCTTAAAAGTCTTCTCATCAAGTCCATAAGCTTTCCTTAGCACCTCATCTAGCACCTGTTGAGCTTCTGGAGCTAGCTCTTCGCGTTGAGCGGCAGACTCAATTTCGCGAACAGCTTTTTCTATAAGTCTACACTCAGTAGAAGAAAGAGGAGGTACGGGTATCGTGTCCAATATGCGACGCTGGATCTTCGGATATCGCAGGCTTTCTACAATCCAGGCATTGCTCACATCCCAACTTAATATAGCTGCAAGTACTTCAAGAGAAAATGTACCTTGCTTAGGTACGAATACCCAAAAACTACCAGAAACATAATATCCTCGACGCTCTATAGCAACTTTGGCTCGTTTGCCCCAACTTGGATCAGGAGCAGCAACTAGAAGCACTTTTTTAGCTGCTAGTAAATGTTCTTTATCTTTTCTTGGCCGTTCGAGTTCATTAGGGTATAGAATCTCATCTGAGCCATGTCTAATACAAAAAGGCCGAGGCATAAATGCTCTAACACCTGGTAGCCACTTTACTTGTTTAGGTGTTTGAAATTTTTTCCATGGGCGTTTTGTCCCTACAGTAGCTCCTGGTGTAATTTCTGCTACATCGGCTAACTTACGACAACCTTGCAAAATTCTGTCCCATTTACCTTTAGACAAAATTGTGTGGTAAGTAATAAGATATGCTCCTTGTGTTTTGGGGCGATATGATTTATCAGTTGTAGCATCCCATTCTTTCTGAGATAAGGTATGGCTTGAAGCAGTAAAAGTTCCATTGTTTTCAAGAGTCTGCCCCTGAACTGACCGAGTCCGAACGGGATAATTCAACGCTTGACCAGTTTCTTCTCGTTTCTGAGCAAAAATTACTGTTGATCTAACCTTAGCTTGGTCTTCAAAAATTTCATCGGGTAGATCCCACAATTCTAAAATATCGCAAGATTCCAGAAGTTTTTTCCGTACTTGGGGTGAAGCCTGAGCAACCCCGAAAGATTTTGGCATCAGCATTCCCAAATATCCTCCAGGCGCTAATAGATTAATAGCTGTTTCAAGGAATTTATCTGCTTCTTGCAATCGTTTGCGCTTACCAGTTAGGAGGTTTATCTCGGTAGCCTCTTTGCCCAACTTGCGATTAGCGCTGAATTTCGGATTGCCGACAATGATTGTGGGCCGACGACCACGCAAATCTAATTTCAAAGCGTCCTGATTTTCCACATCCCAACTATCAGTAAGCGAAGTGGTCAGAAGTGCTAGTTTCGCTAAGTGAGCGTTGAAGAGGTCAATGTCGTTGCCGATAATATGTTCCCAAAGAGGACCTTGGCTCTCCACCATATCAGTCATGCGACTTAATCGTTCATATCCGGCTATCAAAAAACTTCCCCAGCCACATGTGATATCAGCTAACAATCGTTTCTCTGGTCGAATGCTCTCAATAGGCAAGTTATCCACAATGCGCCTTGTTAGATAAAGTGGAGTGTCGAAACGCCCCTCGCGTCTACGTTTTTCAGTGTCTGGATAGGCGCGGAAATATAGCTCACTGAGCATATCGGGCGTGAAACTGCTGTACGTTGCTTGTTGCAGGACACTGTAAGCCAGTTCAGTGGCGAGATCGTGCTGTTCAATAAGGCCCCAATCGAAATAACTGGGAAACATCTCGACCGCGCGCTTGAGTACTGAGGCAAAGGGAACATCCGGTCTCAGATATTCTTTTCCCAAACGTTCCTTGTGAGCCAAGATAATTGCTCCTAAAAGCTGTACTGCAATTTGTGTGACAACTTTTTCGCGTGTTTTAGATAATTTCCTGCCGGTACGTACCTTTTCTCTTAGCACGCCCACGGCACCTCCGAAATTTTCAGAAAGTAAATCGCGTGTAACATCGAAGGTGATAAGGTGCAATTGCAATGGATTGAGTTGAGGAAAGGCAACGAACTTAGCAGTTCCGTTCTTGACCGCAAGAATGCGATTTGGATTTATGTCAGTTTGGTGCTGCTCAAAGAAATCCCCAAATCTTTCGTAAGGGAAAGCGCCTCCAAGAGGCTTGGGTTCGGGTTTCCCATTGGCGCTCATGCCATAAGGTAGGATATTGCTTTTTCTGCCAATAAATACAAAAGGGGCTCCAGAAAAAACCATGTGGTCAAGAATGGTTTCATTGGCGACCAGGTTCTCCGGCTCATAATAAACCGCCACCGCAGCAGTGTCTGGATCATGATGAGAGTCATTGGTAAATGCAACACAATGTACTTTCAAGCGTCCTAAATCATTCTTTGCTGTGAACTCATGGTCATAACGGATAGCGTTACGCGAAAAATTACGTTGAATTAATCCAGCACGGATGGAATACTGTAACTCTGTTGGCAGGGGAGTATAAGGCAGTTTTACAGTGGGTGATGGTTGCCAAAGATTAGTGTTCATTCTGCACCCTCGCTTCTATAAGAGCAGACCGCGTGGCTGTTCCTCTCTCGCCAAACATTCTCTCCGCTCGCTCTCTAACCTCATCCACTAAATTATCGAGCGGCAGAACCATTTGACCACCTTTGAGCAACGACATTATTTGAACTGCATCTTCGAGGGTGTAAAGAACAGCTAACACTTGACGTTGATCAGCTACTATTACGCCTCCCCGGAGACCCTGTTCAAAGCTGATTCCAATACGTCGCCACAATTCTGCTTGCGCTTTCTTTAGTTTTTGAAGAGAGACACCCTGATCGCGCAGGGCTTTGAGGGCTGCAACCGCGACAATGTCAGCGAAAGAGTAATAGGATCGTTTACGAGGTTCGGATGCTGGCAAACTAGGGGTAATAAGGCCATTTGTAGCCCAATAATCCAAAGTGTCGTAAGAAATCCCGACGATTTTGGCAACCTGCGGGCCTGTCCAGAAACCATCCATAATGATGTTTTTGGCAAAAGAGATAAAATGCTATGTTATCTTGCCATAGAATAGACCATTTTTTCGATAAAAGCAAGTGTTTTATGCAAAGCTGGGCCTTATCAGGTCTCACTTGCCTAACTTTTTTGCCAACCTCTCCAGCCGATGCTTCACCTCTGCCCACGCCGCGTCGCGTTGCCAGCCTTTTTTCCAGTGGCTCAGGCAGAGCATGGCGCGGGTAGCCCACTCTTTGGCCTGATCAATGTCGCGCGCGTCCCACTCATAATACTTGGCGAGTTCAATGCAAGGCGTCGGGTCGTCGGGCGCAAGCTCGGTCCAGCCTTGCCAGAGCCGCATCGCCTCGGTCCGGCGGTCGGCGCGCTTGAGAAAAGCGGCGTAACGTTCGTAGGCGACGAGGGCTTGAGCGTCGGGCAGGGGCCGGTCGAGAGCGGCGCGGTAAGCCGCCTCCGCCTGCGCGTCGTCACCGGCGTCGTCGTGCCACATCGCCAGCCGCAAACAATCTTCGCCAGAGCGGCGCTTGTTCAGCGGGTCGGCGAAAGTTTCAAGAATGTGGGTCGCCAGCGTCACCATGCTCAGAATGTCTTCGGCGTTGTGGTAGATCACCCGCCGCATCTCGCTCGCGTTCCCGGTCCGCAAATAATCCACGTACAGTTGCGGGATAAGAGCGCCGGGCACATCCTCTTCGGTGCGCGCCAGGCCCAGCACCGCGTTCTCCAGCGTGCCGAGTGAGCAGTTCTCGTAACGACCGCGCCACAAACGACGGGCGGGGTGCAGAAGATCGAGATTGGGGAGCGAGGCCAGATCGAAACGACGGCGGGCCACTCCGTACTTCAGGAGGAAGCGACTCTGGACGATGGGCACGTCGAACGACCGGCCGTTGTAAGTGACCAGGCCAATGCGGCCTCCAAGCGAGTCGGCCACCCCGGCCAACATGGCTTTTTCTTCCTGAAGCTCGCGCAGAAAATATTGTCGCAGGATAAATTGATCTGAGTCGATAATGCCAACCCCGATCAAAAAGGCCAGCGTGCCCGCGCCGCCGGCGAGGCCGGTGGTCTCGATGTCGAAGAAGGCCAGCCCGGAAAGGTTGGCGTCGTGAAGTTCTTGGCGCTTGCTCAGGCGGGCGGCGGTGGGCGAGTCGCACTCCAGCAGGTCGGCCAGGGCGCCGCACAAGGGGAATCCCAAGGTCAGGAACGCCGCCAGCACCAGAAGGTGCTGCGCTACCTCGGCGCGGGGCAACAGCGCCACGTCGCGCAG
>CAYSIV010000001.1:5964-23834 GCA_964431175.1 uncultured Anaerolineales bacterium
GGCGGGCGGCGGTGCGCGAGTCGCACTCCAGCAGGTCGGCCAGAGCGCGCGGGCCGTGTTGATGATCGAGCGGGTAGTTTGTTTCGACGACGAAGCACGGCCCGAGGCTGGTTTCAACTTCGTGGCCGGGGAGGGCAGAGCGAGCCGGGCGCGGTTGGGAGAGCTTGGGCTGGAGGCCGTCGCGTCCCTGTTTCACGCCGAGCCGCCGCAATCGTTCGCGCAAGTCGCCAGTGCTCATGGTGGACAGATGATGGGTGAGAAGTAATAGGCTTGGGTGTCGGTTTGCCCGTCGGCAGAATCCACCCGGGCCGTGTGCACCAGAGTCGCGCCGCACGAAGTCAACGCGTCCACCGGGTTGCCCGTCTGCCTGAGACCTTCATCAGAGAAAGTGAAGGGAGGCCTGCCGCCACTGAATTCTATCTTAATTTTGGCAATGGCCCCGTTTGGGCGGGTGTCGTCGCGAAGCACTTGCTCGAGGTAAATGTTGGTGATGGTGAGCGGACCTTGCGGTGTTGAGCTGGCGATAAAAGGGCGTTGAGTCGCGGTAGGGGTTGGCGTGGGCGTGTTGGTAATGAGTCCGGTTGGCGTCGGGGAAGCCGTCTCGGCAATGTTGAACTGGGTGGGTGTGGCCGGAAGAGGCGAGTTGGGCGTGGCCGTGGCCGGGTCGCCGCCGATGGGCGCAAACGTGGCGGTGAGGGTGGAAGTTGGGCGGGGTGTGGCGGCGGGCGGGGGGCCGAAGCCGGGGAAGTTGCAGGCGAGGGCGGCGAACAACAAGGTCAGAGGCAAGAGCAGGCGGCGCATCTACAAAAGAGTCGCCGCAAAGAGCGCCAAGGACGCAAAGAAAATTAAAAGTCTTTGCGCTCTCTGCATCCTTTGCGGTTAATTATAAAAGTTCGTCAATTGCCTTCAAAATATCTTCGGCGGTGGCGAAACGCTCACTGGAGTCGTGGCCGAGCAGGCGCAGAAGGAACTGCTCAAGTTCCACCGAGAGTTGGGGGCGGAAGACGCGCGGCGAAAGCGGCGTGCCCTGCAATTGCTGGGCGAGGATCAGTTCTTCCATGTCGGCGTTGAAGGGGTGCGTGCCGACGAGGGCTTCGTAAAGCAAAACGCCCAGGGCAAACTGATCGCTGCTCGGGGTTGCGGCCGCGCCACGCAATTGCTCCGGCGCGCGATAAGCTGAGGGCAAAGCCCCGCCGGGCGAGAAGAGCGGCGCGCGCGAGATGCGGGCGTGGCCGTTGGTGAACACGAAGCATTCTGGCCGCAGTTCGCTGTGAACCGCGCCGTGCCGGTGCGCGTGATCAAGCGCATCCACCATCTCCCGCAGCCAGTGCAGGCCAAGTTCGGGTTGCACGCGGCCGCCATTGGCTTTGAGCCACTCACCCCACGTTTCACCGGGCGGGCGCTCGCCCACAAAGGCGATCAGCTTACCGTTCTCGATCAACTCCCGGCCCCGGATCAGGCGCGGGTGAGTGAGCTGACACCATTTACGCGCCGACTCGGCGAACACTTGCCGCTGTTGCGGGTTGATCTCCAGCCCCATCACTTGAATGACCAGCGGCGTTTCATCCTTGAACTTGGAGGCAGAATAGATCGCGCCGAAATCGTCGGCGGCGATGGTGTCGGCCAGATGGTAGCCGGCCAATGTTTGCTCGTGCAGGTGCAGGTGGGCCGGGCCGACAAGGGCGGCAATGGCGTGTGAGCGGCGGCGGAAGATAGGGCCGACATCGCGCACGCCCGAGTTTTCGAGCGCGCGGCGGATGAAGGCGGCCGGGGCCACAAACGCCACCCGCGCCCCCGGCACCTGGCGGGCGGCCTCCATCATCGCTTTGACTCCCACCGGGTCAATGGCGGCCAGCAATGTCAAATCCACAATGGCCCGGTTGCCGGGCGATTCGGTAACGAAGTGCTGGAGGTGGTTCCCGGCCTCGTCGGCGGTTTCTACGCTGAGCGTGCCGGCAAAAGCCGTGAGCCAGATGTCGGCTTCGCAGTCTTCCAATATCTCCAATTTGAGCGGCGGCCCCAGAAACAGTTCCAATCCTTCGACGCCGACAATGATTTCAACGGCGCTGGGTGAGGGAATGAGATCAGCATAGCGTCGAGCGGACTCGGCGATATTGTAAACCTGCTCGTCGTTGTCGGTGGGGTCGTAGTGAGTGGTGATGAGTTTCTTCACCCGCGCCCGCTCGGCGATGTCCACGCCAATCATGGCCGACGAGTGACCCCAGTCGGCTTTGGAGATGAGAACGTCGCGCAATGAATACTGGCAGTCAAAGGCTAGAGCGTCGGCGTTGGCGAAGAAGTCGGTGAAATGCCGGAGGTGGTTCTCGTCGAGGTGCTTGTATTCGCCGTCGGAGGCGAAGACGAAGACGCTCTCGCCGTCATCGAAGCGATAGGCGTAAGCGATGCCGGGGTGATAAAGCGCCAGATTGGTGACGCAAACCCGCCCGATTTGCACCATCTCGCCTTCTTTGAGTTGGACGAAGGACATGTCGGCCCGCATCTGCTCGGCCGCAATCGGGAAGTAGGTGGGGGCCGTCTGCTGATGTTGCAGGTAGAAGCGCGGGTTGTTGTTGACGGCGTAGAAGATGAGTTTGTTGCCAGGGACGTAGGCCGGATTGAAGAAGGGGAAGCCCTGCAAGTGATCCCAGTGGGCGTGAGTGAGGAAGATGTGAGCCGTCCCCTGACCCCGGCCAAATTCGTGGGCCATGAGCGACAGGCCAAGCGGCCTCATGCCAGAGCCGCCATCAATGATGATGGTATCGTCGCCGCTGTTGATTTCGACGCAAGTTGTGTTGCCGCCGACCACGCTTCGCGTGGAGGGTGGCAAGGTGGCAATGAAGGCCCGGACTTCAGCCGAGTCAGATAGATCGATCCCACCCGCGGCGCTTAGGGCGCGGAAGAGTTTTTCTTGCAATTGTTCCGTGGAGAGCGGCGTGGGAACAGACCCACGCACGCCCCAAAATTTCACGCGCACAGAAGTCCCTCCGGTTTGAAGAGGGAGTGTAGCATGGAGAATGCTTTGGCGCGAGAGGGAGACTCGTCATAACTCGTTGCAATGTGATTACTGTCGTCGAGTCGGCGGCAATGAAAAGCGAAGCCCGTAAACAAATTGCCGGTTTGCCTACGAGTTAGCGATTCTTTTTGAAAGCGACTCTCGCCATGCCGCCGAAAGCTCGGCCACAGCCAGCACACGCTGAAGACTCTCGATACCATCACGCTGGCGATACATAACCTGGTTGGCAAACTCCACTGTCACCCCCGCCGGGTGGCGGCTTACCAGCTCGAACGGGTCGCCCGTCGTGACAACTCCTTCTTCAAGCACCCGCAAATAAAAGCCGCTGAATCTGGTTTCGTGCACGATGTCGGGCAGGTCTTTACTGCCGTGCTTGCCGGCCAGCTTGGAGCAAGGCTGGCGCGGCTGGCTGATCTGCACCAACGCTCCGCCGACTCGAAAGGTGTCGCCCAGGCAAACCTCGGACTCGTGCAGGCCGGCGATCGTCAGGTTCTCGCTGAACGCGCCTGGCTCAAGTTTCCCGCCGAGCGTTGCTTCCCAAAACGAGTAATGGTCGAACGAGTAGACGCACACGGCCTTGTCGGGGCCGCCGTGATTCTTGAGATCGGCCTGCTCATCACCGTCGAAGTTGGTGAGGCGGAGCATGGCCGAGGCTACCGGCATTTTGAGTCCGGCAGTGAGCACTTCTTTCCCGCGATAGGTTTGGGTTTGGGGTTTGCCGACGTTGAGGGAAATGATTTTCATTTGTAAAAGGTCCACCGCAAAGACACCAAGCGCGCAAAGGAAATCTTAGCGTGCTTGGCGCCTTCGCGGTTTTCTCTAGAGTCGAGTTTTGATGTATTGAGCCGTCTTATAAGCAATGGCCTGAATGGTAATCATCGGGTTGACGCCGGAGGCGGTTGGAAAGGTGCTGGCGTCGGCGACGAAGAGGTTGGGCGTCTCCCAACTCTGGCCGGTGTGATCGACCACCGAGTAGGCGCGTTCGCCGCCCATGCGGCACGTGCCCATTTGGTGAGCCGAGAACAGGCCAAGCTTGTTGACGGTCGTCCCGGCTTGCCGCACACGGCGCAAATAATCTTCGAGCGCGGCGGCATCACCGTCTGGCCGGAACTCTGGCAGGCCGCAGTGCAGGGTGCCAATCTCCACCGCGCCCGCGGCGGCGACGATTCTCAGCCCGGCTTCGATTCCGGCTTGAAGATGTTTGGCGTCAACCGGTGAAAGACAATAATGCAGACGCGGCCGGCCGCTGGAATCGACGGTGACGCGGCCACCGCCCTTGTCACGAGTGAGGACAATGAAGGCGGCCTGATGCGCCACTTTCGACATCAGTGTTTTGTAATGGCGGGCCGAGAGCCAGGGCAGGGCAAAGCCCAGCAAGCCGGGGTGGGCGGGCGGCGTTTCAATTTTGACCCCGTAGTGTTCGCCGTCCTGGTTGCCCAGTTCGTCCGAGTACATGCTCATCATCACCCCGCGCCACGTTTCAATTGGCATCTCGAACTCGCCGCGAACGGCAGTGGTTGGATGAAGCCGCAGGTTGAGGCCGATGTTTGGATTCGGGATACTGCTTCGCAACAACAATGCCGGCGAATGAATCGCGCCAGCGGCGACGACGACGATTCGGGCGCGGACGGTGAGAGAAAATTCCCCGACCATGGCGGCGACCCCGGCGGCTTTGCCGCCTTCGATCAGCACCTTGTCAACGGTGCAGTCCGTCACAATCTCCGCGCCCGCGTCCGCCGCATCCGGCAACCACGTCTTCAGCGTGCTCTGCTTGGCTCCGAACGGACAGCCAAAGCCACACCAGCCGCACGCCGAAAGCGTGCAACCGTTCACGTTGCGCGGGATCGGGCTGACATGATAGCCAAGTTTCTGACAGCCGTCGAAGAGGGCCTGGTTCTGCGGATTGCACTGTGACTCGTCGGTGTCTACGTGCTCGCGGGCGCACACAACGTCGAGCGCCTGTTGAAATTCGGGGCCAGTGAAGCCAGTGAGATGATACTTGGTTTCCCATTCCTCGAGAACGTAATCAGGCGTAACGTAATCAGGCGTGCGGAAGGACGCGACCCAGTTGATGGTGGTGCCGCCGCCCAGAGTTGAACCGGCCAGCACCACCAGTCCGATGTCTTCGGTGGCCAGGTTGCCCGCTTTTTCATACATGCGCTCGAAGGCTTCGTACTCGCGCCCGGTGAAGTCGATCTCGGCGTAGTTGCCGCCCTTCTCCAGAACGATGACGTGATGCCCGGCTTGCGCCAGCACCCCGGCGACCACCCCGCCGCCCGCGCCCGAGCCGACGATGACCACGTCGCAGTCGAGCGTTGTATCTTGAGTGATGGCGCGCGGTTGGATGGGCTTTGGTTTGTTGGAGGGGCCGAAGCCTGGAGGCGGCCCGGAGTAGTGGATGGCGGCCCAGTTAGGGTTGCCGCCGTTTTCGTCCAGCACCGAGAAGTACAAACTGTGCGCGAGTCGTTTGACACCTTGAAAACCTTGCCGCAGCAAACCGATGGGCGAGACGGCCCAGCTTTGCAAAACTTTTTCGCGGGCCACGAACGGCAAATCGGCGAAGCGGCGGAAGTGGCCGGTGAGCAGGCCGGCGCTGAGGGGCGCGTTGAGCAGATCGAGCAGTTGTTTGAATTGCCCTTGCGATTCGGGCGTGGCATAATCGCGAAGGGCGGTGGCGAGGTGGCGGGCGATATCCAGCTCGGCGGCGGAGCGTTTGAAATAGGCGGCTACGTTTTCGTCGGCTTCGGGCGGCGGGTCGAGCGCGGGCAGGAGCGTGTCGCACAACGCTTTCAGCGTTTCAAATTGAGGGTCGGTGAGGAAGTGAGTCATAGGAAAATCCCAAATCCCAAAATCCAAAATTCCAATGAAGAGATTCTACCGCGCATTTGAACGGGTCGGTGTAAACTTCTGACACCAAGTTCAACACGAAGACACGAAGCCACAAAGACTCAAAGGGAACTTGGTGTCTTTGAGCCTTTGTGTTCATTCAAGGAGATGATATGGCAAGCTCAGAAGCACACCATCACGGCCAGGCCGACGCGGCTATGAGTTCGGCGGAAGGGATTCGGGCGCTGAAGATTTCGCTGGCCGGTTTGCTGGCGACGGCCATCTTTCAAGGCGTCATCGCCCTGGCCGGCGGCAGCGCCGGTTTGTTGGCCGACACCATCCACAACTTCGCCGACGCCTTCGCCGCCGTGCCGCTGTGGATCGCCTTCTCGCTGGCGCGGCGGGCGGCGAACAGACGATTTACTTACGGCTATGGTCGGGCCGAAGATTTGGCCGGGCTGATAGTGCTGCTGTTCGTCATCTTCAGCGCCGCCGCCGCTGGCTACGAGTCGTACCGCAAATTGATCAACCCGGAGAGGCCGACGCTGATCGGCTGGAGCATCGTGGCGGCGGTGGCCGGCATGATCGGCAACGAGATAGTGGCCCGCTACAAGATCAATGTCGGCAAAAAGATTGGCAGCGCCTCGCTGGTGGCCGAAGGCCATCACTCGCGCATTGACAGCCTGACCTCGCTGGCCGCCGGGGCCGGGCTGGTCGGCGTCCTCCTCGGCTTCCCGCTGGCCGACCCGATTGCCGGCTTCGTCATCACCTTTGCCATTCTCGGCATTCTGCTCGAAGTGGGGCGTGAGATTTTGAGCCGCCTGATGGATGCGATGGAGCCGGAGACGATTGACGAGATTGAGAAGATTGCGGCGAGCGTGAAGGGCGTTCAGGAAGTACACGACGTTCGCGCCCGCTGGCTGGGCCACAACATCACGGTTGAACTGCACATCTGCATTGATGGCGACAAGTCGCTCGTCGAAGCGCACGCCATCGGCGAAGAAGTGCGGCACGAACTGTTGGAGCATGTGCCGCGCCTGACTGAGGTGATTGTGCATGCCGATCCGGTGGAGAGGTTTCCGAATGAGCATCACCCGGAGAGGCATCATCATGAGTGATTGGGTAGCACCCTGCCCCACGGGGGCGCTCCGCGAGACGGAGGGGCGCGGCGTTTTTCGCGCCCCGCAGTCGAAGAGCCTGTCCTGAGCTTGCCGAAGGAGTGCGGGCCTTACGCGAAGGGGCCGCGTCCTTCGACTGCGCGGCGAACAGCACCGCCGCTCCGCTCAGGACGCTAACATTCACATTGTCGCCTACCCTCTCTCGCCAATAACCCCCAGCACCTCCGCCGCATCCACCTGGCCCCAGTGGTAGCCGATCTCGGCGGCGAGTTGAGCGGCGCGATCCGCCTCGGCCTGCGCGGCCGCCGCCTCTTTAGCGGCCAGCGCCGCCCACGCCAACCCAATGCGAAGATCACACTCATAAAGGCGATAGCCGCCCGCCAGCGCGTAGCCCAGTGCCTCATTCAAATCACTGCGCGCCGAGGCCGGGTCTTGGAGATGGCGAGCGTAGAACAAGCCGCGCCCTAGCAAAGCTCCGATGAGTGATGGGCGATGAGAAATGACCCGTGCGATTTTGAGTGCGGCGTCGTAGTGCGCTCGGGCGCTCTCCGGTTGGCCCGCGTCCGCGTCAAGGTCGCCGAGGACGCGGTGGCATTGGCTTTCATCATTGACAAAGTGATTCTCCTCGCAAATCTTCAGGTTGGCCTCGGTCACGGCGCGGGCGGTGGTGGCCTCGCTCGTGCGGTGCATGTAGTCGGCGTGCCGGATGCCGCGCCCGCTGTACAGGTAACGCTTGGTCAGGTCAATTTCCCGTTCCAGCGCCTCGGCCTGCGCAAAGGCGGCGCGGGCCGCTTCCACATCGCCGCGCAGATGGGCGGCCCACGCCTGATAGGCCAGCGGATCGCGCTCGTCATCCTTGTTCTGAGCGCGGCGGGCAAGGGTCAGCGCTTCGGCGGCGGCGGCCGCACTGGCCGCCAGCGCGCCGAGGTGGGCGTGCAACTCCGCGAGGTTCTGGTAGCCACGGCTACCGTTGTGCCAGTCTTTAGCGGCACGACAGGCGGCGGCAGCGCGCTCATAAAACGGCACGGCGGCGCTCAACCACCCGAGGCTCATCAGGCACAGGCCGATTTCGTTCAAAATCCAGCGTTTGTCTTTAGCATCGTTCACTGCCGGGTCTCGCGCGGTGTTGCCGTTGGGGAAGAATTCCAGCATGATGGCCAGGTTGGTTTCGTATGCGCCCAATTGGTGAATTAGCACACGGCGGTTGAACTGCGAAATGCGCTCCCGACGAATTTGATGTGCCTCATCATACGCCCCGGCCTGACACAAATGATGCGCCACTTCAATCAACGGCTGTAAATCGTTCAGCGTGGGATAGGTGGGCGTATCCCCGGCGAGGGCGAGGTAGTAGTCCTTGATGCGGGTGTGCGTGGCAGTAACATCGGCGCGGTCGCTGTTCTGCAAACGCTCCAAATAGTGGGCGCGCACCAGCGGGTGGGCAGTGTAGTGCTTTTGCGTTGGGTCGTAGCGGAGGAGGCGGGCGGTGAGGAGGTGGTGTACGAGAGCGAAGCTCTCGCCCTCACCCCCCAACCCCCTCTCCTGACGACCGCTTCGCGAAACGTCGTCAGGAGAGGGGGAGTCAGGCTGGCGAGCAAAGAGGCGGGCGAATAAGCCGGGCCTCTTCTCCCCCCTCTCCTGAACCTTTTGTTCAGGAGAGGGGGGCCGGGGGGGTGAGGTCCGAAATACTTTCTCAAACGCCCCTTCCTTCACTGGCATCCGAAAGGCGCTGAAGATTTTTAGGAACTCCTGTTGGGCGGGGGTGAGGTGTTCGTCGTAGCGGCGCAGGACGCGATGCACGCGCTGGTAGCGGTTTTCGTCGGCGGTGGGCGGGGGCAGGTCGCGCACGCGCAAGCGGCTCAGGTCGCCGCCGTGCGCGTCTTTCAGGTAACTGCCTAGCAGGGTCAGGGTCAGGGCGTGGCCGTCCCATTCTTTCACCACCGCATCGAGGGCGTCGTCGTCGCCTTTTACGCCGAGCGCGCGCAACAGGTCGCGCCCGTCGGCGGGGCTGAGGCGCTCCACGTCGAGGTGGCGGTAGGCCGGGAAGCGTTGAAGATCGAAGACCGGGGCGCGGCTGGTGAGCAGGCACAGGGCCTTGTGGGCAGTGCCGGCCCATAGTTCCAAAAATTCGCGCAGGTCGCCGTTTTTAATTGCGCCGTATCGGTCGCCCTCGTTCTCCTGCACCACCTCCAGCCCGTCCAGCACAAAGATGGCATGGCGAGCGGGGAGCATGGCGGCTAACACTTGCGCGCGCACGTTCGCGCCCGGAATCAGGCGCGGGTCAACGCGCCCCTCGCTCATAAAATTCAGCGCGGCCTCGAAGAAGGCGTCGGCGCTCGGGTTTTCGTAGAAGCCCCACCAGAAGATGCCTTCCGCGTCCCGGGCCGAGTTCACCCAACGTCGCGCCACACTGCTCTTGCCCTCGCCGCCAAAGCCAATCAGCCCGGCCACTTTGGCGCGGCCTGTGCGCCACAGGTCGTCCAGTTCGGCCAGCAGGTCGGCGCGGCCCACCCACTCGGCCAGCGGGGCGGGCGCGCGGCTCAGGTCAACGCCGGGCGCGGGTGCCAGGGCGGCTTGCGCTTGAGCGATGTCGGTCTTGGGTCTGGGTGCGGCGCCAAAGGGCAGGTCTTCTTCACGCACGGGCAGGTTCAGCGGGTCGAGGCTGAGCACGCGGCCATCCACTGCCCAGGCCGTATCGCTGTTCTTGGTGGATTTGTCTGGCCACCACGTTTCGGAGATCAGGCCGACGACGAGATTGCGCTGGATGTCCAGCACCGCCGCCCCGCTCATGCCTTTGTTGATCTCGTTGGACTTCAACTGCACCGGGTCGGCTTGCACGGCCCGGTCGGGCGGCGGCTCGACAGAGCCGTAGATTTTGCCCTCGGCCCGCCCGGCGATGTAAGCCTCGAGGCGCTGGTAGCCGTAACTGCGGAACTCGTGGCCTTCGGATTTGCCGGCGTGGCCCACCACCGCAATTTGCTCCGGGGCCAGAGGCGGCGGGCCATCGCGCAGTTCGAGCAGAACCACATCGTCGTCGTAGCGATCAAACACGCGCGCCACTGTCCCGGCCCGCTCTTTCTTCTCGCCGCCGCGCGCCTGGGCGAAGTACACGCCCACTACGTCGCCCGCCTGCGGGCGGCGCTTCAGGTTGAGCGCGGCCTGCACCACGTGGGCGCAAGTCACAATCTGGCCGTCGTTCGACACGGCCACGCCCGTGCCCACAGTGGTTTTGTGATCGGGTGTGCAGATTTTTACAGTGAAGTTGCGGAGGTCTTGAAGGAGGCCGGTCATAGTGATGGAGTCATCGGATGTATAGCACGGATTTACGGAATTTACGGATCGGAATCCGCGCATTCTGGAAATCCGTGCTATTTTGGAGGCGGGCCCCTTCGGGCAACCGCGAGGACGCGGTTGGAGAGCGCAAAGGGTTTCGGAGGCTGGCAACTATCCATTCTCGCCAGACTTAAGAAAGACTACTTTTTCACCCACTTGAGCGTGACGACGAAGTGCGCCTCGCCCGTGCCTTTGGCGATCACGCCCGCCTCCGCGCCGAGTTTCAAGCCAAACTCCACCGTCGCCTCGGTAGGTGGGTCGGAGATTTTCTTCACCGTCGCCGCCACCTGCTCGCCAATGTCCTTGATCTTCTCCATCGCCGCCCGAATAGCCACTTCACTTTTATCGGCTAACGCCTCGGCGACCTCCACCGGGTTGAGGCTGGCCTGTTGCAAGCCACCCTCCGGCTCATCCAATTCGACGACGATGTGATAGGGTGTTTCAGTGGTCATGAAGCCCTCCTCCAGCCTGTGGATGCGAATAGCAACTGCTATCCATTCTACTGCGATTCACGTTTCGTCGAGGCGCTCGCGGCTGGTGAAAAAGTCCGGCCTGAACTGCCGGCCCTCACTTCAACGTGCCCAACAGCCGATCCGGATTGTCGGTGTTAATGCCGTCCACGCCCAATGCCATAATGCGGCTCAGGTCTTCGGCCTCGTTGATCGTCCACGGGCGGAGGTTCTCAACGCCCTGATGGGCAAAGACCAGCGGCGTGTGGTCGCCAGGGCGGGGCGCAAACCAGGAATGGGCAGGCGCGGGGCGGGCAAGCAAACGGGCGATGATATATCGGCGAAAATCAAATTCATCCTTTGCACGGCGAAATGAAGCCGGCGCCGGGAGAGGCCGGCGCGTCGTTCGGCAGAAGGCGGTAGACGGTGACGCTGGCCTGATAGTTGTTGGTAGGCAAGTAACCCTGGAGCCAGCGATCGTGATCTATTTCGATCGCGTTCAACTGGCAAGCGGTGAACAACGGCGACGTGCCCAGCCCTATGGCGGTGGCAAAATCGAACCAGCCCTCGCTGGTGGTGTTGGCGCGGCCCGGCAGGAACACGCAGGTGACGCCGTGCTCCATCAGGTAGCTATCAAATTCGCCGCTCAGGAAGCGTTGGCCGAGAGCCGGGTCGAGCAAACCGCCCAGATCAACAATAGGCCGCTGGCTGTAGTAGCGCAACGCCCCCACATCAAAGGCGGCGCATTGCTCGGTGGGGAACGTCTCGCGCAAAAATTGCGCCGCCCGGAGCCGCACATTCTGCATGTGATCCAGATTGGCATCATACACCCCGTTCCAGTAGATCGTGTTGGCAACCGCAATGAGACTCAACCCGCCCGCCAGCCACCACCACCGGCGTTGCCCCACAAAACTCAACAGCCCCGCCATCAACCCCAGCCACAGGGCAACATGATTGATCGCCCCATAGCGGCTGGCCGTGCCGGGAATCGGCAAAAAGAAAATGTAGCCGAGGCTATGCAGAGCCAGCCAGATCAAAAAAACGATCGCCGGGCGCCGGGCGTTATTCTGCAACCAACCCGGCCACTGTTGGCGAACCATCACTCGCCGGGCCGCCCGCCACAACAGGGGAACGGTCACCCCTACCAACCCAATAATCGCCCAAACCGACAGGGAGTATCCCTGACTCCCAACCGGAATGCGCGGCGGCGGCAGTGACATTCCGCCCAACACAAACTCGAACAAATAGGCGGCCCACAGGCCCACATAGATCAGGCCCGGGATGCGGCCCAGCACAGCCACCGCTCCATTCTGTTCCAGAATCAGGCGCAAGCCGAGGTTCAAGGTGGTCTGCTTGCCGAGGCCGCTGGTGGGCAAAACGTGGCCGGTGCGCCACAACAAATAAGCGAACCACGGGACACAAAGAGTGAGGCAGATCACAGAAGCGATGATGAGGCCGCGCGTAGGGCGTTTGTATCGCCACAATTCTACGACTCCGGTGGCAACTGCCAGCGTCAACCCCTCTGGCCGGGTGAGGGTCAACAACCCCAAGGCAACCCCCAGCCAGCCCCACCTTTCTGATCGATATGCCAGCAAGGCCAGCAGGCCCAGGGCCAGGAACAATACTGTCTCCATGCCGCTCAGGGCAAACCAAACCATGTGCCCCGACAAGACGACTAGCAACGCGGCTATCAACGCCGGCAGGGGCCGCCAGAGGGGAACCAGTAGCCAGTACAGCCCAACGCCGACAATGATGAGCGATGTCAGGCCTAAAACTTTGGTGATGAGATACATGGGTACGCCCAGCGCGTAACCGCCCGCAATCAACAATACCCACAACAGACTGGTGCTACCCACCCCGGTCTCGCCCGGCGTGTTGAACATCAGCGTTCCGTGCTGTACCAGGTTTTGAGCATAAACGAAGTGGATGTAGGTGTCGTCCATCGGAAAGTCAACCGGCGATGGCCAGAGGAACCACAGGGCAACCACTGAGACGGCCAGGGCAACCACAACAAATGGAATCCAGGCAGAGGAATAGGCAACGCGCAGAGCAGAGTCAGGGCGAGACATGGAAAAACCTTTGGCAGTTGAGGAGTTCAGCCGAGTATAACCGAAACAACTTCAACGAAAAACCGGCTTCGCATAATGCCAGGGCCGGGTCTTAGCGCCAGAGTTATCGGTTTAGAAATTTGACTGATTGTGTTTCATTCCCATCACGTGCCACACTTCCATTTCGCCCTTGCCCTTCACGCTCAGCAGGCCGCGCGGCTCGCAGACGAATTCGTCTTTGATAAGCTCGTAAGTGTTGCGCGTAATCTGGATCACGCCGACGGCGGCCTGGGTCTCCATCCGGCTGGCTGTATTCACGGCGTCGCCCCACAAATCGTAGATGAACTTCTTGCGCCCGATCACGCCCGCTACTACCGGCCCGGAGTTGAGGCCGATGCGCAAGGAGAGAGAGTGGCCGTTGAACGCCCGGCTGGTCACGTAGTCGCGCATGTCCAGCGCCGCGCAGGCCAGCAATCGCGCATGATCCGGCTGGGGGCGCGGCACCCCGGCGGCGGCCATGTAGCAATCGCCGATCGTCTTGATTTTCTCCAGATGGTATTTCTCCACCAGCGAATCAAAGTGAGAGAAGATTTCGTCGAGCAGTTCGACAATCGCCACTGGCGTCATTTTAGCCGACATGGGCGTGAAGCCGACTACGTCGGCAAACAATACGCTGGCCCCGCTGAACTGCTCGGCGATGATGTGATTCTCGCTTTTCAGAATGGCGGCGATCTCCCGGGGCAGGATGTTGAGCAGGAGATTTTCGGCTTTCTCCTGCTCGTCGCGCAAAAGCCGGAAGGCCAGGTTGCGCTGGCTGACAAAATAGTACGTCATCGCCAGCACCAGGGCCGAAGCGCCGCCGACGTTCAAAGCGAAGAGGGTCATCACCAGCGCCGGCGGCAGGTGAGTGACCAGGGGCAAGAAGGGCTGGAGAACGCCGACGAGAAAGACCAGAAGCAGATAGACGGCTGACCAGCGCAGAAATTTTTCCAATGGCTCGCCAAAGAGGGCGGTTCCCAACGGCGCGATCAGCGCCCAGACGATGAAGATACTGGAATTGGCGAAGCCGCCCAGGCTGATCGTCAGCACAAACGGCACGATCAGCGCCAGCAGGCGTTGGGAAATGCGAAGCACATAATAGCTGAGGCGCCGCTGGCTGTAGAGGAATAGGCTGACGAGCATGGCGGCGGCGTGGGCGAAAAGGGTGAGCGCGGCTGGCAGTTCGCCAAAAACCAGGTAGAGGGCCGCCCAGAGGATGAGCAGAACCATCCCGGCCAATATCATGTAGACCAATAACACCTTCCGCGTTCGGAGATCGTCACTATCTTGCGGGTCAACGCCGACACTGGCGATGAATCCAAGAGCATTGCGCGGAAAGTTTTGAGCCATCTTCCCCCCGTCTATAAATCCTCACCAATTCTGCACGCAGTATATCCCCGAAACATCGGCGAAGGAACTGCCATAAAACCCCCGGCGCTTCAAGTTTGCCTGAGAAATCCTCACCCGTTCACTACTTCACCAGCAGAACAACCGCAATCTGATCCCACGCCCCGCCCCGCCCAGCGCCGCGCCGATGGGGATGATGACCAGTGCCGTCGCAAACGCCCAACCGGCCAGAGCGCGGGGGAAACCGCCACTTTGCGTTTCAGTCGCGCCGGGGTGGCTGATCACGGAGCGCGTAACTCAAAATTGTCGAATTCGAAGACAGCTTCGTCGTCAGTATGATTGAGTTCTATGGCTATGCCGGTTCTTCCCTTGCTCAAGGTGCTGTCATCCGCCTCGCCCACACGCTCGTCGTTAATGAAGAACACGAAATGCGAGCCTTCCGCCTTGACCGCTAACCGGTTCACCTCGCCGGGCCGAATGGCCGGGGTTGACGTCGGGTCAATCAAAGACTTCCCAAACCAGGTCGAAAGACGAACAAAAAATTCGCCGTAGTTATTGATTCCAAAGTAGTAATCATCGCCGCCATCATTTCCGCGAAAGAAGAGGCCATAAGTAGCGTCATCCGGCCCGCTAACCATTTGGAGCTCGGCGCTCAGATAGAAGTCGGACACCGGTTTCGTATAAGGCGACTCTGGCGCTTCCCACCACAGGGTAGCGCCCGACTTGGATTTGACCTGCCACCGATATTTACCGTCGGCGATGAGCCGGTTCACGTCGGCGAAATGCTCATCGGTGAAATCGCCCGTCATCCAATCATTCTCATTCGAGTCAAAGGCGTCAGACAGGATCACCGTCCAGTGTGAATCGTCGGTTGTTGTGGCCTCGGCCGGCACGGTGGTCGTCGGCGTCGCAATAGACGGAGCGCGCAGTTCAAAGTTGTCGAATTCAACATCAGCCAGCGCGTTACCGCCCTCCAAATTAATATAAACGCCAACAAAACCGCGTTGCAGAGTGTCATCGTCCAACTCTGCAACCAACTGGTCGTTAATATAGAACATCAAATGCGATCCAATCGCCACAACCGAAAGGCGGTTTGCTTCACCAGATTGAACGGCCGAGGTTTCGGTCGGTTTGATTAGTATATTGTTAGATTGATTGTAGATAATCGCTTCGACTGTGAACAGGCCCTGATCGTTGAGGC
The DNA here is from genome assembly GCA_964431175.1 of uncultured Anaerolineales bacterium. GTDB lineage: Bacteria > Chloroflexota > Anaerolineae > Anaerolineales > VGOW01 > VGOW01. The sequence goes on from CAYSIV010000001.1 coordinate 21,336, forward strand.
CAAAGTCGTAATAGCCGGTATCACTGGCTCGGAATATCAAGCCATAGGTCGCGTCTTTTATCTCGCCGGTGACGTTCGCTTCAACCGAAGCATAGAAGTCGGAGACCTCCCGGCTCCTACGTGCCCAACTCGGCAAGCTAGTGCCGAGCGATCCGAGGTCTGAGTGTACACTCCAAACGTATTTGCCATCGTGTACGTTGATATCTGGTGTTAAGGGCCCAATGAAGTCTGCAACGTCCAGCCACTTTCTATCGTTCGTGTCAAACGAATCGAAGAGGACGAGCGGCCATTGGGCTTGCGGCGAATCAGTATCATGAATCGGTGGAGGCTCAGCGGCTCTTGCCTCAGTTACAATGATATCGCATGGAGCGACAGTATTGAGCCCGGGACCATAGAGGTCGAGCTTGCCATCAAGGTCTAAATCGAGGCCATCCGTAATTTGTCGGCTGAGAGTTTCGTTTAGGATGGTTCGATGCGTCCCGGCGGCAAAGGTTCTGGGAGGCAGACTCCAGGTTGCCCAGTATTCATTCGATTTGATGGAGAAGACCGGCGCCACGGAAGAGACATCAATAGTCTCTCCGTCAATCTGGACGGAGAACGAAGCGGCATCAATGTAGTCCTGGCCATAGGCTTCGGTGGCAGTGCCCCATCCCCACGTCAAAACAATGGGCTGATCAACTTCGGCGTGGATTGGAGAGTTTCCCGAAGACCCGCAGTACAAGGAAACTACACCCACGGACTTTTGGGACGCTGTTGCCTGGGTTGGGGTCGGGGCCGTCTGTGCCGCGGGCGCAGGTGTATTTGCGAATGTCGGCGTGGGCGACTCTGTCGGCCCAGGCGTTGCGGATAGCAGCGCAACGAAAGACGGCCTCAGGAAATAAAACGCAATCACCATGGCGGCGAAGGCAACGCAGAGTGCAACGCCGAGGCAGGAGAGCGACGCCAGCATATAGCGGCGATTTTTGGGGATCTCAGGCTCAGGGGATACAGTGGGCGAGAGCGGATCGTGATCCATGGGAAAGTTCCTTTCTGGCGACAAGCCCTTGACTCAAGGCGTGCGCACTTCAAAATTGTCGGATCGCCTGACGATGCTCGGCGAGATGGCTGAAACCGTCGGCCAACAATGACCGCTATTGACCGGCGCACATGACTGCCGCAATCTGATCCCACGCCCCGCCCAGCGCCGCGCCGATGGGGATGATGACCATTTGAAACGTCAGCCACCCCAAATAGGGCGCGGCATCGGCTTGAGCAATCTGGCGAATGAAGCTGCTGATCAGAGCGTTGACAGCCGCCACCACCGATTGCAAGCTGACAAAGCAGACGATGAAAGCGCAAATGCGACGGATGGTTATCATGATAGTTTTGAGTCTCCCGACTTTGGCGGGAGGCTAGATGAGCAGGCGTCCCAAGATGCCGGATCCCGCCGCGAGAGCCGCATCCTTCGACAAGCTCAGGACAAGTTTTGGGGATACTCTCTCCGCAATTGATGGCCGGTTCCCCATTAAACCCCCGGAGAGCCAAAGGGTTCTATAGATTCAGACCTGTGAGTTTTGAAAACCTCACAGGTCTTGCTAGATCAACAGGATTCACTCCCGATATATTGTGTAATCGCTTGACCGGGCAAGATGTCATACGACACATTTAGGTTGTAATAACCTTCGGCGTTGAATTGCACATCGTAATGGCCTGCCGGAAGATCGTACACGTTTACGCCCGCGGAGGTCAGTGAATTTTGCTTGACGATCTGCCCGCCAGAGAAAATAGTAACAGCGGTGTTGATGCTCTGGCACATGACGATGATCAATTGGCCGTTGCCAGTGGGCGGCGTAGTCGGTTGGGGAGGTTCGGTTGGCACGGGCGTGCTCCCGGGCGTGCTCCCGCCTCCACCGCCATTGCCACCTCCGCCACCCACGGCGACGATGAACGTATCGGGCAGCTGGGGAAGTTTCACGATGAGGTTGTCAAATGTGACCGTCGAGTTGGGCTGGTCAAACGTTCCAGCTGACAAGCCAAAACTTCCCTCCAGCAGGCTATGGTCCTGCAGAGTGGCCAGAATACGGTCATTGACGGTGAGTTGCAGCTTATCTCCTGAACAAATAACGCGAACGGTGTTCGTGGCTTTGCCGGCGTGAATAGCGCTGGAGGGCGTAAAGTCTACGAGAGGAGTCGGCTTGCCATCAACAAACTTCGTAATGGTGTAATAACCATCGGCGGTCAGGGCAAACCAATAAAAATTGATGTCGTCCTTGCCTCGGCATACCGCACCGAACAATGTGTTGCTGTTACCGCCCGTTGCAAGCGTCGTCTCAAAGGTCATATCCACATCGGCGAAATTCTTAGAGGAGCTCGCCCAATTGATGATGCTCTTGGATTTCACTGCCAGAGAAAGGGAGCCGTTGCTGACCTCAATAACAGCGTCACCGCCGCCGAACGGCGATTTCCAGTTGTTCTTGTTATCATCAAAGGTGTCGCTCAACAAGATGTCGCCCGGCTGAG
>CAYSIV010000001.1:23844-37124 GCA_964431175.1 uncultured Anaerolineales bacterium
GCTGATGCACGGGTGTAGCGGTGGCTGTGGGGCGAGGCGTATTGGTGGACGTCGTTGTCGGCGCAGGCGTATCGGTGTTGGTGGGCGGCAACGACGTGCTCGTCGATGTATCCGTCGGCGCCAAGGTGGCCGTTGGCAATGGCGTCGGCGTGGGGGTAGCCGCCCCAGTGCAGGCGGTTAGCGAGATGATCAAGGCAATGGTGATTGCTAGCGATAACGTATTCAGTTTTGGGTGATGCATTTTGGGAACCCCTTTCATATGTGGAATGCGGCAACTATCGCCCTGCCAACAATACTGCGACGATCTGATCCCACGCCGGACCGAGGGCCGCGCCAATTGGAACGATAACCAGCGCCGAGGCAAACGCCCAGCCCGCCAGAACGCGAGGGGAGACCGTCTCTGGGGTGATGTCTGGTTCTACGCCCCCGGCCATGCCATTGACGATGCGGCGCAAAAGCCACCACAGCCCCAGCGACAGGCCGACGAGATAAACGACCAGCAGAACCTCCACCGCCGTGCCGTAGAACGAGAACGACGGGCCAAGGCCGCCGAAATAATCGAGGCCGGTGACGTAAACGAATACGTCAAAGCCGCCGTTCCACAACGTGTGCAGGCCGACGGCGAGGAGATAGGCTTTGATCAATTTGCCCGCGCCGCCCTCCCTCATGCGGAACCAGCCCAGCGCCACCAGCCCGGTGCAAAGCGTGTGCAGGATCGCGCCGATGCCGCGCAATAACGCCACCCCGCCCCAACTCCAGCCGTTGTATTGCGCGTACAGCCCTTCGTAGAGCATGTTCTCCAGAATGGCAAAACCCGCGCCACTCGCCAGGCCAATCATCAGCGCCTGCCGCTCGTTGGTGATTCGCTGACGGCCAAAGATAGGCAAGGCCAGCGCCTTGGCAAATTCTTCGGGGATGGGCGCGGCCAGCGCGGTGGTGATCAGAAACACGACGATAAGCGGCGAGAAGAAGAGGCGTTCCAAAAAGTTTCCGCCGCCCCCATAAAACAAGTCGCCGAAACCGAAAGCCAGAAACTCCAACGGCGCGACGAGGAGATAAGTGAGATAGGGCAAAGCAGTTTCCAGCACGATGGCGATGAAGATGGAAAGCGTGCTTCCGGCCACCAATGCCAGCGCCCCCTGCCGCCAGGTGATCGGCCAGCCGAGCCGCCGCCCGGCCCAGGCGACCACGGCCAGAGTCGGCAAGGCGGCACCCAGCAGGAAGACGGGCGGGAAGAGATAGTTGGCGGCCACCCCGAAGTTGAGCAAAACGTTGCCCAGCCCAAGCACAACGGCGAAGACGATCCAGAAAAAATAGATCGGCGGCAGTTTGAGCGGGCGCGAGGGGCGATTGAGGATCGACATCAGTCCGTGATAGACCGCCAGTGTTCCACAGACCAGGCCGAGGAACATCCCGGCCATCTGCCCCAACTGCGGGCCAAATATGTCGTTGCCGAAGCTGACGAACGGCAAGCCGAGGTAGCCGACGACGGCGGCCAGGCCGCTGAGAATCAACAGCCCGCCGACGAGGACGGCGACATAGGCGAAGAATTTGGAAGGATGAGTTTCAGCGTTCATGATGATCCCGCTTTCCGGCAAACTGCTTGAGCAAACTCTTGAGCGACTTATACCAACCAATGATACGGACTAACGCCACCAGCACGACGAGGCCAATGGCAAGGTGTGTAGTTGTGATGGGGCTATCAGGATGAGTGATCACCCAGATGGTTCCATACAAGGCCGCCGCCAAGACCAACACCACAACCGTCAAGGTGATGAGCAAACGCGTAGGCCGGTTCAGCGAAAATTTGACTTCTTCCATCGTCGCTCCAGGCACAGCAGAGGCACTGCCTGAAGAGGATGTGACCGGCCCCTGGCTGTTGCCGCCCTCTCCTTTCTGCCCTTGAATTCTGTTGAGCAATCCGCCCAGACCGATGCCATAGCCGATCAGGGCAATCGCCAATATTGGGAACCAGATGTGGATTTCCGATGAGGAGATCAACTCCATCACAAACAAACCGGCGAACAGGAAGCCTAACAGCAAGGCCAACAGCCTCCATGAAGGTGGGGCTGAGGTTGCTCGTTCGGTGAACAACGCGCCATGGGTCTTTAGGCGGCGCTCCAACATCCAAAGGATGCCTGCAAGCGCGGCGAGAACGGCAATGGCGAATATTATTTCGATCATGATGTCCTCCTCTAATGCACTTCCACTTCGCCCAGCTTTTCAAGCTCGGTCACGGCTCTCTGGCGCAACTCAGGTGAGCCTGCCCGGAAGGCTTGCATGAAGCAGGCTTTGGCCTCGTCACGCTTGCCTGCTTCGATGCAGGTCAGCCCTTGAGCAAATGCCGTCTCGGGGTCTGTGGGGATGGCCGCTGGAGTGGAAGCTGGTTCGCTCTCAACGGGTGACAACTTTGGTGCTTCAGAGGCGGTCTCGGCAGAAGTTGGAAGCGGTTGGGCGATGGGCGAGCGGACTGTGACACCTTTGTTGCGCTGGAAAAGCGAAATGACACCTGCAAGGAGGCCTGCGAAGATGGCAACCGTGCCAATCACTCGCCACGGCGAGGTTGTTTCATTAGCTACTGTAATAACCTCCGGAGTTTCTGTGGCCGTCGGAGGTGTTGTCGCTTGTGGATCAAATGCGCTCGCGTCAATATAGGTTCCAACCCAGACCTGGCCTTTGGCGTTAATTGCAATGCTCCGAATAGAGTCACTTGTCAGGTTCGAGTTAGCGGTGGTGTAAGTTGTCCATGTTTCATCGGGGGCATGCATACTCAGACCACTGTGATCAGTTCCCACCCACACCCGACCTTCGTCGTCGATGGCCAGGCCATCCAGATAGTCATCGGCAAGGCCTGAGTTGACAGGGGTGTAAGTTGTCCATGTCCCATCCAGGGCAAGCACGCTCAACCCACCATATGTTCCAATCCAAATCCGGCCCTCGTCATCGAAGGCCAAATCGTACACACTGTCACCTATCAGGCCCGAGTTGGCGGTGGTGTAGGTCGTCCAGGATCCATCCGGATTAATCACGTTTAACCCATCGCCGGTTCCGACCCATACCCGGCCTTCGCCATCAATGGCCAGGGCATCGGCCCAGTCGCCTGCCAGGCTTGAGTTGGCGGTGGTGTAGGTTGTCCAGGTTCCATCGGACTTGAGAACGCTCAACCCCGTATTCCTGGTTCCGACCCACACCTGGCCTTCGCCATCGATAGCGAGCGCCAACACATAGTCATCAGCCAAATTTGAGTTGACGGAAGTGTAGGTCGTCCAAGTTCCATCTTGGGCAAGCATGTTCAGTCCGTCATTAGTTCCCACCCAAGCCCGGCCATCGGCATCGAAAGCGATAGCGTTTATCCAATCACTTGTCAGGCCTGAGTTGGCTGTAGTGTAGGTCGTCCAAATCCCATCCTGGGTAAGCACTCTCAACCCGCAATCTACCGTTCCGACCCACACTTGGTCTTTGCTATCAATAGCCAAGCCGAATATGTCATAGCAAGCCGGAGCAGATCTTGCTGGAGTGGATATTGCCTCTATTTGAACTCTCTTCGCCTGAGAGGTGGCCTCGTCCGACACAACCAACGCAAACCCCGCCACTATTAGAACGGCTGGCCACCACTGCTTCAGTGCCCTGATCCACCTCTCCACACCTTTCGCGCCATTGTCGTTAGTCATTTGTCCTCCTTGCTGGCTCGGCTTTTATATGCTCACACACAATTTACTCCCACGCCTCCAACGCCACGCGCCACTCCTGCGCTTTGGCAATGAGGCGGACGCGCTGGCGCTCGACAAACACGGCGGCAGACACCAGCAGGATGCCGACGCCGAAGATCAGAATCCAGCGGTTCACGTCGTAGACGTTAATCAGCACCACCACCTGGGCCACGACGTTGAGGGCGCTGGCAATGAGGCCGACGAAGAACGGCACTTTGAGCCGCCGCGCCGCCCCCCACCAGACCACGAGCAAACTCTCGGCGAGCAAGAGCACGAAATACCAGAAGCCCCCCGCGCCGTTGAGCGATTGAATGAACGAGGTGAGCAGAAGCACTGCCAGCCCGAAACTTTCGACGACGAGGGCGAACCACTTGCGCCCGCGCCGCCGCTCAAGGAAGCCCACGCCGCTGAAATACAGCCCGGCGGGAATAGCGTACAACTGCGGCTCGGCCACGTTCCTGACGATCAACAGCAAGGCCCAGGCTACCTGCAACATCGCCATGGCCGTGTAACCCAAACGGTGGTAATGGCCGCGATAGGCAACGGTGAGATAGAGCGCCCCGGCGAAGGCCAGCGCAAAGGCCGTGGCCGTGGTGTGCGAAAGAGTAAACGGCAGGGTGCCTAGAACGGCCAACCCGGTGAGAACAAGCGCGGCGTTGGTCAACGGTTTGACCCAAACGGCCAGGCCCGCCTGCCGGGTTCGCTCGACGATCCGCGCCAGCAGATACAGCCCGAAGCCAATGCCGCCAATCACCGCGGACGAGTCGGCGAGAGAGACGCGCGCCCAACTCAGGTGATAGCCCGCCGCCAGCAGGAAGAAGCCAAAGGTGACGTAGGGCAACACGCCATCCGTCCACAAGGTAGCGAATAGCCCGAGCAAAATGGCAAAGCCGATGGCGACGATGATGGCCGTCTCGTAGCGCCCCAGCGCGGCAGTCTGCCAGAGGACCACGTCGAGCAGGGTGAAGAGGAAGAAGGGTTGTGACCAGGAGGGGGTGAGCAGATAACGCAGACAAGGAGACAGGGAGACAAGGAGACCTTCTCCCCTTCTCCCTTTCTCCCCTTCTCCCTGTCTTCGACTCAAAGTGTAACCGACCAGCGCCACCAGCCACGTCATCCCCACAAACGGCAGAGTGATGTACTGCACCGGCTTGTCGCTGGGGTTGATGGCGAAGAACGAGAGAAGCCCAACATGCGCCGCGAGCAGGGCCGGATACAACCAGGCGGACTGACGGAAGAGGGCGGCCGAGGCAAAGTAGAGGACGGCCCCCGCCGCCATCGCCATGGTGAAGGTGAGCGCGTCGGGCAGGGAAAGCGCCATCATACTCAAGCTCAACACATAAGCCAGCGAATAGAACGGCAAGGCCGGGTGGGTGAGTGAGGCCCTCAATCCGCCCAACGGCCTCTTGTGGAAGATGAACCGACCAATCACGATATAGCCGACAATGAGAGGTAGCCAGCCGAGGCCGTACCAGCCGGGTTGAATCACCAGCGTCAGGCCCAGATAGTAAGGCACGGCGGCCAGCCACGCGGCCGGATAAAGAAAGATTGACTCGCGGAAGACCCAGGCCGAAAGCGCGTACAGGAGGACGCCCGCCGAGTAGATTTCGATGGCGAGGACTCTTTCACCGCTGGCAACAGCGAGAGCGACGGCGCTCAAGAGATAGGCAGGGGCGTAGAAGGCAAGAGCGAAAGGACTTAGACTTCCGAAGTGCTCCACTTCGTTCCGCAAGACTTCGGAAGTCTTTCTGCGATTGAACACTTGCCCCAGCCCAAAGTACACGAACGCCAGCGCCATAAAAATTCCAGAGGCCCAGGGCGCGGTGAGGGCGTTGTTGTGAGCCAGAGTGAGCAAGGCGACAATTGGGACGAGGGCGTTGGCGAGATAGAGCCAGAACGCTTGCCGGAAGATGTAAGCCGAGACGGCGTACACGACCGTGTTGAGGGCCAGCACGTAAATGGCGAGGGCAAGATCGCCAAAAGCCACCATTGCCCCAATGGCAGTGAGGGCGTAACCGGCGCTGTAGAGCGGCCAGGTGTACGCTCCGCGGCCCCGCACCCGCCGGGCGGCTAACCCGAAGGCAATATAGATCGGCGCGGCCAACGCCAACCCCAGCCCGCGCCAGGCCAGCGGCACTTCAAGATAGGCCATAAACTGCGCCAACCAGACTGGCACGGCATAGGCGGCGACGAAGAGGAAGATGGTGCGCGCCGTGCGTTGTGGAACCGCGCCTTCTTTTTTCCAAAGGAAATTGACGAAATCGTCAAACGAGCGATGGCGGCCATAGTGCGCCAGCGCGTGCGAAACGAGCGCCAGGGCGATGACGGCGGCCAGCGTATACAGGTTGACAACGCGATCCCGCGCCAGCGCCGACCACATCAGCGCAAACCCGGCGAAGGCATAACCTGCCAGGTACGGCCCGTGCGCGTAACGAACCTGCGCCCGGTCGAGGGCAAAGCCAACGGCCAACAAGGCCGTGGCTAGCGCCACCCAGGGCAGGGCGAACTGAACTATCGTGAGGTTGTCGGCAAAGCGAATCCAGGCGAGCGTGTAAGGAACAAACGACAGCCAGGCGGCGACGTGAGCGAAGAGTCGCGCCCGGTGTGCCCGCCCCGAAGCGGCGTAGAAAATCAGGCCGACTGTTTGCAGGACAATGAAGCCGACGACGGCAAGTTGGGTGATCAGGAACGGTTCGCCCGGAACTCTAAACTGCCCGGCCAACCAGCGCAGGGTGAGCGGGGCGCTGATTAACAAACCGAGCGCCGTGTAAAACTGGGCGGCAGTGTTCAACGGCCAGGTGTAAACGCCGGAGCGCGATTCGTAACGGCGCAACCAGACCGCCAGCCCGAGCAAAGCCAACGCCGAAACGCCAAAACCAAGCCAGTCGAAACCGCTGGCGACTTTGAGTTTTTCCAGTAACAGCACACACCAGATCGGGAACGGCCAGGCGGCCAGCCATAGGAACGCGCCGCGCGCCATCGAGCGCAGAAGGCTTTCGGCCTTTCCGAAGATCAGCGCGATCAACTCGTCCCAAGAGAGGTGGCGATTGAAATGCACCAGCACCGCCGAGCCAGCGGCGACGACGATGCCGAGTCCCAGCGTCCACAACACCGACAGGCGATCCGGCGAGAACACAGTCCAGATAACGGCGAACGCGCTGAGGGCGTAGCCTGAAAGGTAAGGCCCGTGCGCGTATCGCACTTTGGCCCGGTCGAGTAAGACGGCCAGAAGCAGGTGGATCAGAGCCAGCGCTGACCAGGCAATACCAACTTGTGCCGGCGTCATCTGGGGGGTAAAGCGAATCCAGACCAGCGTGTAAGGAACAAACGAGAGCCAGGCGGCGACGTGAGCGAAGAGTTGGGTTCGGAATGTCCGCGCCGAAGCGGCGTAGAAAATTACGCCGACCGTTTGCAGGACGATGAAGCCGGCAACTGTAAGTTGGGTGATGAGGAACGGTTCGCCCGTCACACTGAATTGTCCAGCCAACCAGCGCAGGGTGAGCGGGGCGCTGATCAACAAACCGAGCGCCGTGTAAAACTGGGCGGCAGTATTCAGCGGCCAGGTGTAAACGCCGGAGCGCGGTTCGTAGCGGCGCAACCAAACCGCCAGCCCGAGCAAAGCCAACGCCGAAACGCCAAAGCCAAGCCAGTAGAAGCCGTCCGCGACGTGGAGTTGTTGCAGTAACAGCACACACCAGATCGGGAAGGGCCAGGCGGCCAGCCACAGGAACGCACTGCGTACCATCGAGCGGATCACACCCGTCAACTTGCCAAAGAACAGGCCAACCAACTCATCCCAAGAGAGATGGCGATTGAAATGCACCAGGCCCGCCGAGGCGGCGGCGACGGCGATGCCGAGGCCCAGCGTCCACAACAGCACGCCGCTATCCGCAAGCGACCAAACGATGGCGAAGACGGTAAGAACATAGCCGCCGACATACAGGCCGTGCGAGTAGCGCGTCCGGTTGCGGTCGAGGCCAAGGGCAACGAGCAGATGCGTCATTGCCAGCGCCGACCACACAATGCTGAACTGGGCCGAGGTGAGCGCCTGCCCCAAGAGCCGCTCGCCGTAGCCGATGAAGAACAACGTGGCCGGGAAGAAGGCTAAGGCCGGTTCAAGGTAGAGCGGCCAGCGGCTGTGATAGAGCCGAGCCGCCAGCACGACGAAGCCGACGGCCAACCCTTGCGCCAGAATAGGCGGGAAGTAATTTGCAAGCGCGGGGTGAATAGTAAAAGTGTCGCCGGTTGCGTAAGCCGTCAGGGCCAGGCCGAGGGCGCACAGGGCCGCCGCGCCAATGCCAAGCGGCCAGCGGAAACTTTGACTGCGGGCGCGGATGGTATCGGCGATGGAACCCGCCTCAATGGTGACCATCAGCCCGCGCTCGATCAGCAGGTAGGCGAAGGCCAGGCCGACCCACGCCGCCGCATCGTACTCAGGCAGAAGGCGCAGGAGGGTGAGGGCTTGACCGAAGGCGATGGGGAAAATGGCGGCGGTTGCCCAGGCGAACGGGAATTGTTTGAAGCGATAGAGACTGAAGAGTTGTTGGCCGGCGATGATCAGAGGCACAATCACGCCGATCCATGGAACGTTAAATGGGTAAGCGCCGAAGCGCCCCAGCAATGACGCGGCCACTGCGTACGCCGCTAACCCATAACCGATAACGTATGACGGCAACGCGAATTTGCGCGCAATTTTATCGAGCGCGAGGCTCAGCGGGAGGTAGCCGAAGCTCCCCAGCAGGGCGTAGGCCAGCGAGTAGGCGTGCGGCGTGAGTGGCGAGAGTTGAAGCGAAAGATGAAACGGCCAGATGAAGAGCGCGGCGGCAATTGACGTTTCGAGGACGCGGCGATAAATGAGGGCCAGCGCGGCGGCGGCGGCCACGACGATGTACAGCGTCGTTATCAACGGCAGTGCCTCGCCGAGCGCGACGGCAATACCGACGACAGCCAACAGGTAAGCGTAAACGTGTGGCGGGAAGCGATAGGCAGTTTTGCGGCGCGCCAACACTTGCCCCGCGCCCACGTAAGCCAGCGCCATCCCGGCCAGCGCCGCGCCAAGCCAGGGTTTTGGAAGAACACTTCCCCACCAGGCAATGGCAGCCCAAACCGGAATCAAGAGGCCAATCGGCCACAAGAAAATATCCTGCTGGATGTCAGACGGTAACCAGTTGACGAAGTTGGAGAGGCCGGGGTGGCGGAGGCTATCGTGGAGGATCGCCGAGGCGGCATAAACGATGATCACGCCGCCCAGCGCCACGAGCGTTGGAATGTTGGACCACGAGTCGGCGGTGAGGGCGTAGTTAACGACCAGGCCCAACGCCGCCAGTGGGGCGAGGGCGTGCGCCCACAAGTTGAGCCACATCCCATATTTGTCGGCACGGCGCAACAGAGCCGCAATCGCCAGATAAGCCAGCGCCAGCGCGGCTCCAGCGACTGCCAGCCATGCGCCACCTTGCGGCACGCGAAAGTCAGCAAGCCGTTGAGCAGACGCCAGCATGAACGGCCCGATGAACAGCCCTCCGGCGAAGAACACCAGCGCCGGGCGGCGGAAGAAGGAGGCGCACCAGCCCAGCACCAGCGCGGCCAGCGCCAGCGCGGTGATGCCCGCCCACACATTCACGATGAGCGAAACGACTCCGGCGATGACGGCGACGACGAGCAAGCCGAACCCGGCCAGGTTCGCCGCGCCCTGGTAACGGTTGCGCGGCGGCGCAAAATCCGGAAGGCGTTGATAGAGGGCGCGGCCGGCCAGCATGTAAACCGGGGCCAGGGCGGCGGCGGCAGTGGCGTACCACTCAACCGGCAGGGGTGAGGTGCGCAAACCGAACATCACCGCGCCGATGGAACTCCAGATTGAGGCATGAGCAAAGAAGACAGCGGGGAAGGCCGAGGCCAGCAGGCCGTAGCCGACGGCGGCGAACAGGAAGGCGGCCATTTGCCCGAACGCCGAATTGCCGGGGACGAGCAGGACGAGGAACATGCTGACCGGCAGAAGCAACTGCGGCAGATGGCGAGTCGCTCCTGCGAGATCGCGCCAGCCGCCCCTTAGTTGTTTCAACGGGGAAGCCGCCGCCAACATCCCGGCCGCCGAGGCGGACACCGACGCGATTCGCCATTCGAGCGGCAAGCGCATTACGCTGGTGAGGGCCAGTACGACACTGCTGGCGCCAATCAAAGTGAGGTAGGCAAAGAACTCGCCGCGCACCCGCCAGGCGGTGAAGGAATAGAGAGCGGCGCAGAAGATTGAGGCGATGAGCCAGTAGCGGTTCACATCCACGCGGCCAGCCAGCTCGCCGATTTGATACACGGCGGCGAAGTCCACGGCCACCAACAGCGCGCCGATGCCGGTGAAGACGCCTCCGGCCTCGGGCAGTTTGAGCCGCGCCCGCATGAAGAAGCCGCTGGCATAAAACGTGAGCGGCACGGCGGCGATGAAGCCGAGTCGCAACTCCGACGAGAAGGATTCCCAGTAGACTACGACCAGCACAATGGCCGAGACCACAATCATGAACGCGCCCAAATAGAGCAAGCCGCGCAGGAGCACGCCAGAGGCGACGAAGCCCCAGGCGCGTTCCCACACTTTGCCCCAATTGATGGGCGGCGCGGGCGGCTTGGCCGGCCTGGGTGGCGGCGCAGGTTTAGCTGGAGCGGGTTTGGGCGGTGGCGGCGCGGCAGGCTTCGCCGGTTTGACCGGGGCAGTCGGAGCGGCGGCTGATGTACGCTGAGACGCAACCGAGGTCGGGACTACGACTTTCTTCGGCGGGTGAATCGGCGGAGTAACGGGAACCGCTGACGAAGCCGCTGGCGCGGGTTTCAGCGGCTTCGCCGCGACTGGCTCCGGCTTTGGCGCAACCGGCGGCGACGGTGGTTGAGTCGCCGGAGCGGTTGGAGCGATAACCGGGACAGGCTTCGGGGCGACCGTTGGCAAATGCAGAGCCGCGCGCGTCGCCTCTAATTGCTTCAGGGCCGCGCCGCGCAACTGCTGGCGAGCTTCGGGTTTAAGGTCCGCCGCCCGTTCACGCTGATCGAGCCAGGCCAGCACATAATCCAAATGCTCAAGCGTCTCAAGCGCTGACCGGTCGTAGGTCTCACCGCAGGATGAGCATTTGAACAAAGCCGCTGTGGAAACGTGATTGCAGTTTGGGCATTTCATTAGTGACGTTCCTTTTCTGCCTGAAAGGGCCTTGCGTGAAAGGCCGAACGCGGGGCGAATATCATACTTACTTCTTTGGAGTGGGGCGTTGCAACCACCATGCTACGTACCCTGCAATCACCGCGCCCAAGATTACACCCAGAGTCGTGCCGTAAATCATTCCCCCGGCTAATGCACCCAACGCTTCTGGTCCAGAAAAGGGTATGGAAATGCCCACTGCAAAACCTAATATTCCACCTAAGACACCACCGAGGATCATGGCTCCTATCACTACCATTTTCCAAAGGACAACGATCATGAGCATTACAAATGAGGCGGCACTCAACCAAGTACTTGCTGTCTGGGCTTGGATTAAGGAATTGATGATATGTGGCGATGTGCTCAAACCCTGATCAAAAACGACAAGTCCACCCCAAGTTCCCACCCACACCCGGCCTTGCTCGTCAATGACCAGGGCATGTACCGAGTTATCAGCCAACCCTGAGTTGTCCGAGTTATAAGTCGTCCAACTGCCGTTAGGGGCAAGCACACTCAGCCCGTCACCAGTCCCCACCCACATCCAGCCTTGCTCGTCAATGACCAGGGCAAGTACCGACGAGTTATCAGCCAACCCGGAGTTGTCCGAGTTATAAGTCGTCCAACTGCCGTCAGGGGCAAGCACGCTCAACCCGTTATAAGTGCCTACCCAGGCCCGGCCTTGCTCATCAGTGGCCAAGGCAGATATCTGGTTATCAGCCAAACCTGAGTTGGCAGAGGTATAAGTTGTCCAACTCCCGTCGGAGGCGAGTACGTTCAGCCCGCTGCGCCAAGTTCCCACCCACACCCGGCCTTGCCCGTCAATGGCCAGGGCTTCTACCGAGTTATCAGCCAAACCTGAGTTGGCAGAAGTATAAGTCGTCCAAGTACCGTCAGGGGCAAGCACGCTTAACCCGCGATTCGTTCCCATCCAGACCCGACCTTGCTCGTCAATGGTCAGCGCCATCACATCGCCGCCAGCCAACTCAGAGTTGGCCGGGGTATAAGTCGTCCAAGTGCCGTCAGGGGCAAGCACACTCAGTCCGTCACTAGTTCCCACCCACACCCGGCCTTGCTCGTCAATGACCAGGGCATGTACCGAGTTATCAGCCAAACCTGAGTTGGCCGGGGTATAAGTCGTCCAACTGCCGTCAGGGGCAAGCACGCTCAACCCGCCTTTTTGAGTGCTTGTGCTTAACCGGGCACGGCTTTGCCCGTCAACGGCCAGTGCCCATACGTTATTACTGGCCAACCCTGAGTTGTCCGAGTTATAAGTCGTCCAGCCCTTGCTTTTGAGTGATTGAATCGCAGATTTGGTAGCTACTAGCACACCGACAAAGAATACTAGCGCTGTTATTGCCCCAATCGTCATCCGTCGCCGCCAATTGGTAATGGAAGCGGCGGGCTTGGAAACGTTGCTTTTATTGGCGGGAATCGAATTTGTCATGATTGGCTCCTTTTCGTTGAAACTGATTCGACACCTTTATAGCTGTCAAAGCCAGAGGCAAGGGTGTCAAAAGCTGCCATTCTTTCAGGCCTCCGGGGTCGGGGTTCCAAGGGATTTCGTGACATTCCAGGTGAGGATGATCGTATTGGAGCAAGTGATGAACGGGCCGGGTTGGGGGTGGATCACTATCGTCCCTGAGGCTGAACCGCCCGGACTGAATGTCCCAGAGATATCCAGGTCGGGGTCTGTTGCCGAGAAGGCATTCCCGGTGATTGACGCTGAAATGGGGCGATTAAACCCACCGAGATTGCAATCCGGGATATTGAACATCACAAAGACAGACCGAACTGTGTTGCCCTCCACATTCAAGGTGATCAGATTGCCTTGCGAGGTGCTTCCTTGCCACACGCCATCGAGACCGCCTGATTGAGAGTTCGAAGACGCGGTGGGTGCGGGGCTATCTGATGAGCCTGAGGGCGGCAGAGACGGCGCAATCGCGCCACCGGGCAGGTTGGCCGGATCAGGTACAGCGATCTTCAAGTTTTCAAATTCCACGCCCGCGCCAGAGATGTTGAACGTGCTGACTGACACACCGATAGACCCTTTTATAAATTGTGTGTCTTTTGCCGACCCGATCTCAACATCATTGATGTAAAGCGCCAGCCTTTCGCCCTGACAAACAACTGTCATGTGATTCTTGGCTTTTTGCATATTGATGGCCGTTGACCCGCCCTTGGTAAGCTGTGTAAATCCGTTGGCGTATTCATATTTGTAGATGAACCACAACCCGCCGCTGTGCAGAGAGAGTTCGTACCAACCTTTATCATTGCTCCGGCATATCACACTGATGTTATTGTCGTTCGGGCCGGCCACAGTTTCCACGTCAACGTCAATCTGCACGTTGGGCTGTCCAATGCTTGCCTCGTAAAGCGCGTAAACGGATGTGTACCTCACA
>CAYSIV010000001.1:37134-55065 GCA_964431175.1 uncultured Anaerolineales bacterium
ACAGGAACTTCAATATAGAGTTTCTGACCTCGAGTTTCGATTGTGTAATTGTTGATAGCCTTGTCGGTTCTAAAATTGAATCCAAACTGAGACCAGTCGTCTAACTTGTTGAAGTCAGCTTCAAAGATGAGATCACCCGGGCCAGGAGTAGCCGTCGGAGCCGGGGTGGCTGTGAGTAAAATCGGGGTAGCGGTTGGCGGCGCTTGCGTCGCGGTCGGCCCAAGCACCGGTGAGGCCGTTGTCAGAGGCGTAGCCGATGGCAGGGCTGTCGCCGTAGGCAGGGCGGCTGTGGGCGTGGGGAGCTGGACGCTGCACGCAGTTAACAGAAATCCGATGAGCAAGTGGGTGTGGATGAGCAGTCGAAATGTCTGGCGGCGGTTCATGGTCGCATCTCCTTTTAGCGCAAACTCTACTGGGCTGGGCCCCACACCGCGTTGGTGTCGTAGGCGCGGTTGTTGGTGAGCCGGGTCAAGCCACTGCCATCTGCTTTCATCAGGTAAATCTCACCGTTGCCATCGCGCTCTGAGGTGAAGGCCATGAACTGTCCGTCTGGCGACCAGGCCGGAACGCCGTCGAAAGCCCGATTGTCGGTCAGACGTATCAAGCCACTGCCGTCGGCGCTCATCACGTAGATCTCATAGTTGCCGGCACGGTTGGATTGGAAAACGATCCGTTTGCCGTCCGGTGACCAGGTCGGGGCCAGATCAGACGCCGAGTTGTTCGTGAGCCGGGCCAGACCACTGCCATCGGTGTTGACAACGTAAATTTCTTTGTTGCCGTCGCGCGTCGCGTAAAACGCAATCCGTTTGCCATCCGGCGACCAGGCGGGAGTCCCGGCCTCGATTGATTTGCTGGTGAGTTGAGTTTGGCCGCCGCCGTCGGCGTTCATGATGTAGATCTCATAACTGCCGGCGCGATCCGATCTGAAGGCAATTTGTTTGCCAGTCGGCGACCAGACCGGGGAATCGCTATTGCTTGAGGTGTCGGTAAGGCGCGTCAAGCCACTGCCATCGGCCTTCATCACGTAGATTGCCGACTTGCCATCACGTTTGGAGTAAAAGGCAATCCGGGTTCCGTCGGAGGACCAGCTTGGATCCGCGTCGTAGGCCGCGTTATTGGTAAGGCGGCTCAGGCCACTGCCATCGGCGTTGGCGAAGTAAATTTCTCTGTTGCCGTCGCGAGTCGACTCGAAGGCGATCGGCTGGCCCGGGCGCTGTGAAACGGAGAACTTCTCACAGCCCTCCACGGCCAGGGCCACTGACGTCACCTGCCAGGCGGCAACGGGCACGCTGCCGGAGAAGTGTTTCACATCGCTACCATCACACCAGTAGTCAAAGTGATAAACACCCGGAACCAGGGAAAGTTTCAAGGCGCTAAACCGGTGCAGGTTATAACCCGCCCCCTCAAAAGAGATCGTGTGCTCATGGTCGCCAGACCGGAGCTCAAGTATTCCGATCCCGGTGATATTGCCATCCGGGAGAGCAGTATCTGCGCTCGCAGTTGAGATATTGGGGAGAAGCAACAGAATAGCGAGGACGATTGCAATCGAAGGGTTGGGTTGGGTTTTCATAATATATTCTCCAAGAGAGTGGTGCTGATCCGCACGGGCTATTACATTGAGCTTTATTTGACACCTATAGGGCTGTCAAAACCAGAGGCAAAGGTGTCAAAAGCTGTCACTTTTACAAAACTGCTCCGATGACGTTCCGGCAAAGCCCGACCAGCGACTCCACCTACGCCTCAAGTGACTGTCACCGGTTTCAAAACCTTGAACTTTAAGCCGTCTCGGGCCGGTGACAGTCACCTGAACGCTACGGGCAAGCGCCTGTCCAGTGAATGACATATCGAGCTGTGTTCTGAGTTCCCTGGAAGATAACGACGTAGTCGCCGGGCGGGCTGGTGGGTTGGAACCCGACGTTGATAGATAGGACCGGGAAAGGGACGAAGGCGTCGGGCTGAGGATCGGGGCGGTCAATCGTAATCGTAAAATTCTCCTCCGCCGGAAATCCGACTACGCTGACTTCAAAAACACAGTCGCCGTTATCCAGCTTTAATGTTCCAGTCAGGCTGGCGCTGACAGCCGGTGCGGGCGGCGGAGGTTGCGTCGGCGGGGTGGTAGGCCGAGGGGTTGGGGTCTCCGTAGCTGTCTCGGTTGGCGTGGGCGTGTCGGTCGGTGTGAGGGTCGGAGTTGGGGTCGAAGTTGGCGTCGCCGTCGGCGTGTTGGTAGCCGTTGCGGTGGCCGTCGGCGTGTTCGTGGGCCGGGGCGTACTCGTCGGCAGGGGTGTTGCCGTAGCTTCGGGCGTGGCGGGTTGGCAGGCCGCCGCCAATAACGCCAAGACCGTAAGAATGATGGTGAGAGGTTTCTTTTTCATGGGAAGGTCTCCTTTGAACCTGATTTGACACCCATCGTACTGCCAAAACCAGAGGCAAAGGTGTCAAAAGCTGTCACTTTTTCAAACTGGCAGGGCAGACCTTCGGGGTCTCCAAGACCCCGAAGGTCTGCGCTAATTCCGCTAAGGCTGGATGACGAACGTCACCGTCGTTCCGGCCATCGTCGTCCACGCGCACTGCGCCTCGCTGACCAGCATGCAACCGGACGAGCGGATCACGTAGCGGCCCGGCTCGGTAAAGTTGCGGCTGCCGCCAAACCCAACTGTGAAGCCCGGCGGCAGCCAACCGGCATCCACGAACATGAACATCGAGTCGACGTTGGCCCCGTCTCTCTCAACCGACAAGCCGTAAGGCAGGAAGAGCGCCCACGGTGCATCAGCCGTACTGCCCAGCATGAAGCTGAAGCTGACATCGCCAGGCGGCATCACCGTCAGGCAGTCGCCCGACGGGCGAGAGCAGGTGATGGTGCTGAAAAACCCGTCAGGGCCAGCCGTGGAGCCGTAGACCGAACCCGAGGCCGCTGGCGCCGGAGGTTTGGTGGCGGCAACGGCAGGTGGCTGAGTGACTGCAACTGCTGGCGGCTGGGTGGGGGCCAGCGTAGGCACCAGTGTTGGTGCTGTCGTCGGACTGGGCGGGAGCGTGTCCGTCGGGGCCGCCGTCGGGGTGTCGGTAGGAACGGCGGTCGGCGTGGAAGTGGGGGGTTCCGTTGCCGTCGGCGCCTCCGTTGGCGGAATGGCGGTTGCCGTATCCGCGGGTATCGTTGCCTGGGTCGGAACCAGAGTCGCCGTTGGCTCCGGTGTAGCCGACTGACAGGCTGTGACGACAATCGCCAGGATCGTCGCCAACACTACAAGAGAATTAGGTTTGTGTTTTTTGTTCATGGGTTTATATCTCCTTGGCGTTCAGTAGACATCAAGCGAACTGTCATTCACAGAGGCAAAGGTGTCAAAAGCTGTCAGTTTCGAGAAAAATGGCTCTCCCGTTTTTGACGGGATTTATGGGTGTCACCCTGAGCGAAGCGAAGGGTCTCTAGCTGGTTGCGCCGAGATTCTTCGCTTCGCTCAGAATGACAGGGACGCTTTCCCGTTAAAGCCGGAAGAGCCAGAAAAATAAAAGCCCGGTTCCTGTTTGCGAGGAACCGGGCTTTGTGATGTTGGGCTTTCCGTTTAGAAATCGGGCGGCGAGATGTACTTGCCGTCGTCGGGTTGGCTGGCGTAGTAGTCCAGCACCTTGCGATAGAAGTCAAGGGTGTCCTTCGGGAAGTTATTGCGCTCCATGAAGGCAATCTGCTCCGAGTAGGCAAAGACTTCGGCTTCTTTGGAAGTTAGCATGCCTACGGTGGCGAACTGGTAACAGTGCGAGGCTTCGTGGTACAGCAAGGCGGCTACCATCTGCACCGACTGATTGCGTCGAGCCAGAGCGCGCACTAAACAGCCGCCGCCGGGCATGGGGGAGGCTTGGGCCAGATCGCTGTAGGGGCTGGGAGTGATGGTCGTGACGTAGGTATTGACGCGGTTGTAAGCATCCCCATCGTGAGCCTGCAACCAGTCGAGGCCGGCTTTGACCCGGTTGACGAAGGCAGATGGGCCGCTGATGCGGTCGTACACCGAACCGACGCCATTGGCTGTGGCCGGAGCCAGAGCCGGCGCCGCGCCGGGAATGATCAACTTCTGGCCGGGGTGCAGGGTGCTCGAGGTCAGGTTGTTGGCGGTCATCAGCGCGTCCACGGTGACGTTGAATTTGGCCGCTATCCAGAAGAGCGAGTCGCCGCTTTGCACGATGTAGGTCTGCGGCCCGGTGGAGGCAGGCTGGGTGGCGGGCACACTGCCATCAGGGATGACGAGCGTTTGCCCGACCTGAATCGAGTTGGCGTTTTTGAGGTTGTTGGCCTGGATAAGGGCTTCAGTGGTGACGTTGAAACGGGTAGCGATCTTCGTCAGCGTGTCACCCGGTTGGACGGTGTAGCTGGAGTCGGCCAGAACCGGGGCGGCGATGGGAAGCGTCAGGCTTAGAACCAGGATGAGGATCGAGAGGCGGCGTAAGGTAATCATTGGAATACCACTTTCTTAGTCAGAATCCAGCAGTTGTGGGAGCGGGTTGCACCCGCGACGGTCGCGGGTGCAACCCGCTCCCACTTTTATCATCGCAAGCTATTCTATTTGCCCAACACCCACAACCAGCTATTGGAGAAGGTGCAGGTCGTCTCGCCAGACTCTTGCCAGGCCATGAAATACACCCGGCCTTCGGTCAGCCGCTTGTCGATGACTGACCCCATCTTGTCACCATTGGCATACACGGTGAGCTTGTCGCCCTGAGCGACGACGGTCATGCGATTGGTGCTGTCTTGGGTGAAGTTGAGGGCCGGAGCATCGAGGACGTCCTCGGTGAGGGTGCTCTGCCACTTGCCGTGGTTGTAGTACTCGATGTCCCACAGCGGGCGGTTCTGCAGGCGCATCATGTAAACGCGATAGCTCTTCCCTTGTTTCGCGTCGGCTTCAGAGCGTATGATCAGCGCGCACCCGGCCAGGCCGCTGGCCGTATTCCAGGTAACGTCGGTCTGAAGAACAAAGTCGGCGGCGCTGAATTCCGGGTAATCACTTTCAGGCTTCTCCTCAAGGTAAGTGTCTACCTTGATGGTGAGCGGATCGTGCACCCAGCCCAGATAGCCGCCCTCGGTGGAGAGACCGATCTTCTCAAGGTCGGGGCGAACGAGGGCGGCGTTAGCCTCCGCTGTCGCCGTGGCCAAAGCCTGCGCCGTCGCCGTCGCGTTCGGGGTGGGCGTGAAAGTGCTGGTGGGCACGGGCGTGGGCATGTCGGTGGGCACGGGGGTGCTGGTGGGGGCAGAGGTGCTTGTCGGGAATGGCGTGTCGGTTGGAACCGGCTCCGCCGCCGGTTGAGGGGCCGTCGAGCCGCAACTTACGGCAACAAAGGCCAAAGTGATCAGGGTGATGAGAAAAGTTTTGTGGTTCATGGTCATGTCTCCTTGCGCCTGATTTGACAACAAACGGACTGTCAATCACAGAGGCAAAGGTGTCAAAAGCTGTCATCTTTGAGAGAATCAAAAGACCCGGTTCTTCTTGGCGAGAAACCGGGTCTTTACGGCAGCCTGGCAACTTTTATAGTTGCCCGGCGCGGCCACCCATCTCAAACAGGGCCTTGGCCACAGCCCGCAAGGCGCGCCGCCGGGTGCGATGAAAGGTGGCTTCGCTCACGTAGAGGCGGCTCATAATGTCGCGGTTGGATGCGTCCTGCAAGTAAGCGTCACGCAAAATGAAGTAAGGGTGCCACTCACGCGGCGGCAAATCGCGTGGCTCAGTTCCAGCGGGGCGCAATTTTTCCATTGCCGCCACCAGGGCCGCGTTCAGGACCTTGCCCCGGTCGAGGTGCGTGCCCTCTTTCAAGGCAACGAGCGCCGCCAGCGGATGATCGCCAAGATACGAATAATCGTGCAAACGCCGCAAGGCGTCTTCCACTTCGGCCACTTGTTTATCGCCCATCTCAGCCTGGGCCGGGACGCGAAGCGCCTCAATCTCCTCTTGCAGTTGGCGCTCACGCTCGCGGAAGGCGTCGAGCGCTTGCCCGATCTCTCTGGCCTGCGCCTCCTGCCGCCGCGCCTGACGCAGCAAGTCGGTCAAATCGTCGGCGGCCCCGGCCACCAGATCGAGATCACTTTCGCTGTAAGAGACGCCGTTTCTCGGCTGACCCAGCAGGATCGCGCCCAGACTTCCGTCGCCGGCGATGAGGGGTGCGATCACGGCCAACTCGGGCAGGGGTTTGGCCGCCATGCCCGGGGCCAGGGTCGTCAACTCTCGAACCTCCAACCCCTCAACCGGCAGGCGCTCGCCCACCGGTCTCGAGTGAAACGAGGCATGGACGGCGTACTCTCCCTCTTCGCGGATCACAATCATTCCCCACTTAGAGGCGGCGCCCACAATAATGGCGGCCAGAGCACTGCGCAAGCCTTCTTCTATCGCTTCGCGCTCGCCCACTTCGGCGGCGGCGTGGCGCAGGGCGGCGCGCAAGGCGCGTTCGGGCTGGCGAAGAAAGGGCCGCTCTAACACGCGGCGGGCGAACCCGAATCCGGTGTGGGTGAGAATCGCCAGCGCCACTACGAAGGCGAACACGTCTATCGAGACGCCTCTATCCTGGTAAAGGCTCCAGCTTGCGGCGGCATATGCGGTTGATACCGCCAAGACGAGCAGGCCGTTGAAGGCGATGTCGTAGCGCAAGATGCGGCCTTCGACCAGGGCGCTATAGCGCACCGTGCCGTAGCCCAGCGTGACCACGGCCAGGCCGAGGAAGAAGACGATGGGCAGGGTGGGCGCGGCGAGTTTCAGGGCCACCACTGCCACTGCGTAGCCAATGCCAAGCGCGCCGAAGACTGTGCCGCGCACCAGGCTGTTGAGTTGTTTACGCAGGGCAAGATTGGTAACGGCCTGCCGCGCCCGCCAGAAGTTGTAGAGCGTGAGCGACATCAGCCCGATCAAGCTGACGGGCAGGAAGAGAAACAACGGGCCAGGAGCGAATATTTTGGCGAAAACGGCGAGGCTGCCCGGCGCATCGGCCACCACCCAGGGCGTGAACGCAAGCAGGATGTCGAACAGGATCATCAGCCCGTAGACGATGGGCAGGAACGGGCGTTGGCGGCCCGCCCGATCCGGCGGCAAGGTTTCGAGGCTGAGGTGATACCAGATGGCGATGGGGAGGTTGATCGGCCAGCCCGGCCACCAGCTTGTAGCCGGGGAGGGGTTGATGGAGACGATAGAGTCGATGAAGATGCCGGCCAACGTCCAGAGGGTGAGGCCGGCCTGCCAGGCCAGCCGACTGCGCGGACTGCGCGAGACAAGATAGCACCCCAGCCACAGCGAGAGGGCCATGCCTAGAAAGCTGACTGCCGAGGTGAGCGGGGCAAGCATGAACGCCGCTATTCTACGCTGGATTCATGGAAATTGTTTCTGGAGAAATGTCACGATTCCCATCAACCTTTTCATCTTGCCTGAGAGGCCGTCAGGGCGGCAGTGACCTGCTCGCGATACCCAACCGAGTTATAAGAGCAAAACGGAATCATCCGCCCATCGGGAGTCAAGAATTCCAGACAGCACTTCATCACGTTTTTGATGTTGAACGTCCACGGGTCCATGAAGTCGCGGACGTTGAGCATGAAGACGTGGCGGGCCAGGTCGCGCGGGGCGTGCTGGCTGAGGGGCAGGTGGGAGTGGCAGGCGGTGCAACGGTCGGCGGAGCGGCTGTGGCCCCCATCCCTGGCCCCCGCTTGCGCGCCGTCGGCCAAAGCGCGAACAGGGGAAGGGAGAATGGTTGAAATTTCAGAGGCGGCCCGGTCGGAGCCGACCTGGGCCGAACTGCTCCACAGGCGCTCCAGGGTGTGCAGGAGGTCGTCGTTGAGGCCGGGCATGGTGCGGTTCTTGAGGTAGTCGAGATACAGGTCAATGTCGAGAACGCGGGTGATGGGAGTGACGGTGTCGCCGTCGAGCATGGCGTAGGTGACGAAGTTGCAGGTGGGCATGCAACACGGCACGGGCACAAAGTCGCTCAACTTGAAGAGGCCGTTCGTCTGGGCCTCGATGCCTTTGATGATGTCGGGGATGGTGATCCGGGTCATCGGGTCGCTGGGGATGTTGTGCCGTTGGGCCCGGAACGCGCCCTGGAAGTTGACGCCGAACACCGCCGGGTGGCGCAGGCCAAACTCGACGATGCGGCCCACTTCGTGTTCGTTCACCCCGCGCTCAACGGCCCCCACCAGCACCGCCCGCACGTCGGCCTCGGCCAGGCGGTCGAGGGCGCGCAGTTTGTCATCGATCAGATCAGGCTTGCCGCGAATGATGCGGTTGGTCTCGGCCTCGAAGCCGTCGAACTGCAAGTAGACGTGCGGCTTGAGGCGCTGGAGGCCGGCCAGAAACTTGTCGTCGCGGGCGATGCGGATGCCGTTGGTGTTGAGCATGACGTAGCCGATGCCCTTCTGCTGGGCCAGTTCGATGAAATCCAGAATGCGCGGGTGCAGGCTCGGCTCGCCGCCGGAGAACTGGACGACTTCGGGGTTGCCCTCAAACTCGATGAAGCGGTCGAGCATGAAGTTCACCTGCTCGAAGGTCAGCTCCCAGCCGGAGTGGGAAAAGTGGGTGCCGGAGTTGGCGAAGCACAGCGGGCAGTCGAGGTTGCAGGCCTGGTTGACTTCGATTAGGGCCAGGCAGGCATGTTGCTGGTGGTCGGGACACAGGCCGCAGTCGTGGGGACAGCCGTCGCGGACTTCGGTGGCGAAGTTGAGGGGGAGCGTGCCGGGTTTGTTGTAGCGTTGAACCTGGGTGTACAACTCGGCGTCGCCGAAGACCAGCGCCTCGAACACGCCGTGTTCCGGGCAACGCTTGCGCATGATCACCTTGTTGTCGCGCAAAAGGATATGAGCGTCAATAACCTTCTTGCACTCAGGGCAAAGACTGCGGGTGAATTCCCAGAAGATTTCGGGGCGGTCGAGTTTTTGGGCGGAGGGGGTGAGGGTCATTAGGATGTGTCCTGAAGAGAGAGGCGCTGTCAACGGATTTCTTGGAACTAATTCAACGGAGGCTAAGAAATTAGAGTCATCGGATGTAGAAAGGAAACCAACAGACGCCATTGATGAATGCTCCGGCCAGGAGTGCAAGCGCAAAATTGGCGGCATACGCAACCAGCAGGCCCAGAGCCACCCAACGCCGGGCGAAGGCCAGGATGACTAGGGCAAGGAGATTGGGAGGTAGGACAAAAATGCCAAAAATGAAGGAGTACTGGCCTAACTCCCCTCCTATTCTTTCCGTTATAACTGCCCAGACCAAGCCATTGACTAGGAACCAGCCAAGGAAACCAATGAGGAAGTCGCGGGTTTTCTCGTTACGTGAGAGTTGCTTGACGGGTTGCGGGGGCGGGCTGGAAGTAGACCAGGGCGCATCAGGAGGCAACTGGCCGCGTTCCAAGGCATAAAGAGCCGCCTGAGCGTAACCTCTAACGGCATCACTCATATCTTCGGTCACTATTGTTTTAAGTATTTTGACGATACGCTCGTCGTCTACTCGTTGTTCGGCAATGGTTTTGATCACTGCCATCCGGCGATAGGCCGCATCGCTACGAAGTTCTTCCAGCAGTTTGATGATCGTCTCTTCACTCGGTTGTTCGGCCATCTTGAAGCCCACCTTTCTTCACTCGCAGAGGGCGGGTGAACTTTCGAGACCTCACAGGTCGCTTGCGCGAAAACCTGTGAGGTCTGGAGCGACAGGCGCCTCAGGCCGAAACTGTCTGCCGGACGGCTTGCAGTTTTCGACCGTAGTAGATCGCCAGGGCGACGAGGAGGCCCAGGCAAAAGAATTGTTGCCCGGTGAGGCCGAAGGCCAGCACCCGGTTGTTGCGGACGAACTCCACCAAGAAGCGGAAGGCGGCGTAACCGGCCAAACCGAACTTCAACAAATTGCCGTTTTGCATCTTGGGATGATCGCGAAGAAGGATCAGCACCCCAAACCAGATCAGGTTGAACCCGGCATCGTACAGCGGCGTGGGATGGGCCAAATAGGACGCGCCCGGCGTAGGCACGACTTGCCCGTTCAGATAGATGCCGGGCACGGGCACACCCCAGGGGAGCGAGGTGGGTTTGCCCAACCCGTCCTCAAACACCAGAAAGTCGCCGATGCGGCCCACGGCGGTTGCCAGGGCCATGGCCGGCGCAAAGGCATCACAGGCGCACCCCTGCTTGCCAATGGCTTTGGCGGCGATGTAGCCGCCGATGTAAGCCCCGGCCACCGCGCCCAGAATCGAGCCGGGGCCGATGCGCGGGTCGAACAGGGCATAGAAGTTGAGGACGATGGGCGCGGTCTCCCAGCCGTTGAAGAAGAGAATGGAGAGGCGGGCGCCGATCATGCCGCCGACGAACGCGGCCAGGGTGATCGGAACGACTTCTTCCTTGGGCCAGCGCCGCCGCCGGGCTTCGACGACGAGCCAGGCCAGCCCGACCAACAACGCCAGCAAAAAGAAAAACCCGTGCGCGTAGATGGGAACGCCGTTGATGGTGAAGAGGACGGGATACATGAGAGACCTCCTGAGTCAGTTAGGTGACTGTCACCGGGCAACGCTGTACGGTGAAATTCAGGCATTTCTCTCCCCGGTGACAGTCACCTGGTAAAGAGGAGAAGTACGGCTGAGAACGTCGTAATTAAGTATAACCTTAAATGAAAGATTGGGGATGGATGAGTTTTCCTGTTATGGCCCTGTCGAGCCGCCAGCACCCGCCAGCAGGGCGAAGCAAACGCCGCCGATGAGGGTGGCGATGCAGATGACAATGATCAAAGAGGCGACCAGCGCGCCCAACGCGCCCAGGGCGATCCAGTGGCGGGTGAAGGCAAAGAAGATGATGAGGCCGATGTTGAGGATGAAGGGGATGCACCCCAAAACCAGGCCGGTAACGCCGACGACGGACTGGGCGGTGCTGTTGTTCACCGAGATAAAGGCATTGTTGAGCACGGTGATGACGAGCTGCGCCCCGCCTCCAATGATGCCGTTGAGCACGAACCAACCCACAAAGCCAACAAAGAAGTCAATGGTTTTCTCGCCACGAGTAGCGTAGATTTTGCGGGTGAGTTTCATGCTACACCTTCTTCACCACAATGTCGCCAATCACGTTCGCCGCCTCGTCGCCGCGGTCGGCGGCGTTGGACAGGTGGCGGTAAATCTCCCTCAACTTCAGCATCTCCACCACGTCGTGCACATCTTTCGGGCCGACGAAGAGCGCGGCGATGGCTTCGCGATAAACGCTCTCCACCCTGTTTTCCAGGGCCTTGGCTCGCACCGCGTGATCATTCGCCACGCCGGGATGATCCTGCAAACGCAGAACGCCCTTGTTAATCTCATCGGCGGCGTCGGTGAGCAGGGACACCATGCGCACCAGGTATTGGTTGGGCTGGACGCCGAGCATGGCCATTTCATCGGTGGTCGTATCGGCGTAGTCCAGCACATCGTCAATAGCGCGGGAGAGGGCGAAGATGTCTTCGCGATCCATCGGAGTGATGAAGTTGCGATTCAGCTCGTCAATCAGAATCCGCCGCACTTCGTCGGCTTCTTTCTCAATTGACTTCACCCGCCGGGCCACGTCGGCGTTCGGCTCGCGCATGTAGGCCTGCAGACCGGTGAGGCCCTGCACGGCGAACTCGGCCTGCTTGATCAGCAATGGCAGGAACACGTCCGGCTTCTTGCGGAAGAATGAAAATTTGAAACGCTTCATGGTTGATCTCGATTCAAGGGTGACGAAGGACGATGGACGGAAGACGAATGATGGAGTACGGCCTTAGTCATTCGTCCTTCGTCTGTCGTCAACGATTCAAAAGCCCGCCGCCCGCATAAGCCAGAGGGCCGCCGCGCCAAACAGCATCGTGGCCGGGATGGTCAAGCCC
Organism: uncultured Anaerolineales bacterium; assembly: GCA_964431175.1. Classification (GTDB taxonomy): domain Bacteria; phylum Chloroflexota; class Anaerolineae; order Anaerolineales; family VGOW01; genus VGOW01. Next base: position 48,948 of record CAYSIV010000001.1, read on the forward strand.
CAGGCCTGCAACATTTCCTGGGCCACGTCCCAGCGCACTTTGGAGATTCGCTCCGCCGAGCCGACGCCCATAATGGCCGAGCCGATCACCTGGGTGGTGCTCACCGGCCCGCCCAGCAAGGCCGCGCCGAGGATGACCGTCGTCGCCGCAATGTGAGTCGAGAAGCCGTGCACCGGGCGGATGGTGAAAATGCGCCCGCCCAACGTGCGGATGAGCCGCCACCCGCCTAAGGAGGTGCCCAGGGCAATTGCCCCGGCGCTGGCCACGATCACCCACAACGGCACGGCAAACGACTTCAATTGTCCCGAAGCCACCAGCCCCAGAGTGATGATGCCCATCGTCTTCTGCGAGTCGTTCGCCCCATGACTCAGCGCGAGCCCAATTGAAGTAAAAATTTGCCCTTGCCGGAACCAGTCGTTGATGCGCGGCGTGGCCGACTGGGCAAAATACAAAATCAGACGCATGACCGCGAAACCGGCGGCGAACCCCAACGGCGGCGACACAAACAACGCCACCAGAATTTTGATCATCCCGGCAGGTTGGATAACTTTGAAACCGGCGGCCAGAATGGCCGCGCCCACCAGTCCACCCACCAGCGCGTGCGACGACGACGACGGCAGAGCCAGGAACCACGTCACCCGGTTCCAGATGATGGCGGCAATAACGCCGGCCAGCACGACTGGCAGAGTGATGACCGTCGAGTCTAACAGACCTTTGCCCACCGTGTTGGCCACCGCCACCCCAAACAGAAACGGCCCGGCAAATTCCGAGATGGCGGTAAGCATCAGCGCCCGGCGCGGCGACATGGCCCGCGAGGCGATCACGGTGGCCACGATGTTGGAACTGTCGTTGTAACCGTTGAGAAAGTCAAAGAACAGAGCCGTAACGATGAGGACGAGGAGCATACATCTCTACAAGTTCCGGGCGATCTCCGCCGCCACCCGGGCGTTGTTCTCCAACAGCGCAATGTTGGCCCGCAGACTTGACCCGCCGCTGATCTCGGCCACCTTCGCCAACAAGAACGGGGTGACCCCCTTGCCCTTGATCCCCTGCGCCTCAGCGGCAGCCAGCGCCTGTTCAATCGCGCCGTTAATCGACTCGGCCGGGAGGGCCGCCTCGGGCGGAATGGGCGCGGCGATTAAGATGCCCCCGGCCAGCCCCATCTGCCACTTGGCATTGATCATGGCCGCGGCGTCAGCGGCGCTCTCGGCTCTGGCTTCGAGCCACAAGCCGCTGGCGCGCGTATAAAACGCGGGGAATTCGTTCGTGCCGTAACCGATCACCGGCACGCCCGCCGTCTCCAGCCACTCCAGCGTGGCCGGAAGATCGAGAATGGCTTTGGCCCCGGCGCAGACCACCGCCACCGAAGTGCGACTCAACTCTGGCAAGTCGGCGGACACGTCGGTCCGGTCGCCCCGGTGCACCCCGCCGATGCCGCCCGTGGCAAAGATTTTGATCCCGGCCCAGGCGGCGCCGATCATCGTCCCGGCCACTGTCGTCGCCCCGTCTGCTTTGCGAACGGCGACAACGGGGAAGTCGCGGCGGCTCACCTTCCACACACCGTCGGCATTGGCAAGATAGGTCAACTCGTCGTCGGTCAGCCCGATCTTGATCTGCCCTTTGAGAATGGCAATCGTCGCCGGAATCGCGCCCTGCTTGCGAACAATGGCTTCCATGCGGCGAGCCAGATCCAGGTTTTGCGGGCGCGGCAAGCCGTGCGAGATGACAGTGGATTCAAGGGCGACGATTGGGCGATGGGCGGCCAGAGCCGCTTCCACTTCAGGAGAGAGGGAGAGTTGAGGAGGCATTAGAAAGGAAAGCTCAAGAAGGCAGAAGCGGCGGGGGCTTTTGACTCTCGACCACGATCCCTTTTGTTCTGTCGCTGGATCCGCCGAGCCTTCTTTCAGCCAGCAGACTCAAGAGGCCGAAACGATCGCTGCCACCGGATATATCGTCCCGGACGGTGCTACTCAATGCTTCGCCAAACTGGACAAGGATGAACTCCGCCGTGGGCACGGCGTCGGGCGCGTTGGGCAGGTTGGCGGTGATTTGCTCGATGAACTCCAGTCGGGCGGCGGCGCGGGCATATTCCATCGCCCGCATCTTGTAAGCCTCACCCTCGGCCATTTTCACATGTTGTTCGCCTTCCCACTCCGCCTCCCAGGCCCGAACGCGCTGGTCAATCACATCTTTTGGCGATTCGAGGTGGCCCAGGCTCACCCACAACAATTCGATACCCATGTCGGCAAAACGAACGTAGCTTGGGTCGCTGTTGAGTTCCGCTTTGATTTTCTCCCTCGGGTCGAGCAGCCTGGCTTGTGATGCGCCCGCGCTCGGCGTTGAACTGCCGGGCGCGCCGTCGCGCGAGATCAACTCGTCGAACGTCACCCGGCTGATGTAGCCGCGAATCGCGCCCGTCACCGAGTTGATGGCCCCGTCTGTCCACACCGACGGCCCCCGGGCGCTGACGTTTTTGCCGTAGGCAATGCGCCGCACCGCGGCGCTGGAGAACGGATACGTCTCATCGGGCTTGCGTTCACGGCGGCGGCTTCCCGTCCGCACCCGGAACGACACTTGCGTGTTGCGAACTTTCACCGGGATGCCGTCTTTAGTCACCGCCTTCACTTCTTCGCGCGAGCGGAATTGATCGCGCAAATCCAGCACTTCGCGTAGAGTCTCGAAACGGCCAATGAAGTGTTTGCCCGCGCCCGCAATCTTGGACGGCTTGCCCATGCGCTCGAAGAGGGCCACATTGCCGGGCGCGATGTGCACAAAGCCCGGCCCGCCAATTTTGGGAATCGGATTCGTCTCGGCCCTTTCGGCCTGCCCCATGCCAGGCTTGGCTTTTTCGGCCACCTCATAGCCGCCATCTTTAATGGTGATGCTCGGATAGTCCCAGCCGAACATGGACGCGGTGAGATAGCGATAGCCGGTTTGCAAATCGGGCAACTCGAACAGATCGCGCACGTAGTTGGAGGCCAACAGGACGGCCAGCACACAGCCCACCAGCGGCGGCATGAGGTGGCGCAGAGATTGAGGGTAGATGAGAGAGATGACGAAGCGGAAGAGGCCGGCCAGCGGCCCGGGCAGGGTTGCCAAATAAGGTTGAAGCGTCTCTGGCGGGACAATTTGCTCGGTGGCCCGCCCCATCAGGGCAAGGATGTTGATGCAGACGAAGAGGATGATCAACCGGCGGTCGGCCCATTCGTGATCGCCGTCGAGAAGTTGATAGAAAAACTTCAAAGCTGACCGGGTGAAGTTTTTTGGGGCGGGCGGCGCGTTGCTACTCATGCCAGCCTCCCTCCGCCTCGTCCGGTTCAGAGGCCGTCTCGGCGGCCTCATTCATCTCCTCGGCCTCTTCGGGCGCCATTTCCGAAGTCTCCTCGACCACCCCCGGCTCGCCAATCAATTGGGGCTGGAGCGTCATTTCCTGCAAGCCCACCCACTGGCGCAAGTTCGAGAGTTGACGCACGGTGTTGCCGGGAGCCAGCATTTGCGTCACCGGGTCGCCGGCCACCTTGCCCAAGGCGCTCACCAGCCGCTGGGTGAAGTCGTGCTGGCTCACCGAAACGCCTTCCTGGGCGGCCACCGACTGTTTGAAGCCCTCTTTGAATTCGTTGAACGTGTCCTTGAAAGCGTCGAGAATTTCCTGCTGAGCCTCAGCCCGGGCCTGCTCTTTGAGCTTCTCGATTCTCACATCGGCATCGGCCAACTTGGTGAACACTTCCTTCTGCCAGTTCACCGCCCAGGCTCGCACCCGCTGGCGCATCACTGCTTCCGGCAATTCCAGGTTGCCAACCGACACCGAATACACCTTGATGCCCCGCGCCCGCAACATCAATGCCGACTGCACTTCGTTCCGCAACTGGCCTTGCAACGTGGCCAGCGGTGTGGCCGCCGGGTCTTTGATCTCAAACAGTTTGTCCAGGGTCAGACGGCTGGCCTGATCGCGGAAGTGTTCGGTGGCGACGATGATGGGCAGGTCGATCCATTTGATTGCCTCTTTTTCGGCAATCGCTTCGCCGTAAAAAGCTTTGAAGGCGCTGTCGGGGTTGAATGGATAAGGCGGCTTGACCGGCGCTTGCCCCAGAAAGTCGTTCTCATCCCGCGTATCACGCAAGGACGGTTGGTTGCCCGGATCAAGAGCAAACGTCACCGACACATCGGCTTTGATCTCAATCCCGTCGCGGGTGAGGGCCTGCGCGCCCTGCGAGCGCGACTGCTTGCGTAAATCCAGCGCGGCCGCAATGTGCTCGTTAAAAGCCACAAAGGCAATGCCCGGCCCCACCGCCCGCGAAAACTTGCGGCCCTTCTCCAGCACCACTGCGCTCGCGGCGTCAATCAACATCACCCCGGCCCCCTTGCGCTTCAGCTCTTCGGCGCTTCCCACCAGTTCGCCATCGCGCACAAACACAATCGGTCCGTGCCCGCCGCTCACATAAGTAAACAGCCGGTCAACCGCGTGCTGTCGTTCTTTGGCCGTACTCACCGGCAAAATGTACTGCGAGGCCAGGGCCAGGGTGCCAAAGAAGAGCATCAGGAAGCCCAGCGTGTCCACCACCCACCCGGCAAATGTTTCCTTGGGCTGACGGAAGTGCATCAGGGCGTACACAATCAGCACCGCGGCTACGGGCGCGCCGATGCGGAACCATTGACGGCGGTAAAAAGGCAGGGGCGTTTGCATACCTTCGGATTTTACTTCAAATTACGGTGTAAGGATAATCGCTTTACAAGCGCCCTTCGACTGCGCGGTGAACAACATGCCGTTCAGGACGCTACTGCCCGATGGAAACGGCCCCTAACGTGACCGCCCCATCTGGCCAGCCATCGACCGCCAACCGGTTCCCGGCCTCGTCCACCATGCCAACTCTTAGCGTGTACTGGCCCGGGCCGGGCGCGGTCAGCATTCGCGAGTCGACCACCACTTCGCCCGCCAGCCAGCCTGGCGTCGGTCGCGTCCAGTTCGCCGGTTCCCCGTCCGACTGGCCCACCAGATTGCCGTTCGCATCCAGCAAATGCAAAAACACGCGATACGACTCTGGCATTTCAGCCCGCGCCTGCCAGACCAGACCAACGCTGATTTCATCGCCAGAGGTGGCAACGTTGTAGCCCAACAGCGAGATCGAGTCGCCGAGATCAACTTTCAGCGGATTTGACAACGCTGGGGAAATGAAGACTCGAACCGGGGCATTGATCTGGAGCGGGACTGCCAACTCAACATCGCCGTTCAGACGCCAGTGGTAGCCGCCGCTATTTAAGTGCGCCGGAAGCCTGAAGAAGACCGGCTGGTCGAGCACATCGCCCATTGCCCACTTTGAAGGCGGGTAACCTGGCACGGTTGGGGCAGTGAGAGTGTGAACAACCACGCCCGACGAGTCCATCAGTTCAAGTTTGAAATCCTGATCGGCTGGCGAGGCAGTGGCCGCTTGCCAGCGCAAGGTGAGTCGATAGGGGTCGCCGGGGGCGGCCACGTCGCGGTCGGCTGAAACCCGGATCAAGGCCACGCCATTCAAACTTGCCAGCGGCTCGGCCAGCGGCAAGCTCGTCGGGCGCTCGATCACATACTCGCCGATGCGCTGAACCGAGAGCGCCTGCAGAGTGTCGGCCCGGTAGACGATGGCTTCAAGGTGATATGAGACGGGCGGTGCGCCGGGCAAGGGCTTGAGAACGTAACTGTCGTAGATGAACTGATCCGTCGGCCAGAAATCGGCGCCGGGGGAAAAACGCCAGTCGCGTGGCCGCTCGATATTAGTGTCACTCCAAATCAAGCCAGCGTCATCTGTCAGGCGAACGTTCATGTTGTAGGGCACGCCGAGTGGTTGCTGGGCTTGCCAGACAAGAGTGAGGGTGTCGCCCGATAAGTCGTAGCCAACAAGACTCAACTCGCCGCCGAAGTCGAGGCCGAGCGGATGTTGGACAGCGGGCGGGCCGGGTCTGGCAATGAACAATGAGAGAACGAACAATGAGACAAGGCTAAAAATCCCAAATCCCAAACTCCAAAAGCCCAACCTATAACCTTCAACTTTCTCGCGAAGCGGCCAACTTCTACATGAAGCGTCCACTCTAAGCCTCCAACAACTAATCACCAATAACCCAATAACCAAAACCCCGCTTGCCA
>CAYSIV010000002.1:0-20870 GCA_964431175.1 uncultured Anaerolineales bacterium
TGCTTGATAGGCGACCTCGTGTATGCTCTGCAAGGAGCGAGCGAAGGCGTACTAATGGTCGAGGGCTTAATTCAACCAACGTGGTGCGGAGAACTTGAAGTTTTGGCAGTTACATGTTTCTTTGAATATTCAGTTCAACAACGTAAAATCGTCTCTTGGTGATTTGTGCGGCGAAGGTACACCCGGTCCCTTCTCGAACCCGGAAGTTAAGATCGCCAGCGCCGATGGTACTTGGTGGGAGACCGCCTGGGAGAGTAGGTCGTTGCCAAGAGGCTTTTGCAGAAAACGCCTGATCGCGTAAGCGAGTCGGGCGTTTTCTGTTTAAACCGGTCGGCGAAACCCGCCGGCCAGCCACCCGCCCATTAAGCCCGACAACAGAATCAATGTCATCGGCAGAACCCAACTTTCGGGCGGCAACAACGGCGCCGACGATGGCCACCATAGGCGTGCGCTTGCGCCCCACAACATCGCCGCCAGTCCCACAAACGGCTCGTAGCACGCGGCGAGCCTTGCCGCCAGCGCGCCCACGATCACTGGCGGCGCGGCAAAAGAGATCACCGTGAGCGCCATCATTAACATCGTCATCCCAAAGCCGTTTCTCGGCCCGGCCCACCACTGTGGCGCCGCCCACAAAGCCAAACGAAAAGCGGCATAACCGATCACATTGCCGCCCAAAACAGAAATAATTACCCGCCACCAACGTCTCGTCTCCAGCATCTCATCAACCATGTTGTTATAATCATAGCATGAACACTTTGCTCAGCCAGGAGATAATCCCGACCTCTGCCAATTTGCGCTCGTGGCTGGTAGTGTGGGGCGTGCGGGTGGCTGCCTTGCTCGCCGCGGCCATGGGCGTGATCAACGTCCTCTCGGCAGTCACACCCGCGCTGACCGAGCGCCTGACCCTGCTCGAAGAATTCTCGCCGCTCGAAGTTCGTCAAGGAAGTCACCTCGCCGCCGCGCTCGCCGGGTTTGCCCTGCTAGTGCTGGCCGGTAACTTGTGGCGGCGCAAACACCTAGCCTGGCTCCTCACTCTCATCATCCTCGTCGTCTCAATCTTCAGCCACTTGATCAAAGGTTTGGATTACGAAGAGGCGTTCCTGGCGGCGGTGCTGGCCGTCTGGCTATGGTTCATGCGTCCTCATTTCCATGCTCGCTCTGATCGGCCATCCGTTCGACAGGGATTGCGGGTGTTGACCGGCGCGGCGGCCTTCACCCTTCTCTACGGCGCGACCGGGTTCTACCTGCTCGACCGCCACTTCAGCGTCAACTTTGATCTCATCCCGGCTCTCAAGCAAACGGTGATCATGTTCACCCAGTTTTACGATCCGGGCCTGCAACCTATCACTGGCTTTGGCCGATACTTTGCCGATTCGATTTACGTTGTGAGCGCGGCCACGATTGGCTACGCCCTGTTGATGTTGGTTCAGCCAGTTTTGGTGCGAGAGGCCGCCCCCCCGGCCGACCGGGCGCGAGCGAAGACCATTGTCGAAACGTATGGCCGTTCGTCGCTGGCGCGCTTCACTCTGTTCGACGACAAATCATATTACTTCAGCCTTGGCGGATCGATGATCGCTTACGTTGCCAAAGGACGAGTGGCGGTGGCGTTGGGCGATCCGGTTGGGCCGTTGGAGGATGTTGCCCCGGCCATTAGCGGCTTCACCGGACATTGTGCCCGAAACGATTGGCGGCCAGCATTCTATCAAACGTCGCCCGATTATCTTGATCTCTACAAAGCGGCGGGTTTCGACTCACTGTGTATCGGCCACGAAGCGATTGTGAATTTGTGCGGCTTCACCCTCGAAGGCAAAGCCGGCAAGGAGTTTCGCACAACGCTTAATCGCCTGAAGAAGCTCAAGCACCAGGCCGAGTTTCACGAGCCGCCGCTTGCGGATCATTTGCTGAACGAATTGCGCGCCCTCAGCGACGAGTGGCTGACGATGATGCGCGGCGCCGAGATGCGATTCTCGGTCGGCTGGTTCGCCGATGACTACATTCGCGGCGGTCCGGTCATGGTCGTTCACACCGCCAGCGGCGCGATCAGCGCCTTTGCCAACATCGTGCCGGAGTATCAACGCAACGAAGTTGCCGTTGACATCATGCGCCGTCGCCAGCAGGTGGAGAATGGTACGATGGATTTTTTGTTTGTCAGTCTGTTTGAATGGGCCAGGTTAAAAGGGATTGCCACTTTTAACCTCGGCCTCAGCGCCCTTTCCGGCGTGGGCGAACATTCCGACGATCCGGCGGCAGAGCGCGCTTTGCATTACATCTACGAGCACCTCAACCGCTTCTACAACTTCAAGGGCCTGCACGCCTTCAAAGAGAAATTTCAGCCGGAGTGGTCGCCGCGCTACTTGATCTACCCTGGTCCGGCCAGCCTGCCGGCCGTGCTGGCCGCCCTCGTTCGCGCCGACTCGGGCGACGAGGCCTGGTGGAGTTTCCTCCGGCGATGACCACTCTCCCCATCCTCGACCGCCTGCGCCTCGATCCCAAATTCATGGCCAATGTGGCCGCCTGGGAAAAGATTCCGCCGCGCCCGGCGCGCTACGCCGACTTTCCAAAGAGACTCGACTCGCGGCTGATCGCGGCCCTCAACCAGCACGGCATCTCGTCGTTGTACACTCATCAAACCGACTCAATCGAAGCCGCCTGGCGCGGGGATAACGTGGTTATCGTCACTGGCACCGCCTCCGGCAAGACCCTGTGCTACAACCTGCCCATCCTGCAAACCATCCTCCACGACCCGTCGGCCCGCGCCCTCTATCTCTTCCCCACCAAAGCCCTTGCCCAAGACCAGGCCGCCGAGTTGAGCGCTCTAACCTCTAACCTCCAACCTCAAATCTCAATCCGCATCTACGACGGCGATACTTCGCAAGCCCAGCGCCCTGCCATCCGCCGCGAAGCCCGATTACTCATAACCAATCCCGACATGCTTCACGCGGGTATTCTTCCCCACCACACTCGCTGGAGCGAACTATTCTCCAACCTGCGCTGGGTGGTGCTCGACGAACTGCACACCTATCGCGGTGTGTTCGGCTCGCACGTCGCCAACGTCATCCGGCGCTTGAAGCGCATCTGCAAATTCTACGGCCGTGAGCCGCAATTCATCTGCGCCTCGGCCACCATTGCCAACCCTAAAGAGCTGGCCGAGAAACTGCTCGAAGCGCCGGTGACATTGGTGAGCAACGACGGGTCGCCCCGCGCCGAAAAACATTTCATCCTCTACAACCCACCGCTCATCGATCCGGCGCTTGGTCTGCGCCGCTCGTACACACTGGAGAGCAAAGAGATCGCCGCTCAGCTCATCGGCGACGGTGCGCAGACAGTCGTCTTTGGCCGCGCCCGCGCCACCGTCGAAGTTCTGCTCGGCTATGTGCGCGACGCGGCAGAAAAATTGCGGGTTGATCCCAAAGCCATTCGCGGCTATCGCGGCGGCTACTTGCCGAACGAGCGGCGCGAGATCGAGCGCGGCTTGCGCGACGGCTCGGTGCGTGGCGTGGTAGCCACCAACGCCCTCGAGCTTGGGGTGGACATCGGCCAGCTTGGGGCGGCGGTGATTGCCGGCTACCCGGGCAGTATCGCCAGTGTGTGGCAACAGGCGGGTCGGGCGGGCCGCCGCTCCGAAACTTCAGCCGTCGTGTTCGTGGCCTCCGCCGCCCCGCTCGATCAATATATCGCTCTCCATCCGCGCTACATCTTCGAGTCGTCGCCCGAACACGCCCTCATCAACCCCGACAACCTGGCCATCCTGCTCAGCCATGTTCGCTGTGCCGCCTTTGAATTGCCGTTTGAAGCAGGCGAAACGTTTGGCGCGAACGGCGACGAGCTGTTGGAGATTTTGCAGGAGTCGGGTGAGGTGCACGAGTCGGGTGGAACGGCGACGTGGGTGGGGGACTCTTACCCGGCAGAGGCGGTGTCCCTGAGAACGAGCGGCGATGATCGGGTCGTCATCCAGGACGTAAGCGACGGCAAACCCGTCGTGATCGGGGAAGTCGATTCTGTTCGCGCCCCGATTCACGTTCATACCGGCGCGATCTATTTGCACGAAGGGCGGCAATACTTGGTGACAGAGTTGAAGTGGGATGAGCGCATCGCAACGGTGATAGCGACCGAAGCCGACTATTACACGCAAGCGAGTGAAGGGGCAACGCTGGAAGTGCTGGACGTGACCGATGCTGACGAGCGTCATCCAGCTCGCAAAGCGCACGGCGTGGTGCTGGTCACGTCGCAGGTGAGCGGTTATCGCAGGATCAAACGTTATACGCACGAGACGGTTGGCTTCGGCGAGATCGATCATCCGCCGCGCGAGTTTCAGACGACGGCTTACTGGCTGTGGATTGCGCCCGAGGCCGCCGAGCAGTTGATGAATGAAGGCGTTCTGCTGCGGCCAAACGATTACGGCCCGAACTGGGAAGCGCAGAGAAACGCGGCCCGCCTGCGTGACGGCTTTCGGTGCCAGCAGTGCAACACGGTCGAGCCGCGCGACGGTACTCAACATCACGTTCATCATCTGCGCCCGTTCCGCGAGTTTGGCTACGTGCGTGGCGAGAACGAGAACTACAAACTGGCCAACGAACTCGACAATCTGCTCACCCTCTGTCCCTCTTGCCATCGCCAAGTCGAGTCGGTCAACCGCACCAAATCGGCGCTGGGTGGGCTGGCCCACGCCCTGGGCAACCTGGCCCCGCTCTACTTGATGTGCGACCCGCGCGACCTTTCGAGTCTCGTCGAGGCGAAATCCAAGGAGACCGGCGGCCCGACGATCACCTTTTACGATCATGTGCCGGAAGGCATCGGCCTGAGCGGGCGGCTCTACGAATTGCACGATGAGTTGTTGCGCGGCGCGCTGGAGCTGGTGCGCGACTGCCCGTGCAGTGACGGTTGCCCGGCCTGCATCGGGCCGGTTGGCTTGGATGGCGGAGAGTCGAAGGAGTTGACGCTGAGGTTGGTTGAGGCGTTGATGAGAAAGTGAAACGATCAGGCGGGGCTATCCGGGTCTCCGGCGAAGCAACCACAAGGAACCGGCTTGAAACACAAACGCAGTAATCATGGCGGCGGCAAACGCAAGCAGGATGCCGGTCTGCCCGAGCAGGCCCCCCAGAACGAGGAAGAAACCGGCAAAGGCGAACAACCCTAGCAACAAGCCGCGTAACACGTTGGCCGCTTGGGTCGGCCCTTGTTGATGATGGGCGAAGACTGCCAGGGTGGCGGCATAAAGCGGGAACGGGGACAGCAGGCCGGTCAGGCGCGGGCCGAGTTTAGGCGCCAGGCCTGTGAGGAATACGACAAAGGCGGTGGCCACAATCATTCGCGCCGGAATGTCCCAGCGCGGCGGCGCGCTCACCGTAGGAGAGGTGACTTCAGAACGTCCGGGCATGAGACGAATGGCTGCGGCCAGGGCCACCGCTACAACCACAAAGAGTGGAATCAGAGGGAGAACCAAATATTGAAGCGCGATCGTCGCCGCCGCAAAGAAGAGACAGCTAGCCAGGGTCGCGATCGGCCAGCCGAAGCGGGAGGCGAGTCGCCCATAGGCCAGGCAGAAGACAGCCTGCGAGATCGTCCCGGCCAGCGTGCCAACGGCGGCGGCGCTGGCAAATGTTACCCCCTGATTGAGCGCGAGGAAGAAAGAGATCGGCCCGGAGGTGAGCGGCAGACCCACCAGCCAGCCGCTGATGGCTGGCCCCCAGCGTCGCCCAGCCAGGCTGACGCTGCCGATCAGGAGGGGTGTCAGAATGAGTTTGAGGGTGAAGGTGTTCATATCTCGTCCGGCGGCAGGAACCACACTTTTGCCAGCCGTCGGGCTTCGGCCAGGAAGAATGTTTTGACTTCCTCCCACCTTACAGGCGTCAGCATTTCTACCGGCCTGTCCCGATCTGCATTGCCGAAGTCGTTCAAGTAAGGCATGATCAGCATCGGAAAATCGCGCGTGTCGGGATACTTTGCCTGTGCGCGCTCGAACAAGTCCTCTAATGAATACCGCTGAGCCAACACATACAAATCGCAGAAATCTCGTCGCGCGCCGCGTCCAGCAATAGCATCCAGCTTCATAGCGGCAATGTCAAACAGGCTTGCGACACGCACGTTGAGCAGATCATCGCCTGGCTCCAGCATCCGATAGCTGTAAGAGTAGAAGCCTACGTCCCGGCCCAGGATCGATACAGTCAGGTCGCCGAGGGTATTCGTCACAATTTCCATGCCAGAAAACGAACGGCGTAGCGAGTTCAAAATCTCAGCGCGAGTTGGATCGTTAAGTTGATCTGTTTCGGAGAAAAAGTCGAGATCGCGTGAAACGCGATGACCGAGTCGCAGGGCCAGCGCCGTGCCGCCTCCAAGATAAAACCGGCGGCAAAACGGAAAAGCACCAATCGCCTCAAGCAACTGGCGTGTTTCAGGCGGCGTGGTCTCCCAGCGCGGCGACTCTAGTGCGGCCACAGCCGTTGATACTCCGATTGGCGATAATTTGTGATCTTGAGGATGTTGAGCCAGTAGTAAAAACGCCGCCGCGGAATGCGCCACCATCCGGCTTGGCGCACCATGTCGATCAGTTTCGCTTGCGGATATCGCTGGAAAAGCCAGCGCAATTCCTGCCGTCCACCCCAGGAAAGGGTGCGCTCGATGACGGTAAAAGCGTCGGCCTCCGGATCAATATCTTCCAATGTGTAATCTTGAAAGAATGGCCGCAGACTCGTCGGAATGCCGCGAGGAGTCATTTCCAGAGGCATACCCAGGGGTTGAAGACTCTTTTCGATAACCAAAGTTTTCATCTCAGCCTTGCCTGAGGAGGATCACTGTGTCCCATTATACCAACCGCTACCCCAACCGATTAATCCCATCAAACGCCGCCGTCTTGTAACACTCGGCCAGGGTCGGGTAGTTGAAGACAGTGTTGACGAAATAGTCCACTTTGCCGCCGAAGGCCATGACGGCCTGGCCGATGTGAATCAGTTCGCTAGCGCCTTCGCCAATGATGTGCACGCCAAGGAGTTCGCGCGTCTCAAGGTGAAAGATGAGCTTGAGCAGGCCGGTGCTGTCGCCGATGATCTGGCCGCGGGCGATCTCCCGATATTGCGCTTTGCCCACTTCGTAGGGGATGCCCTGAGCCGTCAACTCTTCCTCGTTGCGGCCCACCGTCGAGATTTCGGGGATGGTGTAGATGCCGTACGGGAACAACTCCGGCACGCTCCTGGCTTCGACGCCGAAGGCGTGACAGGCGGCGAGGCGGCCCTGTTCCATTGAAGTAGAAGCCAGGCTGGGGAAGCCGATCACGTCGCCCACCGCGTAGAGGTGGGGAACGCCGGTCTGGTAATGGGCGTTCACTTTGAGTCGCCCCCGGTCGTCGGCGGCTAATCCGGCGGCAGGCAGGTTGAGTTTGTCGGTCGCCCCGGTGCGGCCAATACTGTGCAGAGCCGTCTCGGTCACGATCTGTTTGCCGCTGGCCAGGTGAATCTTCACCCGCTGGCCGTGGCTGTCGTCGTCAATCAACTCCAGACCGCTCACTTCTTCGCCCAGCCGCAAGGTGACGCGGTTCTCGCGCAGGTGATAAGCCAGGGCATCGATGATCTCCGCGTCCACAAACGGCAGGAGACGGTTGCGCTTGTCGATCAACGTCACCCGCACGCCGAGGGCGGCGAAGATGCAAGTATACTCGCAACCGATGACGCCCGCCCCGACCACGGCGAGAGTGCGCGGCAGGTGGCTGAGTTTGAGAATGTCGTCGCTAATGAGGATGTGCTGGCCGTCGAAAGCGGTGTTTGGGTCTTTGGTGGCTATGGTTCCGGTGGCGACGATGGCTACGGCGGCCGTCACCTCGCGCTGGCCGCGCCCGTCCACGTAATTCAGACGGATGGTGTGTGGGTCAACAAAGGAGGCATCGGCGGCGAGCAGTTCGACGCGGTTGCGCATGAGTTGGTGGCGCGTCACGTCAAGCTCGTGGCGGATCACATGGTCGGTGCGGAAGAGCAGGTCGTCCATGGTGATGTTTTGCTTGACGGTGTACGAGGCGCCGTACAGCCCGCGCTCGCGGAAGCCGGAGAGATGCAGAACTGCCTCGCGCAACGTTTTGCTGGGGATGGTGCCGGTGTTGATGCACACGCCACCGAGCACCGCTTTGCGCTCCACGATTGCTACCCGTTTGTTGAGCTTGGCGGCCTGGATGGCCGCCCGTTGCCCCGCCGGGCCGGAGCCGATGACGAGTAGATCATATTCGTAGTCGGGCATGACAGCTCTCCTCTCATCGCTCATAGCTCGCGTCCTTCGCGAAGCACCCCTGTGGGGCGCGGCCCAGCCGCGGGGACGTGGTTGGGGGCAGGTTACAGGCTCTCAAACGAAAAACGTCAAACGTGATGGATGTCGTTCACGTTTGACGTTTCTGATCTCAGCCGTGCTTTTTCGTCATAGACGCATTGTCAGGGCGTCGTCGTCCCTGTCCCCGGCTCCGGCGTTGGCTCACTGGTAACCACCGCGGCGGGTGTTGGCACCTGCGGCAGGTTGAACAGGTACGGGCTGTTCGACGGGACCAGCATGACCTGCACGTTGCCGCCCAACTTTTGGACGTAGGTGTACTGGATCAGATCAGGGTTGTCTTTCAGGGCGGCGGCGATCAGCGCCAGTGACTTCGCCTCGGCCTCGGCCTGGATCAGGCGGGACTCCGCTGCGCCTTTTGCGGCGATCACGGCGGCGTCGGCCTGGCCCTGAGCGACCTGCCGGGCCTGTTCAGCCTCCTGCCTCTTCTGCTCCACCACCAACTGCGCCTGCTGGGCTTGTTGCTCGGCAATCTGCTTCTGCTCGACAGCCAGCGCATATTGCTCGGAGAACGCCACGTTGCGCACCAGGAAATCCACCATAATCAAATTGTTCTCGGCAAATTTCTTGATCAACTCGCCGGTGATCAACAGCTCCAGCTCCGCCCGCTTGGAGCTGACGATCTCCTCGACGCCATACTGCGCAGCCGTATCGCGGACGATGCCTCGCGCCAACGGGCGCACGATCGCGTCTTCGTACCGGTTCTGCCAGGTGCGTTGAAGATCGACCACCTTCAGCGGATCAACAGCATAGATCACCGAAGCGTCAATAAAAATTTCCTGCCCGTCCTTGGTTCGCGCCTTGACCGAGTCGTCGCCTGCGATCTGCCCCTCACCCGGCGTGGACGACATTGTGTACGATTGCCGTGAGATTGGATACTTCTCCACCCGCTCGGCAAACGGTATGATCCAATGCAACCCTGGCTTGAGCGGGTCGGGCCGCACACCACCGGGCGACAACGGCGCAATCACCACCCCATATTCCTGGGGCTCAATCACCACCAGCCCCGCGCCAACAAGATTTAGCACGACCGCCAACACCACCGCGCCAATGACCAGCGGCACCATCCCGCCAATTTTGCCGCCGCGGGCCACCGTCAACCCGGCCAACACAATTGCCGCCAGCACAATCATCCATGACAGGCCGGCCAGCACCTGGACAATACTCGAAATGTTCATTTGTAATCTCCTTTGTTGATCGCCATCTGGCAACCATTAGCAAAGATTATATCACCCGCAAAATATGAAATGCATTTGTGTTATCATCGGCGCGTGCGACAGGCTGACGCTCACTGCAAACAACTTGAACTGATCGGCAACCAGGTACGGATTCATCTTGAAACAGACCTGATTCCGGCCCCGGGCCAACTCGTCCTCGCCCGTTTGGCCGCCACGGCCGACCCATACCTGCGTCTGCCCTTCTTCCCATCGGCTCTCTCCCAAACCGGGTTCGCCGTTGACGTTGCCTCTGCTCACCCCGCCCTGCGTCTGCTCGGGCCCGGGTCAACAGTGGACTTAATTGGCCCGGTTGGGATTCAGATCGGCGGCCTCCCTCCCCGTTCTCGCCTGCTGTTGATCGCCGACGCTGATCCCGCCCTCCTGCTTCCGTTTGCCTCTCGCGCCGTCGCCGACGGTGGAACCGCCACGTTGCTCCTGGCCCGGCCTTATCCGCTCGATGCCCTCGACCCCGAAATCGAAATTCGCGTGGGCGATTTGTTCTCCCTGGCCGCTGAATTTGCCATGACGGCGGATCGTGTTCTCATTCACACCCACCCGACTTGGCATCAGCCTTTACGACAACAACTTACGCAAGCTCGCGCCTTTGTGCCACCCGATTATGCTTATGCGCTTGTCGAGCGATCACTGCCCTGCGGCCTCGGCGCGTGCGGCGCGTGCGCGGTGAGAACAACACGCGGCTGGAAATGGGCCTGCCTCGACGGTCCCTTCTTCAGCCTCGCCGAACTGGATAACACAGTTTGACCACAGAGACACAGAGTCCACAGAGTTTTTCTCTGTGTTCTCTGTGTCTCTGTGGTGAAAAAAGCTCATGAATGTTCTCTGCCTTGTAGCCCACCCTGACGACGAAACGATTCTGTGCGGCGGCATGCTGGCTCTGCTGGCTTCGCAGGGCGCGGCGGTACACGTGACTTGTCTCACCCGCGGTGAGGGCGGCGAAGTGGGCGAGCCGCCGTTGACGGACCGCGAACATTTAGGGGAAGTGCGCGAGCAGGAGATGGTGTGCGCCGTGGGCAAGTTGGGGGGCAAGAGCCTCACCTTTTTGGGCTACGTTGATCCTGTCGTCGGCCCGGACAATAAACTCTTCGCGCCCGAACATAATCCAACCATGCTTGCCGGACAGGTCGTCGCCGCCATCCAACAATTCAAAATTGACGCGGTGCTGACGCATGGCTCCAACGGTGAATACGGCCACCCGGCTCACGTGCTTCTCCATCAGATGACGCTGGCGGCGGTGGCCTCATTGCACAAAGAAACCGGCGCGGCGAATCCGTCGCTTTACACCTTTGCCGCCAGCTTTCCCGAACACCCTTACCCACGCCTGGCCAACGCCGATGACCCTGCCCACCTGGTGCTCGATGTGTCGGCCATGCTCGACAAAAAAGAGGCCGCCGCCCGGTGCCACAAAACGCAGAACGCGCTCTTCGTCCGCCGCCGTTCAAAAGAGTGGGGCCGCCCGGTCACTGTGCGCGAGAGCCTGCTCACTGTCGAGAGCCTGCATCGAGTTTTCGGCCAGCCGGGAGATGCATTTTCAAAACTGCTTTCGGACCTGACAAGATGACACGATGAACAGTGACAAGGTGACGAGTCAGGCAAGCTGCCACCGGTCATTGTTCATTGGTTCATTGTTCATTGTTCATTGACCTTGCGCCTTCCCACAAAATCGGATTGCCGCTCGCCTCGTCCGTCGTTGCCGGCGGCGGCGCGTTTGGCTTCGCCGACGAGTATGC
Source organism: uncultured Anaerolineales bacterium (assembly GCA_964431175.1). Classification (GTDB taxonomy): domain Bacteria; phylum Chloroflexota; class Anaerolineae; order Anaerolineales; family VGOW01; genus VGOW01. Next base: position 11,270 of record CAYSIV010000002.1, read on the forward strand.
CTCGCTTGCGGGTGAAACCCGTTTTTCACGTTTCGGCGCGTTTATCACCAACCCGCTCACCCTGCGCCCGCGTTCACCGGCCAACGAGCAAGGCGTCATCCCATTTCCCGGCGGCGCGCTGATTCACACCGGCCTGCCCAACCCGGGCCTGTCGGCGGCAATCCGCGACTACGAACACAAATGGGAAAGATTAGGATGCCCGGTCATCGTTCACCTGGCGGCTACCACGTCCGGCGAAGTGGCGGCGTGCATGGAGAAGTTGGAGCGGGTGGAGTCGGTTGCCGGAATCGAGATCGGCTTTCGCGATAATGAGTCGCTGGCCGAAGCAGAGACCATGATGCGGGCCGCAGTTCAATTTGCGCGCCAGCCGATCATCGTCAGCCTGCCGCACGCGCGGGCGCTAGCCTTTGTCCGAGTAGCCGAGAAGGCTGGGGCACAGGCGGTGACGGCGACTGCGCCGCCGCGTGGCACATTGCGCCACAACGGTGAGTGGGTGAGCGGGCGACTTTACGGCCCGGCGCTCCTGTCACAGGCATTGAGCCTCACCCGCGAACTGAAGACACAAACCGCCCTGCCAATCATCGGCGCGGGCGGCGTGCACACGAAAGATGATGTTGAAGCGATGCTGGCGGCAGGGGCAACCGCCGTGATGGTGGATAGCGTGGTTTGGGTCAACGGTTTGAACGTATTCAACGGATTTGGCAAATAAAAAACATCCGTTCAATCCGCTAAATCCGTTGACCCTATTTCTCTAGCACTATCGTCACCGGCCCGTCGTTCAAAATCTCCACCAGCATCATCGCCCGAAAGACTCCGGTCTGCACGGGCGCGCCGTAGAATTGCAGGCGTTTGGCAAAGTAGGCAACGAGCGGCTCGGCTTCGGTGGGCGGAGCGGCGTCAATGAACGATGGCCGCCGCCCTCTCTGCGCGTCGGCGTAAAGCGTGAACTGCGAGACGACGATGGCGCTCCCGCCAACTTCCAACACCGAGCGATTCATCTTCCCGGCCTCGTCTTCAAAGATTCGCAGGTTGGCGATCTTCTCGGCCAGCCAATCGGCTTGCTCTTGCGTGTCACTCCGGCCCACACCGACAAGAATCACCAGCCCTTTATCAATCTCGGCCACACGCTTGCCTTCGACGGTGACTGATCCACGAGAGACACGCTGAATAACGGTTCGCACAGTCTAGCTCCTGAGCCTACAAAACGTCATTCCGAAGCTCGGAATGACATTTGACGTTTGTCGTTTGACGTTTGAGCTTTGGAGTTTGGGGTTTTCACTTACCCCGGTCTACCACCGCCTTCACCAGCTTCACGGCAATGCTTCCGCCGGGAACAATCATCCCTATCGCATCGGCGGTGACATCGAAGAGCAGGTCGCGAGTGACCAGGCTCTTAATCTGATCTTGCAGTTTCTTGCCGCCGGTGCGCGTCTCGCCCGTCATCCCGTCATACTCCACGATCACCTTCTTGTTCTTGGCCGCCCACTCGTACTCAAAGGCATACACTGGCCGGAAGTACAAATCAATCGTTTCCACGTCCACCCGTTCTTCGTGAATCATCTGCGCCTGGACTGGCTTGACGGCTTCGGTCATGACCTGCCGCACGACAGCAGTGGCCCGCGACTGCGGCGGCACGACCAGCACGCCCTCTGGCGCAAACCCGGCCAGGTCAGTAATCTCCTCGGCGGTGAAGGAGGGGTATTTGTTGAAGTCGGCCTGAGCGCCCGACACGCCGTCGAACGTGCGCGTGAGGCGGCTCTCGTCAAGGCAGTGCTCGATCACGTCGAACACCACACCCGGCCCACCTTTGATCTTCGGGTCAACCGCCACCTTTTGCCCTAGCACCGTCAGGCTTCTCACTTCCGATCCGCTGACGTTCACCGTGTAACTGCGGCCCCTATCATAAACCGTGCGGGTCGAGATCGTCACCTGCCAGAACGGCTCCAGCCGGTTCTCAATCGAGAGCAGTTGAATCTCTTCCGGCTTGGGGCGGGAGAGCAAAGCGCCCACCATCCCGGCTACCAGGTTGGTGCGCTTGTCGTCTACCCGTACCCGGGCTACGTCGAGCGTCGTCTGTGGAATGAGTCGAAAAGCGCGTTCGGATGCCAGGGAAATATCCATAAGTCACTTATGCGTTCACCGCTGATCGCCCGACGGATTTGAGTTCGTTGTAGAACTCGCGGAAGTATTGGCAGGTGTCATAAACTGGTTGGAACTGAAGGCACTGAAAAAGCAGTGTGCCATCGTTGATTTTGTGATAGTCGTCGTGGTGGCGGCTCTTGAATAAAGCTTCTATGCGTCTATGTGGCGGGTTATCGAAGTTCTTTGTTTCGGCATTCCGATCAGGTTTTATGTTCGTGTCTTTCAATCGTTTTGCTAAACAATCGCCTTCAGCCAGCAACCAGGCTTCGATTTCATGCACAGAGAGGTGAGGCCGAAAGAAAATTGGTTCGAAATCATCTTGGAGCCAGTTCTTGACTCTGGCGACTTTCTCAAATAGCTCATCATCACGATTATGCTGGACGCGACTCATGCCGTAGAGGTCAATCAAGGTGAAAACGGCAATGAATTTGGGATCTCGATGATACAGGGGAACGTATTCGAATATATCTTTCAGCTTACCTTTCAGATTAATTGGAAGCAGACCCACTGCTTTCAAGCCATCTGCTTCCCACTGCCTCGAGATGAAATGCTTGACTGCGATTTCTTCTGTGCGACCCTTACACAGGACGACAATATGTCGTCCCCCCTTGAGTTCTCGCCGTTTCACGGGCGTCCCCCAATATGCCCGGCTAACCACAAGTCGCCCAACGTGAACTTGTCAAGCCAACCTGCCAATTCTGTTTCAGTCAGGCGTGAAAGCGTCGTCCCTCCATCCTCTTTTTCGACAACGACAACATGATCGGGTTTAATGTAAGAAACAAGCTGAGGGGAGTGAGTCGCGACAACAACCTGAGTATGAGTCGCGGCTGACTCTAGCAACTCGGCCACTAGCTCAATCCAATCGGGGTGCAGGCCGATTTCAGGCTCTTCAATACAAATCAGGGGTGGCGGGTTAGGCGTTTTTAGAATGGCAAGCAAACACAATAGGCGCAAAGTTCCATCTGAGAGAAGATTGGCCGAGAAGCCATAGTCTTTTTCAAACGGGTGTTCCCACCAGCGCAAGACAATTCTACCGTCGCCACCTTCGGCAGGGAACGAAATGTGATGAAAACCCTCGTAAACGTTTTTCAAAGTCTCGCAAATTTCATCCCATATCACAGGGTGGTCGCTTTGGATCGTGTGAAGCACGGGCGTTAAATTGCTGCCGTCGGGCGAGAGGCGGATGCTGGAACGGACAGTCTGAGAACCTCGAACGGGCGCGTCGACATCTACACGAATGGGCCGATAAAGCGTCCATGCCTGAAATTGATTTAACAACTTATAAGGGATGGGATAGGCCGTAGAGTCTTTCACTTCAAAAATGGCCAGTTCACTTGTCTCGATTTTCTTTTGTTCTTCCTTTCCACTAGACCTGTTGCGGAACATAGCCTGACCCCACTCAGAGCGCATTAAGTCAAGAGGCATGGTCTCCGGCGGAATTGTATCCTGTGAAACTCGTTCAGAAATCGCACGCATGATCTCATTCAACAATACCAGTTTATAGTGAATTGGTGCGGTCCCAAAGCCAGACTCCTTTTCGGAAGGAAAAGCGAATTCAAAGCTGAAGGAAATACCGGCGTTACTACCTCTAAAGCCTAGGTCATCACCGAGGTGTTTTTTTAACTGTCCAGCCGCCGCCTCTGCCATCAAATTGAAAACGTCCAAGAAATTCGATTTGCCACTGCCGTTCGGCCCTATCAGTACCGTCAGGCCAGGCATATCCAACTCAACATGGCGCAAACTACGAAAGTTCTCAATTTCAATTCGCGTCAACATCATTTGCCTCTACTTGGGATTTTACAGCGGTAATCCCACCGCCTCTTTCACCTCAGCCAGCGTTTGCTCGGCCAGGCCTTGCGCCCGCTTGGCCCCGTCGCGCAAAACGTCCCACACGTGATCGGGGTTCTTGGCGAGCTCGGCGCGCTTCTCGCGAAACGGCTCGAGGTGGGCGTTGATATTCCTGGCCAGAATCTTCTTGCAGTCCACACAGCCAATGCCGGCCAGGCGGCACTCGCGGTCAATCATCGGCAATTCGTCCGGCGAAAAGGTCTTGTGGAGAGTGAAGACGTTGCACACCTCCGGGCGGCCGGGGTCAGTGCGGCGCTGGCGTTGCGGGTCGGTCACCATTGTCATCACTCTGGCCTGCGTTTCCTCAGGTGCCGCCGCCAACTCGATGTGGTTGTTCAGGCTCTTGCCCATCTTTTGCTGGCCGTCGGTGCCCAGCACTTTGGGATACTCGGTATTCTTCATCTGCGGCTCGATCAGCACTTGCCTCTGGGTGCGGAAGTTGAAGGTACGCACGACCTCGCGGGCAAACTCGATGTGTGACGCCTGATCAATGCCGACCGGAACCGTGTCGGCCTTGTACAGGGCGATATCGGCCGTCATCAACACCGGGTAGCCGACGAGGCCGTAGTTGATGTTGTGAGGATGAAGCGCCACTTTCTCTTTGAACGTCGGCAGGTCGGTGAGCTTGCCGAGCGGGGTGAACATGGAGAGGATGGTGTGCAGTTCGGTCACCTGCGGCACGTGACTCTGCACGAACATGATCGTTTCGTTTGGACGGATGCCAGCGGCCAGCCAGTCCAGCGCCATCTCGGCGGTGTTCTGCCGCAAATCCTCAAACTCGTCCAGCGTGGTCAGCGCGTGCAAATCTACGATGCAGTACACGCACTCGTAGTCGTCCTGGAGAGCCACGTAGTTTTTGATCGCGCCCAAATAGTTGCCTAAGTGCTGGCGGCCGGTGGGCCGCGCCCCCGAAAACACTCTGCCTTTTTTGTTCATTGTCTTTTTCATCCGTTCCATTCGTTCAATCCGTTGACCCTGTTTTCAGCCGCTCGGCCACCAACGCCGCAATCTCCCCCGGTTCAACGTGGCGATGCGTAGCAAGCTTGGAATAGATCAGTTCGCCATTCAGACTGACCTCGAACCGCCCTCCTTCTGACGGGACGATGCGCACCTCCGAAAGTTGCGGCTCGAATTTGGTCAGCAATTCGCTCGCCAAACTGGCGGCGCGGGCTGTGTAATGTCAAACAGCGCAGTAAATGATCTCAATGGTGTGCATGGGCAAAAGTATAACACGCCAGGTACAAGACGCGATATACTCACGTCATGCCCGATATTCTTTCCACTGCCGTTTCCATCGCCCGCCGCGCCGGGGCAATTCTCAGAGAAAACAATGGCGACCGCCGCGTTGACTTCAAAGGCGAGATCGATCTCGTCACCGACTACGACCGCCGCTCCGAAGCCTTCATCGTCTCAGCCCTGGGTGAAGCTTTTCCCGACCACGCTCTGCGCGCTGAAGAAGGAAGCCGGGCTAACACCGGCGCCGATTACGAATGGCTGATTGACCCTCTCGACGGCACCACCAATTTTGCCCACGGACTGCCAATTTTCAGCGTCAGCATGGCGCTGTTGCATTACGGCGAGCCAGTCGTCGGCGTGGTTTACGATCCGTCGCGTGACGAATGTTTCACCGCTGAAAAGGGCGGGGGGGCATTTCTCAACGGCCACAAGTTGCTGGTGTCGGCCACCCCGGCGCTCGATGCTGCCCTGCTTGTCACCGGCTTCCCTTACGACATCCGCGCTAATCCCTACAACAATCTTGCCCAGTTCAATCACTTTGCTGTGCGGGCGCGGGCCGTGCGCCGCCTTGGTTCAGCCGCGTTAGACTTGGCTTATGTAGCCGCAGGCCGTTTGGATGGCTATTGGGAATTTCGCATGAAGCCGTGGGACATTGCTGCCGGGGCGCTGATGGTGCGCGAAGCCGGTGGGCGGGTGACTGATCATAACAATCAGCCAACATTTGTGCCCGATGCCGCGCTCCTGGCTACGAACGGCCTGATTCACGATGCGATGTTGAGAGTATTGCGCGAAGGCGAGAATGCGCCGCGACCGTAAGTTGTGTTACTATTTCTGCCATGACCCACTATACAACCATCCTTTACTCCCTCGTCGACGGCGTCGCTGAAATCACCTTCAACCGCCCCGAAGCCCTCAACGCCTTCAACGACGTGATAGCCGCCGAGTTTCAAGACGCGCTCAAGACCGCCGAGCGCGACTCGACTGCGCGCGCATTGCTCATCACCGGCGCGGGCAAAAGTTTTTGTGCCGGGCAGGATTTGGGTGTGGTGCGCGAACGGCCCCAAGGCATCTCGTTTCGTGAGCACCTGCTGAAAACTTTTAATCCGATCGTCGCCAAACTAGCTTCCATTGAGAAGCCGGTGATCGCCGCCATCAACGGGGCGGCGGTGGGCGCGGGCTTCGGCATCGCCCTCGCTTGCGACATTCGCTACGCCTCCGAGTCAGCCAAGTTTCGCATGGCTTTCATCGGCATTGGCCTCGCCCCAGACTCCGGCACGAGCTACTTCCTGCCGCATCTGGTCGGCATGGGCCGCGCTCTCGAGCTGGCTTACACCAACGAGCTGATAGACGCCGCCACTGCCTTGCAACTGGGTCTGGTCAACAAAGTGTTCCCCGCCGACGCGCTGTTGAAAGAAGCTCAGGCCTTGGCCGCCAGACTGGCGGGTGGCCCAACCAAAAGTTACGGCCTCACCAAACGGGCCATGCTCCGCGCCGCTGGCGGCACGCTCGACGATGCGCTCGACTACGAAGCATATCTGCAAGACATCGCCGGCCGCACCGACGATCATAAAGAAGGCGTAGCCGCCTTCCTCGAAAAACGCCCGCCGCAGTTCAAAGGGAAATAAGAGAGGAACCGCTAAGACGCAAAGATCGCAAAGCCCCTTCCACGTTCCTGGCCCTTGCGCGCTTCGCGCCTTCGCGGTGAACTGAAATTGCAAACGATAGCGATTCTCGGCAGTGGCACTATGGGCGCTGGCATCGCGCAAGTCTGCGCCCTGCGCGGCTTTGACACCATCCTTTACGACATCAGCGAAGAGATCGTCAACGGAGCGCTGGATCGAATTCGGGCCTCGATCGGCAAAGGCGTCGAACTGGGCAAGACGCCAGCCGCTGAAGCCGACTCGGCCTTGGCCCGTTTGAAGACGGCCACCCGCCTCTCCGACCTCGCCCCCGCCGACCTTGCTATCGAGGCCATTCCTGAAAAGCTCGATCTTAAACAGCACCTCTTCCGCCAACTCGACTTCATTCTCGCCCCCCCGGCCCTGCTGGCTTCCAACACCTCATCTCTTTCCATCACCGGTATTGCCGGAGCCACCAAACGCCCGGCCCAAATGCTTGGCCTGCATTTCTTCAACCCGCCCGTTCTGATGGCTTTGGTCGAAGTCGTGCGCGGCGATCAAACGTCAGAGGCAACCCTAAAGGCAGGCATGGAATTTGTTCGCGCCCTCGGCAAGACACCCGTCGTATGCAGTGACACACCGGCCTTCATCGTCAACCGCGTGGCTCGCCCCTTCTACGGCGAGGCCTTGCGCCTGCTCGGCGAGCACGCCGCTGACCCTTCGACACGCTTCGCGTCAGGGCAGGCTATCGCCACAATTGACAAACTCATGAAGTCGCTCGGCTTCCGCATGGGGCCATTTGAGTTGCTTGATCTCATCGGCCTCGACGTGAACTTCGCCGTCACCCAGTCGGTCTACCACGCCTTCTTCGAAGACCCCAAATATCGCCCGCATCCCATCCAGCAAAAAATGGTGGACGCCGGACTGCTGGGGCGAAAGACGAAACGCGGATTCTACGAATATCCGTAGAGGTTTCACCGCCAAGGCGCGAAGAACGCAAAGGAATTTAAGAAGTCTCTGTGAACCCCGTGCGTTTCGCGTCTGTGGTGAAAACGTTTTTAACTGGGCGATGGCAAACGTTGACTGTCGTCCTTTTTCATCTCTTTGCCCTCGCCCTCACCGCCCGCCTTGCCCACTGGCCTGCTCTCGCCGTTGCCACTGCCATTATCTTAGTCATACTTCCTTTCACTTTTTACTCTTCACTCGTTACCCCTTCACCTCTTCACCTTGTCACCTTGTCTCCACGTCTCCTTGTCTCTCTCTCTCCCCTTCTCATCCTTTACGCCGTCGCCGCCCTCCGTCTCCTCGTTGCTTTCGTCGTTCGCGCCCTCTGCCCCGCATACTTCGCGTGCTACACTTCGCTCGTCGTTCCCCAACTGTTCGCCTCGTGGCTCTCGTTCGAGTGGGCCGCCATCTTTTCTCTCGTCGGCATCATCGCCCTGCAGGCCGCCCGAACCTTCCCGGCAGGCTATCACGCCCGCCTGGCCACTTTTGCCTTGAGCCTCTTCGGTACGCTTTGGATCATCATCCTCTTCCCGCGCCTCATCCCGTCTGGCGTCACCGGCGCTGACCCGTTCGCCTATGTGCAAATGGCCGTTGACCTGGCGACTCGCGGCACGCCTATGCACCACTTCCCGCTCGCCGACCTTGCCGGACGCCTCAACATCCCCATCTACCCGACTCTCTTTGTTGGCTATACCATCCCCGGCAACGGAGAAGCCGCCACCGTGTGGCCGCCCGGAGTCTCGGCCCTGCTCGCCCTCGCCTTCAAACTGTTCGGCGAGCGCGGCCTCTATCTCCTCAATCCGACTCTCGCTTGCCTCTGCCTTCTAGCCACTTTCATCCTCGCCCGCCGCATCTTCAATCTTTCACCCTTTTTCGCTCTTCTCGCCTCGCTCCTCCTCCTCACCTCACAAGAGCAAACCGTCCGTCTCTCCATTCCTCTCGCCGACCTTGCGGTGCAACTGTTTACGACGCTTGCGATCATCATCGCCCTCAGAGATTGGACGCTTCGCGTGGAGATTAGACGCTTCGCGTGGAAGTTGGAAGTTGGAGTTTGGGCTTTTACCGGTTTGTTCTTCGGCCTCGCCTTCAGTACCCGCTACACTCAGCTCCTGCTGGCGCCTGGCCTCCTCTTTCTTCTTGCAACTGATCAACGCAATAAGCAATACGAAATACGTAAGATCATTGTTCATTGTTCATTGTTCATTGTTTCATTTATCATTGTTTCATTGCCCGATTTTTATTACCGTTCCCTCGCCTTCGGCTCCCCGCTCTCCTTCGCCTCCGGCGAGCTTGCCCAATTTTCGGTCGCCGATGTTTTCCCCGTCACCCTCCGCTTTCTCGGCGAATTATTGACCGACTTCAACCTTGCCGCGCCATTCATCCTCGTCGGCGCGATCTATCTTGCCAAAAAGCATCGCCGCCTCGCTCTCGGCCTCGCCCTGACACTCGGCCCCGTCGCTCTCTTTCATCTGCCTTACCACTACCTTAAACTCCGTGATCTCCTCTTCCTCTTCCCAACCCTCTGCGCCCTCGCCGCCCTTGGCCTCAAGACAGTGGTCAGTGGTCAGTGGTCAGTGGTCGGTCGTCAGGCAACATTCGTCATTCTCTTTACCCTCCTCGCCTTTCGCTGGAACGCCCAACTTCCTCTCCTTAACAGTTTCTACACTTACGGCTTCCTCAACAACGAACAACGCATTAGCTTCAACTCTCTGGCCCGCCTCACCCCGCCAAACGCCGTCATCGCCGGTTCG
>CAYSIV010000002.1:20880-41597 GCA_964431175.1 uncultured Anaerolineales bacterium
CCGACCCGGCCATCTCCTGCAACCTGGCCGCAATTGGACTGACTCCGAGTGGAGCAACTTTGCCGCCGCCCTTTACGCCGATGGCCGCCCCTTGTATCTGCTCATCGATAGCGAAGAAATGATCGATCCGGCCAAAGCCCTGGACGAATGTTGTCGGCTGAGTCCTATTGCCGAACTCTATCTTCCGTATTACTATCAGAGTGGCGCGGCTACCAACGAGATCGTGCCGCTCTACCGCGTGGACTTTAAATGAACATTCTGATCAATGGCAACGCCGCCGACTGCGAAACGTTCAGCCGACTCTGTAAAGAGGCCGGACACTTTGCCAACCCGTCTGCTCCGGTGGACATTGCGCTCGATCTTCACCTCAACAACAAAACATCTAAACAGGCCTTTATCGCCGGGGCAACCGCCGAGGTGATCCTCACCGCCGCCGTCCCCTGCTCGGCCACTGAAGCCGCCTCGTGGTCGCCGCACCCGGATCGCGTTGTCGGCGTCTCGCCCATCTTTGGAGACACGATCGAGTTTGCCCCGGCCTTGCAAACTTCGCCCGGTGCCCTCGACAAAGCCGGGTCGTTTTTGCGCTCATTGAAACTCGACGTGGTTCAGGTAGCCGACGGCCCGGGCCTGGTGCGTTTGCGGGTGCTGTGTTGCCTGATCAACGAAGCCGCTTCGGCCCTGGCCGAAGGCGTGGCCTCGCCCTCGGACATTGACATCGCCATGAAGCTTGGCGTGAATTACCCGCGCGGCCCGCTCGAATGGGCCGACTCGCTTGGTCTCGAGGTCGTACTGGCTGTTCTGCGCGGCCTGCAAGCCGACTATGGCGAAGACCGTTACCGCCCTTCGCCACTGTTAATTCGCAAAGTGCAAGCCGGGCAGAAGTTCACGTAGAGCAAGTTGCCAACTGGCTCACCCAGAAAGGATGACACAATGGATACCGACGCTAAGAAATCCGTTTTACGAAAGTTCACTTATGGTCTGTTTGCCGTCACGGCCAAAGATGCCGAGAGCGGGCATGGCATGGTTGCCAACTGGCTCACCCAGATTTCGTTCGAGCCGCCCCTGCTGGCCCTGGCGGTTGAGCACGATAGCCATATGCGAATGCTGATTGACATGCATGGCGCGTTTGCGGTGAATGTGTTGGAGAGCGGCCAGCGCGATCTGGCCGGGCAACTTGGCCGAACATTCGCCAAGCATCCGGACAAATTCAAAGAGGTAGGCTGGAAGCCCGGCCCGGTCACCGGCTCGCCGGTGATGGAAGCCGCGTTGGGCTGGGTGGAGTGCCGGGTGATAAACGAAGAGACGGCGGGGGATCACATCCTTTACATTGCTGAAGTGGTTGAGGCCGGGGTCCAACGCCAAGGAACGCCATTGACGTTGGCCGAAGCCGGGTTCAAGTATTCTGGTTAAAACAAACGCCGCCGATGAACTCGGCGGCGCAATCTCCAATCTCAGTCCAGCAAATACGCGTTCAACCCGCGCACGCGGGGCATGTCACGCAAGTGCGCCAGCGCCCGTTCGCTAATCTGGCGAACGCCCTCTGGACTCATTTGCCAGGTGGCGGCAATGGCCCGCAGAGGTTGCGCCTCGCCGCCGCCCAGCCCAAATCGCAATCGCAGGATTTCGGCCTCGCGCTTATCTAGCCGCTCAAGCGACTCATCCAGAATGTAAGTCAGGTTGTTGTCAATCACCGCCATTTCGGGATCAACGGCTGTATCGTCTACCATTCGTTCGAGTGAGTCGCGATCTTCAGGATCAACCGGCGCATCAAGCGAGATCACCTCTTGCCCGTCCTGTAAAAGCTCGGATGCCATTCGAGATGAAACGCCGGCAGTCTCGGCCAGCGCTTCGAGTTCCGGCTGGTCGCCAAGTTGTTGAGTCATCTGAGCGGCGATGCGGCGCAGTTGGCTGATTTTGTGAACGCGGTTGACGGGCAGGCGTACCGAGCGGCCCAGGTTGGCAATGGCCCGGCCAATGCTCTGTCGAATCCACCAGACAGCAAAAGTGGCAAAACGCGTGCCGCGCTTTGGGTCGTATCGGTCGGCGGCTTTGATCAGGCCGAGGATGCCTTCTTGAACCAGATCGTCGTAAGTGAGCGACGCGTTGCGGAAGCGGCCGGCCAGGTTGAGCACCAATCGCAGGTTGTGTAGAACGAGCGCTTCGCGTGCGGCCTCACCGTCCGCTTCGCGTTGTCGGAGTGAGCGACGCTGTCCCGGAGTCAGGGAGCGCTTGGCGAGTTGGCGGCGGGCAATGTGTCCGGCGGCCACCCGCCGGGCCAGCGCCATTTCCTCCGGGTGCGTGAGCAGAGGCGGAGGCGTTCGCTCGCCAAGCAGGCGTTGTAGCGGTTTGACCGAGATGTTCATAGGAAGCCTATTACTTGATAATCCAGATACAAATTACCGTGTTTTGTGTAACTTGTCAAAGACCAGATACTGCGCCGAACGATAAGTTATACTTATTGTAGGCGCGCAAGCAACCGAGTACGTATTGTAATTCTCATCCTTATAAACCCTTAGGGTCTCGCGAAGCGGACCCAAAGGGTTTGGCGAGTTATTCGGATAGGCACTTGGCTAATTTAGGCTGATAGAGTAATGGAAATCCGGCATCTCGTTTACTTCTTAGCAGTGGCCGAACGGCTCAACTTTTCACGGGCGGCTGAGGATTTGCACGTGGCCCAACCGGCTATCAGCCAGCAAATTCAGGCGCTGGAGCGCGAGTTGGGTATGCCACTGTTTGAGCGGCTGGGTAGGCGGGTGACGCTCACTGATGCCGGAAAGGCGTTGTTGCCCCACGCCCGGCAAATCCTGGCGGCAGTGGAAACGGCCCGCAACGAAATTCGTGAGCGAGGCACCTTGATGCGCGGCACGGCGAGTTTGGGCGCGCCGCCCACCGTGAGCGCCCACGTTCTGCCCGCCAAACTCACCGCCTTCGAGCAGAAATACCCTGGACTGGAAGTGACATTGCGGGAGGCCGGAACGGAAACACTGCTCAAATTCGTCGAAGAGGGAGAGCTTGATCTGGCGATTGTGTCTACAGATTTTTTGCCGGCCTCGATTGAAGCCTTGCCGTTTTGGGAAGAAGCCTACGTTTTGGCTGTCGGCGCTGAACACCCTCTCGGTGACCGGGCTACCGTATCCATTTCCGAATTGGCGGGTGAGCCCTTCATCTTGTTCCCCGAGGGCTACAGGCTTCGCGAAGTGACTCTGGCCGCCTGCCGCGGCGCGGGGTTTACTCCCAAAGTGGCCCTGGACGGAGGCTCGATGCAGAGCGCGCTCCAGTTTGTGGCCGCCGGTCTGGGAGTGGCGCTTGTTCCTGAAATGGCCCTGATGAACGCAACCAACATTCATGCCTTGAAAATTTCCGACCAAACTTTGCGCCGCTCGCTTGGGCTGGTTTGGCGCAAGAGTCACTATCTCAGTCCAGCGGCGCGAGCCCTGCGCGAGTTTTTACAAGAGGGGTGAAGGATTTGATCGCCTCCCCGCGGCGCTCATTTCATCAATGGAAGTGGGCGTTGTTCATTCTGATTCTTCTCGTCGGCGCGGCCTTGCGCTTTAATGCTCTCGGTGCCCTGCCGCACGGCATTTATCATGACGAAGCCTATTACGGCCTCGACGCGGTGAGCGTGCTGGAAGGCGCGCGACCCATCTTCTTCCCGGCCAATAACGGGCGTGAGCCAGCATACATTTACTTGTTGAGCTTGAGCCTGGCCGCCTTCGGGCGCACGCCGTTTGGTTTGCGGTTTGCCTCAGCCGTCATTGGCACGCTGACCATTGCCGTCACTTACTTGTTGGGGCGGGCGCTGTTCAACCGGCGTGTGGGTTTGTTGGCGATGGCGATTTGCGCCGCCACTTTCTGGCCGGTGGCCTTGAGCCGGGTGAGTTTCCGGGCGGGGGCGCTACCGCTGTTTCTGGGGTTGGCAATTGCGCTTGGCTGGCTCGGCCTCTCGCGCCGTAATTTGCTTTTAGCGATTCTGGGCGGGACCGCTTACGGTCTGGCGTTCAACACTTACACGGCGGCCCGGGTGACGCCGCCGGCCTTGGGGTTGACGGCTCTGGTAGTGTTTCTAACACGAAGGCCCGAAGGCATGAAGGCACAAAGTTTGCCTTGGCGTGAGGTGTTTGCTTTCACCCTCGCCGCTGTCATCGTCGTCGCACCTCTCGCAAACTACGCCCTAGCGCACCCGGAGCAAGTGTTTGCCCGCGAGGGGCAAGTCTCAATTTTTGAAACCGAGAACGGCAACCCCCTTTTAATTTTGCTCAAGCATGTTTGGCTGGCGGCCGGCATGTTTGGCTGGCAAGGCGACACGATTGCCCGGCACAACTTGCCGGGGCGGCCCGTGTTCGATGGGTGGATGTTTATCTTCTTCGTTATTGGCCTGGCCCTGGCCGCCTCTCGCGCCCGCCGGAATCTAAATTCAGCTTTTGTTCTGGTGTGGATGGCCGTCACAATATTGCCCACCGTGCTCGCCGAAGATACACCGCACTTTTTGCGGGCGATTGGCCTGTTGCCGGTGCTGTGGCTGATTCCGGCAGTTGGGTTTGAGGCCATCGTTGGCGGGCCGAACCTCACAGGTCTCTTAAGACCTGTGAGGTCTGGGGCGGTTACGTTGCTCCTCACGGCCTCAACCCTCGTCACCGCCCGCGACTATTTTTTGCGCTACGCCGCCGACCCAACGACCGGCTACTACCTCGAGTCCGCCGCTACCGATTTGGCGATGCAGATTAATAGCCGCCCCCAATTTTCTAATCGCATTGATAATCGCTTGTGGGATAATTTTGCTTCGCTTCGCTTTTTGATCCCGAATCGACTGGGGAGCGGCTCGGAGGCAGAGGTGCAACTTGCAGTCTGGCCGTATGAGGCCGACGAGGTTCGGGCGGCAGTGGCGGCTTTACCGGCGAATTCGTCGATCAGCGTCAAACGCGGCGAGCTGGCCCGAGGCGATCTGGAGTCAACGCCGTATTCGCTGTATACGCTTTTCGTTGCCGAGCCGGTTCAACCGGAGTCGCCAGTGGCGAAATTTGGCAATGTGATTGAATTGAGTTCGTGGGAAGTGAATGAGGTTGGCGAGGATGTCCAAATTCGCCTGCGCTGGGCGGCAAGCGCGCCCGTCGCGATCGACTATCATGTTTACGTGCATGTGCTCAGGGGCGGCGAGATTTCGGCGCAGGCCGACGGCGAACCGCTGGACGGGCTGTATCATTTCTCGTGGCTCAGGCCGGGCGATGTGTTGAATGACGAGTATATTTTGCCAAAGGGAGAGCAGCTCATCATCGGGTTGTATGCGCCGGATGGCACGGCCTTAGGCGAGGCGCTGGAGTTGAAATGAGTAAGAGTCTTGAACCGCGAAGACCGCTTCGCGAAGCACGCGAAGGGACGACAAGAATTTTTCTTAGCGGTCTTCGCGCCTTCGCGGTGAAAAAGAGTTTCACTATCTTTGTCGCGCTGTGCCTGCTCCTACTTGCCGGGCCGGCCTCGGCCCAACAGCCAAACCTGCTTACCAATCCCGGCTTTGAGAGTCCCTATTTCCAACAGTGTTGCCACACCGAGCCGGGGTTTGATCCCAACGCGCCTTATGCTGAAGTACAAGTAGCCAATGGCTGGGCGGCTTATTGGGTGACGCCGGACTCCAACCCGGCCTTTCCAAGTTACTGTGATTACAACCTTGTCCCTGTTACCTGCCAGCCTTACCATCGCCCCGAGTTTCGCGACTTGGCCACAGCGCCCGAACGCATTCACGGCGGCGCAAACGCGCAAAAGTATTTTACATTCTACTCGATTCACCTGGCCGGGCTTTATCAACAAGTGACGGGAACCATCCCCGGTCAGACTTATCGCTTCACGGTGTACGTGGAAGCATGGTCCACCGACAGCAGTGTGTCGGGCGCGTCGTCTTCGGGCGATCAAGCCATGGGTCTGCAAGCGGGCATTGATCCCAATGGCGGCACTGATCCGTTCAGCGCCAACATCGTCTGGGGTCAAACGCTCAATCCGCTTGATACGTGGCAACAGCTTGGCGTGGACACGGCCGCCCAAAGCTCAACTATCACTGTATTCACGCGCTCGTGGCCGCGGCTGGCCTTTCGGCACGTTGACGTGTACATGGACGATGCCAGCCTCACCGCTCTCGACGCCAACTTAGGAACCTTCCCTGCCAGCGCGCCACTCGTCGGGGTGACTCCGGGGGTCACTTCAGAAACCTTGCTCAATCCGGCGGCCACGGCGAGGCCGCCCACACCCACCTGGCCGCCCACCAGCACGCCGCTTCCCGGCGGCGAAGTGTGGTACACCGCGCGCTCCGGCGACACCTTATTCGTCATTGCCTATTATCACAATACAACCGTGGACGAAATCAAGCGGCTCAATGCGTTAAACTCGGACACGATCTACGTCGGGCAAAAGTTGCTGATCAAATATGAGACACCTCAGCCCGTGCTGACCTCCACCCCGGATGTGACGTTGACGCCGTCCCACACCCCCGAACTGGTTCTGCTCCCTACCCACACGCCTGCGCCAGTAAGCGCCTCGCCAGATTACGGTCAACTTTGCGTAGTCGCGTATAATGACGCTAACGGCAACGCTGTCAACGACAATGAGCAACCTTTGCCGGGCGCGCGGGTAACGCTGGGCGTGGGCAACACGCCGCTCGAAAGTTACGTGAGCGCCGCCGAGCCTGATCACTGCTTCTTGCAGTTGCCGCCAGGAACTTATACGATCTCGGTCGCGGCCCCGGCAGGGTACACGCCCACTACTACCAGCGAGTCGGCTGTCCAACTTGAGGCGGGCAAGGTGATTACGCTGGTGTTTGGCCTCGCGCCAACCACTTCGGGTTCGCTTGAGTCGAGCGGGGCGTTTTCGGGCAACAGCCCGCTCTTGCTCACCCTCGGAATCGGGATCATGTTGCTGGCTATTGCAGGCAGTGTCCTGCTTGTGCTAATGGCGCGCAGAAAGTAAACAATCGGCTCAGGCCGATTGTTTGATGAAAGGAAAACACACATGCGTTCAATAAAACTAAGCAGTCTGCTAATGGCTTTGGCGGTGATGGTCGCCGCCTTGCTTCCCCTCACTGTGTCGGCCTCCCCGGCCGAGTCGCCTCTTCAACAACAGACCAACCTGCTCAAGAATGCCAGCTTCGAAGAAGGCTTCACCGGCGGCGTGGCCAACAGTTGGGCCAAATGGACGATCTCGGACGCCGCCGCCACAGCGCAAACCAACTGCGGTCGTAAAGAGCCTACCTTCCAGCAAATCACCTCGTCGGCAGACGCGCGCCGGGTTAAGGATGGCGCCAACGCCCAGCAAATTCTCACTCCTGTTCAGGACCCAGGATTCGGATTCTACGGCGGCCTCCAGCAAACCGTGACCGGCCTCACCGCCGGCAAGACCTACCGCTTCGGCGTTTGGGCGCACGCCTGGTCGAGCGTCAAAGACAATTCGACGCTCTCGGAAGGCACCGGCCCAGCCTACTTTGAAGTGGGCATTGGCCAGGGAGCCACGTCTGCCGCCGACCCCGGCATCAAGCGCTCCGGCATCAAAGATATCAAAGATAACTACGTTCAACTGAGCCTGGATGTGGCGGCGACCGGCAACACGATCACCGTCTTCACTTATGCCAACCCCTCAGCTTGCTCGAAGCACAACGAAGCATTCTTCGATGCCGCTTCGCTCGCCGAAGTGGGCGCCGCCGGGGTCACCGCCACCACCGCTCCTAACGTCACCAAGGCCCCGCCGACCGCGACCTTGCGCGCTCTGGCAACCAAGTTTCCCACGCCCACGCCCAACGCCGAAGGCAAGATCATCTACACCGTTCAATCGGGCGACACCATTATTGACATCTGCGGCGTGATTGGCCGGGGCACCGACATCACCTGTATTGACGATATTTTGAAGTTGAATGGCATGAGCAATCCGCGAGGCATCTTTGTGGGCCAGCAGTTGATCATTGGCACGACCGGGGCGCCGGTTCCACCGACGGCACTGCCTACGGGCGCTTCGCCGACCGGGGCGCCGACGTCTATCCCCACCACCGATTCCAACGCTCAACCGACGGCCACTCAGCCAACGGCGGCTCAACCGACAGTTGATCCCAACGCCTCACCAACGCCGGAACTCAATGTCGTTCCGACCGAAGCTGTGGCTGGCAGTGGTGAAGGCTCGATCTGTGTGACGCTTTATAACGACGCAAACGGTAATGGCGTCCTCGACGATGGCGAGGGGCTGGTGGCTGGCGGCAACTTTTCGTTGCTCGATCTGACAGCCAGTACCACCCTGCAAACCTACACTACCGACGGCGCGAGCGAGCCGTATTGTTTTGAGGGATTGGCAAGTGGCAATTACCGCGTCACCTCAACTTTGCCTCAGGCTTACAAGGCCACCACCCGGTCCGACTGGGATTTGAGTCTCTCGGCGGCTAGCAGTGCCAAGCTGGCGTTCGGCGCGCAGCCTACCGGAACAGGAGGCGGCGCAACCGTTGGCACCGGCGATACCAATGCCAACAGCGGGCGTCTCACCCAGGCATTGCTCGCCGGGGCAGGTGTAGTTCTGTTGTTAATTGCGGCGGGCGTGGCCGGGTTCCTGGTGCTTACTCGACGACGATAAGATAACCAGAGAATTGGACGCTTCGCGTAGAGAATTCTCTGATCTCCACGCGAAGCGTCTACTCTCCAACCTCTATGACATGAATAAGCGGTCAGAGTTGATCGCGTTAGCAGGCGTGGCTTCTCTAGCCGCTTTGCCTTTATTCCTCGGCGCCGGCTTTCTCAACACCCGCGGCGGCGGCGACAGCCCCTTTCTCCTCTTCCGCCTGCATCAACTCTATTCTGCCGTCTCGCAAGGCGTCTTCCCAGTGCGCTGGATGCCCGACGCCGCTTTTGGCCTCGGCTACCCGTTCTTCAATTACTACGCCGCTTTGCCGCTTTACGTCGCCGCGCTTTTCAAGTTTTTTGGCGCCTCATATGTGCTGGCCCTCAAACTGACTCACCTCGGCGGTTTTTTGCTGGCGGCGTTGGCCATGGTTGGCTGGATGCGGGCCGCCGGAGCGAATCGAGCAGCGGCCTGGTTGGCGGCGGCGGCTTACACCTTCGCCCCATTCCATTTAGTCAATGTTTATGTGCGCGGCGACTCGCTCAACGAGTTTTGGGCGTTCGCTTTATACCCGCTTTGCCTCTGGGCCGTTTGCCGACTCAATAACCAATTACTAATCACTAATAACTCTCGCAATCGGTTATTGGTTATTGGTTACTGGGTGCTGCCTCTTGCTCTGGCCTACGCCGCCCTCATCCTTACTCACAATATCTCGGCTCTCATTTTTTCACCCTTCCTCGGGTTTTACATCCTTTTGCTTGCCGTCACTCACCGCT
This sequence comes from uncultured Anaerolineales bacterium, assembly GCA_964431175.1. Taxonomy (GTDB): domain Bacteria; phylum Chloroflexota; class Anaerolineae; order Anaerolineales; family VGOW01; genus VGOW01. The sequence goes on from CAYSIV010000002.1 coordinate 30,234, forward strand.
CCTCATCTGGCGCACGTAGCGGCTATCCGGTATCGTTCATTGTTTATTGTTCATTGTCCATCGCCCTCGGCCTGGCTCTTTCCGCCTTCTATTGGCTTCCGGCGTTGCGCGAAACCGACCTCGTCCAACTTGGCCCGCAAACCACCGGCTTCTTTTTCTACGGCAACCACTTTCGCGGGCGTGACTTGATTCAACCCTCGCTCCTCTTCAACTATGACGTCGGCAGTGTCGGCACTACGCCGTTTGCAATGGGCCTGGCTCAAGCTGTTCTGCTTGGCATTGCCATCCTTGTCGTTGCCTATCGTTTGCTCCAGGCAATCCGCAAACGTGACGAAGCTTCATCCTTCATCCTTTCTAATTCATCCTTTCTCATTCTCGGCTTCGCCCTTTCCACATTCATGCTCACCCGCTTCAGCGCGCCACTGTGGGCCAGTTTGCCGCTCCTGTCCTTCTCCCAATTTCCCTGGCGATTCCTTTCAGTGCAAAGCCTGTTTGCCAGCGCCCTCATCGGGTTGACGATGAACGAAAGACGAATGACGGAAGAAGGCTCTTCGTCACGCAAAGCAGTCATTCGTCATTCGGCATTCGCCCTGCTTACTGCCTTCTGCCTTCTGCCTCCTGCCCTCGGCCTCCGCCCCGACTTCATCCCCATCACCGACGCCGACGTGACCGCCGAGCGCCTGCAAACCTACGAATACTTCACCGGCAACATTGGCACGACAATTCGCTACGAATACCTGCCGAAGTGGACTCAGCCCCGGCCTTATTCATCTGAAGAATTTATTCGGGGGACGGCCTCACTCAAAGTATTGGCCGGTAAGGCCAGTGGCCGGCGACTCGAAAAACGGGCCGCCTCACAAACGTGGACTGTCACTGTCAACTCCGACTCGGCTCACGTGGCCGCGCCACTGCTTTACTGGCCGGGCTGGCAAGCATGGGCCGACGGAGAGCTGCTCGACGTGACCCCAGCCGATGGCCTGGGCTGGATCGCGTTTGACTTGCCACAAGGCGAGCACACCGTCGAACTCAAACTCGGAAATACGCCACTGCGCCGCAACGCCAGCCTCATTTCGATCATCGCTTTGCTCGTCACAATTGCGCTGGCCCGGCCCTGGCAACTCTTCAAAACTAACTTTGCGTTCGCCGGCCCCGCTTCTCTTGGCGGGGTCGCGTCTTTGCGGTTAAAACTGCTCGGCCTGCTGATCGTCCTGGCCGCCCTCGCCTTTGTAGGCCGCTGGCTCAACGCCCAGGCCAAACCTAACGGCGCGGCCACCATGGACTTTGATCAACTCGGCTACTTGCATTCGGCTCCGGTCAAGTTTGGCAACTTCGACATTTTGCAGAATTACAACTACTCCGCCGAAACGCTCCGGCCCGGCGACACGCTGGCCGTCTCGCTTTTGTGGCAGGCGAAGAATGAGGCAACCTTCACTCTCGATCTCGTCTCGCCTGCCGAACATCTGCTCAACCTGCCGCGCACCCTTGCCGGAACCACCGGCCCCGCCGACGGCCTGGTGGCCGCCGCTTTGCGCGTGCCGGGCGACCTGCCAACCGGCGTTTATCTTTTGCGCTTGACGCTCAGGCAAGATAACCTCTACGCACCCGCTCTCACCTCTAGTGGCCAGCCGCGCGGCGCGATCTATTTACGCCCAATTAGAATTGTGGGAGCGGTTCGCGAAGCGTACCGCGATACTCCTGCTACTCAACTAACGCCAGCCATCGGACTGCAAGCCGTCGCCGCTTCCCAAACCGATTCCGCCAATATCACCGTGACTCTGGATTGGCAAGCCGCCGCGCCCGCCCCGGCCAACTACCTGCTGGCCCTGCGCCTGCGCGACTCTACCGGCCTTGAACTGGCCGCGCTCGACGTTCAGCCAACCGGCGGCATCTACCCAACCAGCGCCTGGCACCTCGGCGAAGTCGTGGCCGATCAATATCAACTCGCACTGCCCTCCGGCCTGATTCCTGGCGAATACCCGTTGACGATCACCCTCTACGACGCGGCCACGCTTGCCCCGGCGGGGACGATCACACTCCCCATCACGATCGCCAGGTGGTCGCCGCCGCCCGGAACCGAACCGCTTCACAAATTCAATGAGGCAATTGCGCTGTACGATGTCGCCTTGCCAGAGTTGGTCAAAGCGGGCGACCCGCTTATATTCGCCGCTCGCTGGATTGCATTTGCGCCCTCACAAGAATTGAACGTTCGCTGGAGCGTCGTTGGACTCAACGGCCAGGTGACGACATTTGCCGACTTGCCGTTGGCGGCCAAACCGAGTTCAGAGTGGGCGGCCGGGGCGTTAGTGGCCGGTCATTCGTCGTTCAATATCCCGGTCAACACAACGCCGGGCGAGTACAAGCTCAATGCCCAACTGCTTGACGCGGCGGGCAAACCGGCCTCGCCCGCCATCCCTGTTGGTTCACTCGTCGTCGCCGCTTCGGATCGCACGACTACTCTGCCGCCGATGCAATTTGAGTCCAACGCAACCTTTGGCCCGATCAGGCTGGCCGGCTACGACGCTATTCTCACTCCTGACTCTCTGTCGCTAATTCTCCACTGGCAAACCTCCGGCCCGGCAGATACCGATTACAAATACTTCGTTCACATCTTCAACCCTGGCGACGAGACGATCCCGGCCCAGACTGACGGCTTTCCAATCGTGCCAACCTCGCAGTGGTTTGAGGGTGAAGTTGTGAGTCAAGGGGTGACGATCCCGTTGACCGACCTTGCGCCTGGCGTGGTGTACAACATTGGCGTGGGCTGGTACGACCCAATCACCGGTGACCGGTTGGGCGAGCGGGCGATTTTGAGTCAGGGGGTAGTGAAACCGTAGGGGGGTTGCATACTTCCGAAATGCTTCGGAAGATCGGCGGTTGCCGTAGATGAAACCGGAAACTGCTCTACTTGAATTCTTGCAAGTAACGGACGGCGTTCGCCATCTCTTCGGCGGAAACGGTAGCGAGAAGCTTCAACTGAGTTGTCCCGTGATCCGCTGGTATCCTTCCTCGCCTAAGTGTTCGCGAAGATATTTCTGGCTGGCTTCGACCGTGTTTTCTGCAATCTCCACTTCAACCTCTTCCTTGTGATCATGGTAGTAACTGAGCGCATCATAAATTGCAGCCAGCGAGACGTGCGGGATCACCGTGGTGGCGAGACTCTCAGGCGTTTCGCCGGTCCGCAAGTAGCCAACGATAATGCTCACCGGGATGCGTGTGCCCTTGATCACCGGCCGCCAGCCTGACACCATCTGCGCCTTTTCGACATAGGGATGTGGTGGCAACAGATAGAGTTCCAGTGCTTCTTCGACGAGTTCCGTCACCGGCCGTTTGCTCTGGTTGGCTCGCTCGGTCAGTCTTTTGAACGTATTCTCGGAAAGAGTAATCGCCGCTTCCATAGGTCTGGCCCTCGTAGTGACATTATACTCTGAAGCTGGTACGGGTCTCGCAACCGGCTGGGCGAGCGGGCGATTTTGAGTCAGGGGTGGTGAAACCGTAATCGTGATGCGAGTTGCGTGTTCCGTTGAATAACAATGTCGCGTGATTTTTAACCTGTAACCTCAAAAGGGTGTCTATGAAACTCAATTACGGCAAGACCTTTTTGCTCGGCTTCGGCTTCTTCGGCGTCAGCGTCATCTGGTCGGTCTACAACGTCTACGTGCCGATCTTTCTGGACAAGAAATTTGGCCTCGATCCGGTTTGGATTGGCTTCTTCATGACGCTGGACAACATCGCCGCCCTGCTCATTCAGCCGCCGGTCGGCGCATGGTCGGATAGACTGCGGACGCCCATTGGGCGGCGGATGCCGTTCATCCTCATCGGCGCGCCAATTGGGGCAATCGCCTTTGGCATCATTCCACTGGCTCAGGTTCTGCCGCTGTTTGTGGTTTGCACCAGTTCACTGTTGTTGAGCATGGCCCTGTGGCGCACGCCCGTGGTGGCCCTCATGCCCGACATTACGCCCTCGCCATTCCGCTCGCAGGCCAATGGGGTTATCAATTTGATGGGCGGGCTGGGGACGATTGTAGCCACGCTCGGCGGGGCGGCGCTTTATGACCTGAACCCGGCTTACCCGTTCTGGCTGGGGTCGGCGCTGGTGGTGGTCGCCGCGTTGCTGGTGTTCTTCCTGGTCAAAGAGCCGCCGGCTTACGAAGCAGGTGAAGCGCAACCTGGCATGCTCGCAAGTTTACAATCAGTAGCCCAGGATGAGGATAAAAGCGGCCTGCGGCTTCTGCTGGCGATCTTCTTCTGGTTTCTTGGCTTTGCTGCTATCGAGGCTTTCTTCTCGTTGTATGCTATCAACCACTTGGGGTTGCGCGAGTCGGACGGGGGGCGGTTGATCGGCCAACTGGGGTTGATCTTCGTGCTCTTTGCTCTGCCGTCGGGCTACCTCGGCGCCCGGGTCGGGCGGCGGCTGACGATCCTGGCCGGGATCATATTGTTGAGCCTGGTCATGCTCACAATTTTCTTCCTGCCCGTCGCCACGCTAACTCTCGTGCTCACTAAACTGCCTGTGCTTGGCACCGTTCCGGTGATTGGGTCATTGTTGATGGTGGCCGGGGCGGCCTGGGCGCTCATCAACATCAACAGTTTACCGATGGTGGTGGACATGACCGATGCTTCGCGGATAGGCACTTACACCGGCTTGTACTACTTGTTCTCTACCCTCTCGGCCATCGCCGGGCCAAACGTCAACGGCTGGATCATCCAGTTGACCGGGAACAACTACAACTCGATCATGATCGTCGCCCCGATCTTCATGGTTGTGGCGTTAGTATTGATGGTGGGGGTGAGGCGTGGGGAGGCGGTGGTTGCCCTGGCAGGGGTAGGAGATTGATGTAGAATAACGGTTGTTGGCAAGGAAAGGCAGGATAGAGATATGAATGACTTAATCGAATTGTCTCTGGACAAGCTGGGTCGCATCTTGATTCCAGACTCTCTGCGAAGCCGCCTTAAGCTGACGCCTGGCATGATGTTGATTGTGGAAAAGGGCGAGGACGGCGGCTTGCGTTTGCGTCTTCAGTCTCCGCCGCCAATGTTAGTTGATAAAGGGGGCATACTAGTAGTAAAAGCCGAGTCAACCGGTGATTTGAGTGACCTGACCCGGCGCGAACGCGATCGGCGATTGTTTACTCTGCTACAAAGAACCGGCCTGTGAGATTCCTTCTTGATACTTCGGTGTTGGTTGCCTCTATGGTCGAGGCTCACCCGGCTCATTCGGCGGCATTGCCCTGGTTGCAGAGAGCAAAGGGCGGCGTAGACACTGGGCTGGTTGCGGCCCATTCACTGGCCGAACTCTACGCTATTCTCACGACCCTCCCTGTCGAACCTCGTATGCTCCCCTCAGTTGCCCAACAGTTGATCGAGCATAATGTCCTGAATGTGCTCGAAGTTGTTTATCTTACTGGTGATGACTATGCCATGCTGATCAGTCACCTCTCAGCGTTGGAAATTGCAGGCGGCGCAACCTATGATGGCTTGATCCTGCATGCCGCCTCGAAAGCAAAGGTGGATCGAGTGGTAACACTCAACGAAAAAGATTTCCGGCGCGTATACCCTCAGTTGGCTGATCGAATCGTCTCTCCTTGATAGCTCGCAGAAACGTACACAGATTTATCGGCTGTACACTTCCCCATTCACGCAATACGGCAACCGTCTCCCCTCCAACCCGGCCAGCAAATTTTCGCAAGCCAATTCGGCCATGCGCTTGCGCGCGCCGTGTGTGGCCGAGCCGATGTGCGGCGTGATGAAGCAGTTGGGCAAACGATATAGCGGATGATCGGCGGGCAGGGGTTCGGGGTCGGTCACGTCGAGGGCGGCCCCGGCGATCCAGCCTTCACTCAGGGCGCGATGCAGGGCCGCTGTGTCCACCACGCCACCGCGCGCCGCGTTGATCAAAATCGCCGTCGGCTTCATCAGCCGCAAAGCGCGCTCGTCAATTAACCGGCGAGTCTCCGATGAGAACGGCACGTGCAGGCTCACAAAGTCGCTCTGGCGAAGCAAGTCATTCAGCGAGAGGCGGCTGGCCCCTAGAATCCGCTCGGCTTCTGGGTTTGCATTCCGGTTGGCGTAAACGATTTGCATGCCAAACGCTTTGGCCCGCGTCGCTACGGCAAAACCGATTCGCCCCAATCCCGCGATCCCCAAAACTGCGCCATTCAAATCTGCGCCCAGCCAGCCGGTCGGCGTCCAAACCGTCCAACGGCCCTCTCGGGCGTCGGCGCTGGCTTCGGGCAAACGCCGCGCGGCGGAGAGCAGGAGCGCCATCGTCAAATCGGCAGTGGCATCGGTGAGCACGCCAGGCGTATTGCCAACGGGGATGCCGCGCCGGGTGCAGGCGGCGACATCAACGTTATCCACGCCCACAGCCATGTTGCTCACCACCCGCAGACGTTTCGCTTTGCTCAACAGCGCGTCGTCAATGCGAAGGGTGACCAGGGTCAACAGACCTTCAGCTTCACTCAAATGGGCTTCGAGTTCTGTCGAACCGATCAAGAGGCGGCAACAGTTTTCAAGCGAGGCCAGCCAATCTTCGGGTAACGCTTGAGTGACAATCGCAATTGGGAGAGTGGTCATGCTAAGAATTTAGGCTCTTTCGGCTTTAACAGGAAAGCGTCCCTGTCATTCTGGGCGAAGCGAAGAATCTCGGCGTCACCAGCCAGAGACCCTTCGCTTCGCTCAGGGTGACACCCATAAATCCCGTCAAAAACGGGAGAGCCAGAATCACCCAATCGCCAATCTCGCCAACACCTCAAACAACTCAGGCACGCCGCCGCCGGTGGCGGCGCTGGTTTCCACATACCTAGCCCCGATTTGGGCGGCGAAGTCGGCGGCGCTGTGGGTCGTTTCATCGCGCGGCAGGTCAATCTTATTGCCGACAACCACAAATTTTGGGTCGGGGATCGCTTTGAGGATTTCGGCCCGCCAGGTTTCGAGGTTGGCAAGCGACTCTGGATTAGTTACGTCGAAGACGAGGGCCGCCGCCCGGCTCCCCCGGTAGAATCCGGCCCGCATGATGGCGAATCGCGCCTGCCCGGCCATGTCCCAAATGGAAAGTTTTACTTCGCCTTCCGGCAAGGCCACGCGCTTCGTCTGAAAATCCACACCGATCGTCATCACCCGCGACGACTCGAACTTGCCTTCACAGTACTGGCGGATGAGGGACGTTTTGCCCACGTTGCCGTCGCCGGCGATCACGACCTTGATGGCGAGTTTAGAAGTCGGTTTCATTGACAATCATTCACCCCAGAGCGCACAAAGGACACAGAGATTTACGAGACATTCTCTGTGGACTCTGTGCTCTCTGTGGTAAAAAAGGCGACGGCGGTCATTTATAAAATTCGTGCGGGAAGAGAAGTGAGTCCGGCTCAATGGGCGATTGAATCAGGCGGTGGCGGTTGGCGCGCTCGAAGAGGCGATGCAAGTCTTCGATATCAGTCATCTGTTTCTGCGCCGGCTCGTTGGTAAAGAGAGCCAGCATGGTGGTAAATTCGCCCGGCACAAAGCACAGCCAGCGGCCGCCTTCAATGGCGGTCGAGCGAAGGCCCGCGCCAAAAATTTCCTGGGTGGCGGCGCGGAACGAGGACAACATCGGGATCGCCAGCGCCGGGTCCAACTCAAAGTGGCCGAGGGTGGTGATGGGCATGCCCGAGGCGTTTTCATACACGGCATAGCCGTCGGCGCGGGCCATATGTTCGCGGCGGATGAGGATGCTTTTGCCGTCGGCGACAACTTCTTTTATCTCTCCAGTCTTCACTTCGGAGGCGGCCAAGAGTCTTTCAAGCGAACGCCGGTCGCGCTGATAGTGCTCGTAAAGTTTCTTGAACTGTTCGCGGTTGATCTGGCCTTCGGCGAAGTCGTCGGTGAGCTTGTTGATCTTCTCCTGCATTTTCGCCAGATGCTCCTGGGCGAGTTGTCGGCCCGAGGGCGCTGGCACTGGGGTCGGGTCGAGGGCCGACACAGGTGGGGGCGCCGCCGGCGGCGTTGGTTTGGAAGTCGGCTTCGAGTCTTTTTCGATGTCGCTGATGAGTCGGCGGAATTTATCGCGCATATTTCTTTCGTTTGGTCTGTTTGGCCGACTTGCCGCCTTTGTAGATCGGCGCGGTGATGGGGCAGACGACGCTGAGGCGCGGATCGAGCAGGCGGGTTTGCAGGCGGTCGTCGAGTTCGGCTTTGTCGGCGGAGGTGGTGATGACGGTGGGCAGGGCGGCGACGTAGCGATAGTCGATCAACTGCATGAGTTTTTCTTTGGCCCACGGGGTGGCGCTTTCGAGGGCGAGATCGTCGAGGACGAGCAGGGTCGCGGTTTTGACTTCGGCGAAGCGTTTGTCGTAGCGCACGTACGAGTCGGGGCTGAAGGTAGCGCGCAGGTGATCGAGCAGGTCGGCGAAGGTGATGAAGAGGGCGGGTTGGCCGAGTCGCACGCGCTGGTTGGCGATGGCGGCGGCCAAATGCGTCTTGCCGCTTCCATGCGGGCCGGTGAGGACGAGCCAGCCGCCGGGATCGTCGGCGAAGCGCTTGGCCTCGTCGAAGGCGGCTTGCAGGAGGCGGAAGTGATCGGGCGGGATTTCGCCTTTGCGATTGTCGAAGGCTTCGAATGTTTGGTGGCGATGGTGCTCAAGCGATGAGAGATCGGTCTGGTCGGGTTCGGCGCGGCGAAAGTCGGGCGCGTCCAGATTGATGCGGCGGGCGAGGTCCATGTCCACCAGCCGGCTTCGCAGGCGCGGGTCGAAGCGTTCGAGTTCGACGTTGGAGGTGACGACGGTGGGCAGGGCCAGGTTGTAGCGGTGGTTGAAAATCTGGTAGAGCTTTTCCTGCGCCCAGGGCGTGGGGCTTTCGGCGCCGAGGTCGTCAATGACGAGCACAGCGATGTTGCGCACCCGCTCGAAGAGATCGTCGTAAGAGACTTCGGAGCCGGGGCCATAAGTGGCGCGCAGGTGATCCAGAAGATCAGGGGCGTTGATGAACATGACGAGTTGACCGGCGGCCAGGCGGGCGTTGGCGACGGCGGCGGCGAGGTGAGTCTTGCCACATCCATAACCGCCGGTGATCAACAGCCAGCCTTTCGGCGAGTCGGCGTACTTGCGGGCGGTTTCAAACGCGAAGCGCAGGCTGGCGCGTTGAACCGAGTCGGTCGCATGGCCTTCGGGCAGAAAGTTGTCGAAGGTCTTGCCCGCCAGCGGCCCCAGGCTCGAAATCTCAAGCTGGCGGTTCTTCTGCGCGGCTTCAATTTCGGCGAAGCGGCACGAACACGGGAAGAGCTTGCCGAAACTGGGATCGGCCACCGGAACGTCTTCGCGCATGTAGCCGATGCCGCCGCAGTGCGGGCAGTTCGGGTCGCCGGGGCCGGTTAGACCCTTCGGGTTTCCGCCCCGCTCCGCTTCGCTAGGGGGGTGCTTCGCAAAACCCGAAGGGTCTTCTTTACTCGAGGTAGTCGAGATACCGTCGGCGGTCTTTTTCAGTGTTTCCCCGATTTTTTCCACGGTCAGCTTTTCCTTGGGTCTTCCAATTTTCGAGAATACGAATAATGTAGCGCAGTGAGCGGGCGTTGTTCTCAACGGCCTCACGTACAGCCTCTTCGATCCACTCCGGCGGATACTCGGATTCGATGTCGCGCAGTTCGTCGGCGATGAGCGGGGTGAGCGGGCCGATGTTCTGCTCGTAAAGGGTGAACACGTTGGGGCGGTTGACCAGCACCTCGACCGGCGTATTGTCGTCGGCGGTGGGCCGCCACTCGCCTTTGGTAATGCCGTCCACGGCCGCCCGGCCTTTGGGCGTGTTCACAAAGTATAAATCTTCTGCGCCAGATGCGCTTTCGATTTCGACGTGAAGCAAAGTGCCACGCGCCACCGCCCGTTCCAGGGCATCGATCAGCGCCGGAGCCGCGTCGCGCTTGTGTTGCGCAAGCCCGCCTAACAACATCTCGTCGGCTTCCAACTCTTTGCGGCGCACGTAACGAATATTGCCCTCTTTGAGCGACAGCCGCCAAAAGCAGTACAGCGTCACTTTCATCTCGCCGAGATGATCGATCTGCGGCAGGAGTTCGGTGAAGAACGGGTCGGGCACCGGGGTGGTGCGCACCTTGCCGGGCGGGAAACCTGAGAAGCCTTTCATAAGATTTCACCGCAAAGACGCGACCCCGCAAAGAGAAGCGGGGCAGGTGGGCGCAAAGAAATTTTGTAAAACCCTTCGCGTTCTTCGCGCCTTGGCGGTAATTCTTTGTTCACGAAGTTATTCAAACGACAAGTGCCGTGTTTCCGCATCTGCAAACTTGGTCAACTGCTCGAGGAAGACTAACTCCACCGAGCCGGTGGGGCCGTTGCGGTGTTTGGCGACGATAATCTCGGTGACGCTCTTGCGTTGCGGGTCTTCATCCCAGTCGTCGGGGTGATGGAGAAACATGACCACGTCCGAGTCCTGCTCTATACTGCCCGACTCTCTCAAATCCGACAACATCGGCCTCTGGCCCGATCGTTGTTCGACGGCGCGTGAGAGTTGGGCGGCGGTAAGCACCGGCACGTTCAATTCACGGGCCAACGCTTTGAGACTGCGCGAGATGTGCGACACTTCCTGCACGCGGTTTTCTACGCGCAGGTCACCCGTCATCAACTGCAAATAATCGACGACGATCAGGTCGAGCTTAATCTCGCTGTTGAGACGGCGGCACTTGGTTCGCAAACCCAGGGCCGAAATGGCGGGTGTGTCGTCGAGGTAGAGGCCGGTGTCGCTGAGAATGCTGATAGCGTGAATAAACTTCGGCCACTCGTCCTCTTCCAGCTTGCCCATCCGCAAGCGGTGCGAGTTGATCTCCGTTTCTTGCGAGACCAGCCGCTGGACAAGTTGTTCGTTTGACATTTCCAGCGAGAAGATCGCCACCCGCTTCTTGTAAATCTTGGCCGCGTTGAGGGCGATGGACAGAAGCAGGCTGGTCTTGCCGCGTCCGGGCCGCCCGGCCAGAATGACCAGGTCGGACTGTTGCAGACCGCCCAGCAGTTTATCCAAATCTTTGTAGCCGGTGGGCACGCCCAGAATTTCGTTCTGGTGGTTGTAGAGATATTCGACCCGGTCGTAATACTCGCTGGCAATTTTCTTGATCGGCTTAAGCTCGTGCAGGTTGCGGCGCTCGCTCTCGTCGAACAGCGCCTTCTCGGATTCGCCGACGACGGTGTCGATGTCGGCATCGGTCTCGTAGGCCAGCTTGGCGATGTTGGAGGCGGCCTGGATCAGGCGGCGACGGATGGCGGCTTCTTCGACGAGGCGGCCATAGGCGGCGGCATTGTAGGCGGTGGGGGTGAGAGTGACGAGGCGGGTGAGGTAGGCCGGGCCGCCTACTTCGCCCAATTGACCGCGCCGTTCCAGCTCGTCCTG
>CAYSIV010000002.1:41607-52245 GCA_964431175.1 uncultured Anaerolineales bacterium
TCAGCAAGTCAACCGGCGAGCGGCCATCGTGAAGCGAGACGAACACGTCCCAGATCCAGCCATGCTTCACCGAGTAGAAATCCTCCGGTTTGAGGAACTGGGCCACGTCAAAAAACGATTCGGGATCGATCAGCACCGAGCCGAGGACGGCTTCTTCGGCTTCGAGATTGTGAGGCGGGGTTATGAGGCCTTCGGTTGGGCGGGTGTCAGCCATAGACAGGTCGCCCCCCGTAAAAGGGGGGCGGTGTAAATTTTGGCAAGGGTCGCTTGTAAAAGGTGGTTTGCGGCTTATTCGTCGTCGTCGTCTTTCTTGTCTTTTTTGTCCAGGTCCTCAAAATCAAGCGAGTCCACAAAGTCGGAGAAGGCCGAGAGACGCTCACTGCCTTCGGCGGCGGCAACTTCCCCGGCTTCTGCTTCTACTTCAGATTCGGGGACGATGGCGGCTTTGCTCATCACCGCATCCTGCACAAAAATGGGCACGCGGGCGCGCACGGCCAGCGCCAGCGCATCTGACGAGCGCGAGTCGATTTCAACCGTTTTGCCTTTGGTTTCGATGATCAGGGTGGCGTAGAAAATGTCGTTTCGCAGATCGCTGATTTCCACCCTTACCACTTTGCCGCCCAGTTCGGTGATGACATTTTTGAGGATGTCGTGGGTGAGCGGCCGGGCCACTTCCACATCTTGCAGTTCAACCGTAATCGCATCCGCTTCACAGGGGCCGATCCAGATCGGCAGGTAGCGCTCATTTTCCGCGTCTTTGAGAATGACGACGCGATGAGTAGACATCAAGCTTACGCGGATGCTGTCAACTGTCACTTCTACCATAGCTTGCATCTCCGGGTCACTAACGTTGATGAGATTGTAGCATAAAACAAGCCGAAGAGACATTGAGCGTTTGTGTATTTGTTTAGCAACCCGCTTCACAAAGGCGCCGATGTCTACAATGCTATAATGCCTCAGGTTAATAGATACCGCTTTTCCAATGTTTAGGCAAGCAACCGAAACGTACCTCTTGTGGCTGACTCTGGCCCTGGCTGTTGGGCTGGTCATCAGCCTGCTGGCCGGATTGGCAAATCTCTCCGAGTCGCGCCGCCTGCCATTTTTCATGCTCCGACGGCAGGCGGCCGAGCGCGGTTGGCGCTACTTCGGCTTCAGCATTTTCTTTCTACTATTTGGCCTGGCGGTGATCATGGGGGGCAAACCGGCCGTGGAGTTGGCGATTCCGCCGACGCTCACGCCCACCATCAGTCCGACCCCAACTATCACGCCAACCTTCACTCGCTCGCCCACCCTCACCCTCACTCCGTCGCTTACCTTGCCGCCCACCGACACCCTAACCCCATCGCCCACTTTGCCGCCCACCGATACGGTGACTCCTGCTTATCCAGCGGCGCAGATCACACCGATTTTAGAGGCGACCGTCACCCCTGATCCCAACGCCGCCATTGGCCCAATTACCGTTGCTACCGGCTACAACAGCAACTTTGTTCCCACCGACGCTTCGCTCAACTTTGATGCCAGCAACCTGACGACGTTGTTCGCCATCTTTACCTACAACAACATGACAAACGGTGCGCAAGTGTCCACCATCTGGTTTAGAAACAGCGAGCCCATTTACATTGACACCGCAGCTTGGGAGGGTGGAACCGGCGGCTATGGCGCGTCGCCCTGTCCGCTCGAAATTTGTTTATACGAACCGGGCAACTACCGGGTGGCGATTTACGTGGGCGAGACGCTCAAGCAAGCTGTTGACTTTGTGATCGCGGGGTTGCCGCCGACTCGCACCCCGCCGCCGCCGGCGACCTTCACCGCCACCAATATCTTCACCGTCACCTCAACCTCAACGGCCACGAACACGGCTACGGCCACCTCTACGCGCACGCCGACTTTCACCCCAACCCACACGCCCACGCGCACGGCCACCTACACTCGCACCTTCACCCCCACTCGCACCCAGACTTTCACCCCGTCCGCAACGCCCTCGGCCACCTCGACTCGCACGCCCACCTCAACTCCGTCAATGACTCTCACCCGCACGCCGACCCATACGCTCCGCCCGGTGCTGGCGACAGATTACGCTCGCACCGCCATCGCCGCGACCAAGACGGCCCGCGCCGCTCCGCCGACGGCGACACCGTAGTACACCCTGGCGGAAATCCCTCGCCGGTTTGTCATGCTGAGCAAAGCGAAGCATCTCTCTGTGGGGCCGGAGACCCTTCGCTCCGCTCAGGGCGACAACTGGTGGAAGACTTCTGCTAACATATAGTAGGCTGTTGAAGTCGGAGCGTTCAATCGAACGCCCCTACTTCAACTTCTGTAGCACCTGCCACAGCGCTTTCTTCGCCACATCCGGCCAGATCGAGGATGGCAAGATCGGGAAAGTTTTGATGCCGCTGTCGTCAAAGCGATTGTCCCAGCCGCTGGCATCCCACAATACATCCACGCCCGGCAGGCCGAGATCGGCCAGGAGGGGCGCGGGGTGAGTGCCGTTGTTGCCGTAAGTATTATCGTGAATCCACGTCTGCTCCGGCGCCAGCGGAATGTCGAAACTGCTGACATCGTCGAAGATGATGGTCGAGGCCACCACGCCAATGCCGGCCGAGTCGTTGCCGGTGATGGTGTTGCCCGTTACTTCGGTGCCATCGGCGGCCCGCCGGAACATTCTGCACCACGCCGCCGCTGGCAAAGTTGAGTGTGTTGTTGTTCTCCACCCGATTATTCTTCACTACCGTGTCATGCCCGTCTTTAGCGTTCAAATTCGGGAGCAGAAAGACGAGAATGCCGCCGGTGTTGTCGTGAACGTAATTGTTCTCTACCAGCGCATTCACCGAGTTCTCGATCTCAATGCCGGTCACACTGTTGAAAGCTTCACTGTCGCGCACAATAATGTCGCGCGACTGCCCAACGTAAAGCGCCGAGTCGGTCGCGCCGCTGGCCTTCACCCGTTCGATGAGGATGTTCGTGCTGGCGATGGGGAACACAGCATACTCGCCGGGGTTGTCCACAATCAGATCGCGGTAGACCGGCCCGTAGCCGCCTTGAGTAATGACGCCGTTTTCCTGGTAATTACGAATCTGAAAGCGTTCGATGGTGAAGAAACTACCGGTAACGAAAACGCCGTTGTCAAACTCGCTCTGACCATCCAGAATGGGCCACTGGCCGTCCGCGCCGGCCAGGCCACGCAAGGTAAGATTGTGGATGCTCACGATGAGCGCTTCGTGATAGGCGCCCGGCAGAACCTCCACCACATCACCGGGCTTGGCCTGATCAATTGCGTCTTGAATCAGTTCGCCCGGGTTGACAGTGAGAGTGCGGGTGCTTTCCACGGGCGCGGTCGTGATCACGCCGTCGGGCGCTCCGGTGTGGCCGGGCAGAGGCTTGGGCGGCACATCTTCTGGAATGGACACGAGTCCCAGCGCCAGAATCACAATCAAGAGCACGGCTATCAGTCCGCCCAGAATGCCGCCGATCCACTTCACTACCTTATTCATTTCGATTCTCCTCTCTGTATTTAATAAACCACTGATTTCACAGATTACACAGATTTTCAGTACATCGCGAACAACAAAGGCGTTTTCGTGATCTGCTGAGTTTTGATTCCAAATCCGTGAAATCAGTCTAATCCGTGGTTCCTGATCTTCATGGCGCAAAGCGCACCATGTTTCCGTCGATCGTCTTCAGCCGCTCCCCGGTCTCGGCCACGTACCAGCCGATTTCAATTGAAGTGCCGGCCGTCGAGATGTCAATCGTGTCCGTCACGTATTCGCCTTCAGCCCACGACGACGTTGGGTAGCGGCCGTTTTGGGGTTCAGTGTCGTGCTGGGCGATGATTAGGCCGTCCGCGCCCAGAACGTGAACAAACGCGGTGTAGTCGGCGCCGGTTTCTTTCAACATGCGCCAGTAAAGAGTGATTGATGAACTGGTGAGATCGTAACCGATAAGCTCGATTTGACCACCGAAGTTGGAAGCGACGGGAATAGAAGGAGCTGGCGCCGTGAATTGCCGCTCGATCTTTTCGATTGTGACGGCGCCGATGAGAAAGTCGTTTACGGTGACATTATATGCGCCAGGCGGCAGATCGCGCGGGATGCGCGGGGCGTGGCGATCAATGACGATCTCGCCGGGGCGCCATTGGCTGGTGGGGTGGCCGCCGTGCGCAGGGGAGGCGGAGTCTATCGCGAGGTCGTTTAGTTTGGTAATCAGCAATTGGTTATTGGCGTTTAGAGATTGGGCCTGCCAGTGAAGAGTGAAGGGCAATGGTTCGCCGGGGCGGGCGGCAGCTGGCGGCGGGTCGAGTTGAATCAGATTGAGGCCGCTGATGACGACGAGCGGATCAACAAGTGGTTGCGGGTCGGTGGGTGGGAGCGGGATCGGGCCGAGGGTGGCGTAGGCGGCTGAACCGGCTGGGAGGTTGGTGTTAGAGCCGGATGAGTAAATGGTGGTTAGTAATTTGTAAGAGCCAGGGGGTGTGCCAATCTCGATTGGAATATTGACTCGCATCAAAATCGTTTCGCCCGCCTGCCACTGCTCGGCGAAGTAGGAGTCATTGAAGCCTTGCGCCCAATGGTAGCCCGCTACATCCACCAGGTCGGCAACGAGGCGATAGTCGGGTTGGTCTGGCAGGTTGAGGACGTGAAGGCGAAAATCCACCACGCCGGGCGCGACGACGCGATAGCCTGTGATTTCAATGAGGTTGCCAAAGTTAGCCGAAGCTGGCGTGAAATCGGGCAGAGGCGGCATAGAGTCGAAGTGATAGGCGCGAAAGTCGGGCGTGCCATCAGGGCCGAAAGGAGCGTAAACCGGAGTCCACTGCGCGATCCAATCTTCGGGCGGCGGCGCGGCGTGCGGGAAGATGTAGGTCGCCGGGCCTTCAGGGATGGCGAGCGCCTGCCCGCCGGTGAACCAACGAAATGATGGAAAGTCGCGGGCAAGATACGCAACCGTTGGATGACGGTAGTGAATAGCGGAGAAGTAAACGCTTGCGCCTTGTATGTTTTGGGTATTGATCCAGCGCGAGGCGTTGACGAGATCGGTGTCGTTGGCGTAATACAAACTGGGGGCGGTGGCCCAAATGTTGAAGTAGGAGTGGTAGGTGGTGACCGTTCCGGCGATGAGGGTGATGACAAACAGAGATGAAGGACGAAGGACGAAGGACGACAGACGACAGACGGGACGGCTAGCGGCAGGCAACCAGTGGCTAACGGCCATGATGCCAAGCGCCGGGAAGATGGCTAGCACCGGCAACAGGCCCATGGAGCGCACATTTGAGGGGAAGATGTCGTGAACTGAAATGGCGGTGGGAAGAAGAAAAGTGAACAGATAGGCAACCAGAAAGAGCGGGAGGTGAAACGACGAACGTGAGGGCCGAAAGAGTTTAATAAGAGTGAGGACGAAACCGATGACAAAGAAGAAGCCAAGGACGGGGCCGAAAATGGGCCGGCCTGGAATGTTGAAGCGATCATAAGGTTCGCCGGAGATGAAGATCATGCCCAGCGCGCCAGTGACGGCTTGTAGTAGTAAATTGCCTTCGCCCGTCTTGGGCGTGAGCTGGTTGGCGCGGACGAGGAAGGTTCCGGGATGGGTGGCGAAGAACCAGCCGAGCGGGGCAAAGACGAGGGCGGCGGCGAAGAGGTAGAGTCCAATTTGGGTGAGGCGTGGAGTGAGGGGGTCGAGTGATCGGCGGGCTTCGGAGATGAGAAGCGCGAGGAGGGTGACGGCAATTGGAAGTGGAAAGAGCCGGGCGGCGAGGTAGGTGTAGGCGGCTAGCCCGGTGAAGGCCCCGGCCAGGATCATATCTCTCGAATTATTTAACCGCCAAAGCCACTGCGCGAAGAGCGCGAAGTGTTTTCTTGTTATCTTTGGGTCCGCCTGCCCCGCTTCTCTTTGCGGGGTCGCGTCTTCGCGGCGCATTTTTCTCAGGCCGCGAAAAAGGAAGCCGACAGCCAAACCTTGCACAAAAGGCTCGGTGATGGCGCGTTCGCCGTAGCGCGACCAGACGAGGTGCATGAAGGTGAAGGAGAGAACGGCGGCGGCGAGGGCGGCGATCCACATTGAGTCGGCGTCATCCCACAGCAGTTGGCGAGCGGCGAAGTAGCAGGCGGCGATGCCGAGCACCCCATAGATGGCGGCGGTGAATTGCAGGGCGAAGATGGACGAGCCGACGAATTTGAAGATTAGCCCGGCCGTGTAGAAGAACAATACCTCTTTGCCAGTATAGGCGGTGATAAAGATTTCGCGCCAACCCTCGAAAGCAATGCCATTGGCGATGATGGCGTTGGCGGCGAAGTCATAGTGCAAGCCGGGCGGCACGTGGCCCAGCCCGTGAAAGCGCAGAAATGCGCCGCTGAGGAGGGCAATGATGACGAACAGTGAAGGGCGGATGCCGAAGGAAAAACGCACAGCCATGAGAGAACGGGATTATAGCAGGGGCGGCTACCCCGGCTGGTGATGAGCGTAGGGCTGGCGTAGGTTTGGCGTAGGCTGTCAGGCAAGGTGGTTTTTGAAGGCTGTGTTATTCTCTAGTTCAGAAGGGTAAATATGACATCTCTTCTTCTCCTCCTTTGAGAGAGCCAGGGTCGGCGTCCCTGGCTCTCGCATTTAAACCGTAACTCATCGGCCCGAACGCAACGATTTGACCTGATACCCAATCAAACCGGGCAGGCCGACCAGGCGAAGCTCATGCTAATGGCGCTGGAGGCGGGTATGGGAAACTCCGTTACGAAGCAATAGGACCATAAGTAGCCAATGGCCTGACAAACCGGAGGCCCCTGGCCCTCACCACTTGTGGTTGAGGGCTTTTTCTTTCCCGCCCAATCAGGACAAACGCCCGTGACTTTGGGACAAGGTACATGCTATTGTGACTCTAGAAATCTCAACCCTATATTCCTGGAGGCACCTATGCAAACTAATCACATTACTACCGAAGTTGGATCATCCAAACTTGCCGGAGGGGTCGCGCTGGCGCTATTCGTGTTGTGGCTATTGGCCCTTATCGTGGCGATTGCTCAAATGAGTGTATTTCCCGGTTTTGCCGACCAGTTTATCCCGGCTAAAATTCAAGCGAATGTGTTGATGGCAACGCTCAACTGGCTATTACAACTCGCCATTGGCACAGCCGTGATTGCTTTGGCATTACCGCTCAGTTATCACCTCGCAACGCCTTTGAACATGATGATGCGCTTAGCATTAGTTGCTGGCGTTATTGGGGGCGCATTTCTGGTCGCCGCAGGTGCTGGTGGCCAAGAGAACGTATTTGGGAGCCTCTTCTACACGCCCGAACAGACAAGCCAACTTGCAAGTGCGATAGGAACACCGGACCTGACAGTAATCAATGTCGCGAACAATTTAGTCGCTGGCGGGTTCAGGTCAACAGCGGCCTATGCGACGGGCTGGGCAATGGTGTTATGGGGCGTAGCCGCGCTGAAGACGAAAAGATTTCCTGCCATCCTAAACTGGATTGGAATTATCGGTGGTATCTTGTACGCGCTGACGGTCTGGATTGGCCCCATTACGGGCTTTCCTTCTTTTCTCGCTATGCAAGTGTGGCACATCTGGCTTGCCATTATTCTACTTCGCTCAAAGTAACTACTCAGCCATTGGCGGCTGGCGGTTGAAACCGCGCCAACGAACTGCACGAAGTCGGCCTCCGCCGACTCGGCGCCAGCCTGAGGAGGCAAGCTTCGTGCTGTCGTTGCTGCGACTTCAGTCGCCCGGTTGAGTAGTTACCGCTCAAAACAGGTGTGGGGCGAACGGCGCGCTGTTGTGTCTGCGTGAGCGTTCGGGTAGTATGAGGGTAATTCAGTTTCCAACCGCTTTACCTTAGCATCCGTGTAATCATAGGAACAGCCAATGTCAGGTTCTTTTGCCATACCTACGGTTGACCCGCGCTCAGTTGTGCCTTCTACACAACTGAGCGCGAAATGGATTCAGCTCATTCGACTAGCCTGGTTAACTTATGCGCTAGTCGTATTGGCGTTGATGTTGGCCGGCCTGCCACTGGTCTTCAATCAAATGCAGACGGTCTGTACTGATTCAGAGTGCCTATGGGGACAACCGTCCATTACCGGATTGCAAAAGCTCGCTACGTCGGGTCTTTCACTTACAACTTATGCGGCCTACAACACTCTTCTGCCGTTGGTCGTTCCGATCTTATCACTTGCCCTCGTCACCATCGTGATCTGGCGCAAGCCAAACGACCGCCTGGCTCTGTTGTTCGCGTTGGTGATCGGCACCTGCCCGGTCAATCTATCGAATGCGCCGATGGCATTGGCCAATACCTATCCAGACTTTTGGTTGTTTGCTAAGGTCATAGAGTTTGGCGCGGCCGGTTTCTTGCCCTTCTTTTATCTCTTTCCGAATGGGCAGTTTGTCCCGCGTTGGGGCCGCTGGCTCATATTGCCAAATTTCCTTATTGCAGGTTTGGCCGTGTTCCTGCCAGTGTCTCAAATATCGGGGACACCCATAGCCACTCTCACCGGAGGCTGGGCGGTTATCGCGGCTGTGACTACCTTTTTGTTTCAAGGGTATCGTTATCGCTATGTAGCCAATCCCGTTCAACGACAACAGATTAAGTGGCTTGTTTATGGTTTAGCCATGACCACCTCGACCAGCATCCTGTCTTCGGTGTTGGCGAAGGTATTGACAATTGATGTGCAACCCGGCTCGCTTGGCTTTCTGATTAGCAACACACTCACCACAGCCGCCATTGCCTTCTTCGGCATTTCGTTGTGGGTAGCAGTCTTGCGTTACCGCCTGTTCGACATTGACCTACTCGTCAACCGCACGCTGGTCTATAGTGTGCTAACGGCGGGCGTGGTCGGCGTGTACGTGGCGATTGTCGCCGGGTTGGGCGCAGTGTTCCAATTACAGGGTAACCTGCTGGTTTCACTGCTGGCCACCAGCCTCATCGCTATGCTGTTCCAACCCGCGCGCAGCCGCCTGCAGAGCGCCGTCAACCGCCTGATGTATGGCGAGCGTGACGACCCTTACACCGTCCTCTCCCGCTTCGGCCAGCGATTGGAAGCCACTCTCGCCTCTGACTCGATATTACCCATCACCGTCGAAACTATCACCCAGACCCTCAAACTACCCTATGCCGCCATCCGTTTGAGCAACGAAACGGTGGCGACTCACGGCACCCTGCCACTCAACGCCAGACCCGAGTCTTTTCCGCTTGTGTATCAGGGTGAAACCATCGGGCAATTGGACATTGCTCCTCGTGCCGCTGGTGAATCGTTCACCCCCGCCGAACGCCGCTTGTTGACCGACATTGCCCATCAGGCCGGAGTGGCCGCCCACGCCGCCCGCCTCACCACCGACCTGCAACAGGCTCGTGAGCGGCTTGTCACTTCACGCGAAGAAGAGCGCCGCCGCCTGCGCCGCGACCTGCACGACGGGCTCGGCCCCAAACTCGCCGGGCAAGCGCTCATTCTCGAAGCCGTCCGCGATTCGCTGGAACCTGACTCACCAAGTCGCGCCTTGGTAGACCACTTAATCACCGACTCGCAAAGCGTCGTCTCCGAAGTTCGCGAGTTAGTGCAGGGCCTGCGGCCTCCGGCCCTCGACGAATTTGGCCTGGTGGGCGCGGTGCGCTCGCTTGCGGCCCAGTGTGAACCTGGCAAGTTGCGCGTTAGCGTCGTTGCGCCCGATCCGATGCCGCCTCTGCCCGCCGCCGTCGAAGTCGCCGCCTACCGCATCGCACAGGAGGCCCTCACCAACGTCGTCAAGCACTCCCAAGCGAAGGAATGTCAGGTGCGGTTAGCATTAGGTGACTCGACCCTGCGCCTCGACGTGCAGGATAACGGCCTCGGCCTTCCGGCGACTCGCCGCCCGGGCGTTGGATTAAGTTCCATGCGCGAACGAGCCGAGGAAATCGGCGGCAGTTGTGTGGTCGAAGCCGGAATCAACGGCGGCATATGCGTGACCGCCCAATTACCTATTACTAATTACCGATAACTACTCGGCCAACATGGACAAGATTTCGCTCCTCATCGCCGACGACGAACGCAACATTCGCATTGGCCTGCGCGCGCTCTTCCAATCGGTTGAAGACCTATCGCTGGTCGGCGAAGCCACCACCGGGGCGGAGGTCGTTCAACTTGCCGCCGACCTTCAGCCGGATGTAATTCTGATGGACATCAACATGCCGGACCCGGATGGGAACGGCCTCAACGGCATCGAAGCCACCCGCCGCATCCTACGCACCAGCCCGCACATCGGCATCCTGATGCTCACCATGTTTGACGATGACGACTCGGTGTTTGCCGCCATGCGGGCCGGGGCGCGCGGTTATCTGCTCAAGGGCGCGCTCAAGGTTGAGATCTTGCGCGCCATTCGCGCTGTCAGCAGTGGCGAGGTGATCTTCGGCGCGGCCATCGCCCAGCGCATGGCGCGCTACTTCGCCGGCATTCGCCCCGCGCCGCTCTCGGAACTCTTCCCCGAACTCACTGAGCGCGAGGGCGAAATCCTGGGCCTGATTGCCCAGCACCTCGGCAATGCCGACATTGCCGCGCGTCTGTCCCTCAGCGAGAAGACCGTGCGCAATCACGTCTCGAACATTTTCGACAAATTGCAAGTGGCCGACCGAGTGCAAGCGATTATGCGGGCGCGCGAGGCAGGGTTGGGGCTATGAAAATTCTC
>CAYSIV010000003.1:0-14453 GCA_964431175.1 uncultured Anaerolineales bacterium
CTTCGCGGCATCATCATTACCCACGGCCACGAAGATCACACCGGCGCGATCAAACACGTCATCGAAGAGTTCAACGCGCCCATCTATGCCACCCCGCTCACGCGCGGTTTGCTGGAAGTGAAACTGCGCGATGCGAAGTTGCTGGACAAGGTAACGCTCAACACCGTGCAAGCCGGCGAGACCGTTACCATCGGCCCATTCACGGTCGAGTTCTTTCACGTCTGCCACAGCATTCCCGACTGCGTGGGTCTGGGCATCACCACGCCGGTCGGCCTCGTCGTCCATTCTGGCGACTTCAAAATCGATCACACGCCGGTTGACGGCTGGGTGACCGACTTCTCGAAGCTGGGCGAGTTCGCCAGCCGGGGCGTGCTGGCTCTGCTCTCAGATTCGACCAATGCCGCCAAGCCCGGTTGGACTCCGTCTGAAACGGTGATTGATGGCGCGCTCGACAAAGTCCTCCGCGATGCGCCGGGCCGGGTCATCGTCGCCACCTTTGCCTCGCTCATCTCGCGTATCCAGCAGGTGGTCAACGCCTGCGCCCGCAACGGTCGCAAGATGACGCTCGTCGGCACCTCCATGGTGGAGAACGCCAAGATGGCGCAGAAGCTCGGCTACCTTGAAGCGCCTGAAGGTTTGTTGATCTCGATGGATCAGGCGCTCAACCTGTCCAAAGACAAGGTAGTGATCATGACCACCGGCTCACAGGGTGAGCCGTCATCCATTTTGGGCCGCCTCTCGGTGGGCCGCAACCGACAGTTTGACTTAGAAGAAGGCGACACGGTGGTGATTTCGGCTCACCCGATTCCGGGCAATGAAGAAATGGTGTCTCGGACAATCAACCGCCTCTTCCAGCGTGGGGCTAACGTGATCTACGACCCGATCCTGCCAGTGCACGTTTCGGGCCACGCCAGTTCCGAGGAGCAGAAGTTGTTCATCAACCTGGTGCGGCCCAAGTTCTTTGTGCCTGTTCACGGTGAACTGCGCCAACTGCACCAACATGCCGCCCTGGCCCGTGAGGTCGGTATTCCTGATGAAAATATCGCTGTGATCGAAAATGGAACCGTCATCGAATTCACCGAAGATGCGATGAACATTGGCGAGCGCATGCCGGGCGGCTACGTTTACGTGGATGGCACCGGCGTGGGCGACATTGGCCCGGAAGTGATGCGCGAGCGCGAAAACCTGGCCCGCGATGGCTTCGTGGTCGTCAACTTGCTGGTGGATCGCAAGACCCGTAAGCTGGTCGAGAAACCGCTCATTCTCTCCAAGGGCTTTGTATTTGTGCGCGACTCGGAAGAACTGTTCTCGATGGCGGCCAAGAAGGCTGAGGTGGCCGCCTTCAACGCCAACGGCGCTGGCATGGCTCGCTCGGTCGAAGAGCGCCTCTCGGAGTTCTTCTACTCAGAAATGAAGCGCAGGCCGATGGTGTTTGCGGTTGTGAATGAGGTGTAATTCAGACTTCCGAAGTTTATAAAACTTCGGAAGTCAAAAGCGGGCGGCTTGTCAGCGACAGGCCGCCCGCTTCAATTTTTAGAGATAAAATGTCTCAACCACCTTTGGTTGTTACTAAACAACAGGGAGCAGTTGCCTATCTTGTCGGTTACTATGCGGCTTTTATCGGCCTGGGGATGACGAGCGCGATTCTAGGCCCCACCTTGCCCGGCCTGGCCGCACAGACTCGCACAACGTTGAGCGGGATCAGCGTATTGTTCGCCGCCAAGTCCATCGGCTACATTGCCGGCAGCCTGTTGTCGGGCCGTTTATATGATCGCCTGCCTGGCCACCCCATCCTGGCCCTAGCCATTTTGCTCTCCGCCGCCGGTCTAATCCTGATCCCGATCACGCCACTGTTGTGGGCGCTGATGGTTATCGTTCTGGCTTTGGGCGTGGCCGAGGCGACCATTGATGTCGGTAGCAACACCTTGATCGTCTGGGTGTTTGGCGAGAAGGTCGGGCCGTATATGAACGGTTTGCATTTCATGTTCGGGGTCGGGGCGGCCTTTGCGCCGCTGATTGTGGCTCAAGTTATAGGGCTGAGTGGCGGCATCACCTGGGCATTTTGGGTGTTGGCCCTGCTTGTCTTCCCGACGGCGCTGTGGGTGTGGCGTGTCCCCAACCCGAAGGCGCCTGCGGCAACAACGGCGGTGGTTGGAGATCGAGTCAATTATCCTCTGGTCGCTTTGATCGCGGCCTTTTTCTTTTTATACGTCGGGGCCGAAGTCGGGTTTGGCTCGTGGGTGTTCACGTATGCGACGACATTGAAGCTGGCCGACAAAGCCACTGCCGCTTATCTCACCTCGGCATTTTGGGGCGGGCTGACGGCGGGCCGTTTGTTGGCGATACCACTGACCGCACGCTTCAGGCCGCGCACAATTTTGACGATTGATTTGCTAGGGTGCTTGCTCAGCTTGGGAGTGGTGCTCGGGTGGGCCGGCTCCACAGCATTACTTTGGGTGGCCGCTGTGGGCACAGGCCTTTTTATGGCGTCCGTGTTCCCAACCACCCTCTCGTTTGCCGAACGGCGTTTGACTATCACTGGCCGGATCACAAGTTTCTTTTTTGTCGGCGGAAGCCTGGGCGCAATGTTTCTGCCGTGGTTGATCGGGCAACTGTTTGAACGAACTGGCCCACAGGTGATGGTGGCGATTGTGTTTGCGGCGCTGTTGCTGGATGCGGTTGTGTTTGTGGTGTTGATGATTTACGCGCCGCGGCGCGCTCGTTTATGAATGACCATCGTGGGAGCGTGGGAGCGCATTGTATGCGCGATAGGTCGCGGTTACAAACCGCTCCCACGATGGCTATCATTGCTGAATTGGTCACATACGAAACGGACGGCTTGTCGAGGAGGGGAGACAAGCCGCCCGCTTTGATCTTCCTCCCCTGTTCAGTGTTGTTTCGACGAGGGAGGGTGGTTAGGGTGGGGGCTGGGGGGTTAAGCGGCCACTGTTTTATTCTTCTTGTTCCGCCGCCATACAACCCGGCCAATGAAGAAGGCGGGCAGGCCCACGATGAGCAGAAAGGGTAGGCGGGCGATGCCGAAGTAGATCAGGCCGTCGGTGAAGTTTTGCAGGAAGCGAACCGTGTCTTCGATGGCCTGCTTGGCGATGCCTTCGGGATGCCAACCGGCAATTTCAAGCGGCTGGGTGACTACGTTCGGGATCAGCTCGATGTTGATGGCCGAGAGCGCCGCTGACTCTTCATAGTATTTCATCTGACCCTTGATCGTCTCAATTTGCTCGCGGGTGTAGACAAGCTGGTTATACACGGCCAGCACGTCTTCGGTTTTGGTGGCTTCGGCCAAAATGGACTGCAACTGCTTCTCGGCGGCCTCAAGGTTGGTCAGGCGGCTCTTCAGGTCAACGTATTCAGAAGTCACGTCCTGGCCAGAGATAGACTCGGTCTTCACTTCGGCGGCCATCCCTTTGATCTGACCTAACACCTCATTCAACTTGTCGCTCGGCACGCGGATGGTCAGGGTAGCTTGCTGGGCCGGCTTGGCTTCCGGGCCGTAAGTTGTCTGGAAGGTGTTGAGCGCGACCACGTAGCCGCCCAGGCTTTCGGCCAGGCGGGTGATGGCATCCACTGAGGCCGTGGTGTCGTCCACGACGATGGACAGGTTGGCGTTTTTGATGACGAGACGATCAACCGTGGCGGCGGCTACGTTGCTGGTCAGCGCTGGCGCGGGCAACTGGGCTTCAGGGGCGTAAAATGTGCCACTGCCAGCCGGGGCCTCTTGAGGGGGAAGCCCGGCAGGGGCGCTGAATCCGGTGGAAGGTGCGGCTTCACCGCTGAGAGCATTGTCGGTAACGGTGGTGCGTATAGTTTGCGGCTGGCAAGCAGCCAGGGCAAGGGTGACAAGCAGGGTAATGGCAAAGAGGGTGCGTTTCATGATCGGCGTCCTTTCACTTCAATGGTGAGTTATGTTCGTGAAAGCAAGACGTGAAAACAGTTTTGAATGTTCCCACCCCGGCCAGGTGGAACTGCCGGGCCGGGGTATCAGGCTTATTTTTGTTGCGCCTCTAATGCTTTGGCTTTCTGGCGACGGTTCCACCACCAGCGCCAGCCAAACAAGGCAGGGATGCCCAGCACGATAACGAACGGCCCGCAAATGATGCTGAACGTGATCAAGAGATCGATCAGGCTTTGGACGATGCGAACCAGGAACTCAATTGACTGCTTGGCCGTGCCTTCGGGGTGCCAGCCGCCAATTTGGATGGGCTGGGCTACAACGCTCGGCGTGATGTCAATATTGATTGACGACAAGGCTGCCGCCTGCTCGTAATACTTCATCTGGCCTTTGATGACTTCGATCTGCTCGCGAGTGGACACAAGCTGGTTGTACACCGCCAGCACATCTTCGGTCTTGGTGGCCTCTTCCATGATGGACTGCAACTGAGCTTCGGCGGCCTCCAGGTTCTTCAGGCGGCTTTGCAGGTCAACATAATCGGCGGTCACGTCCTGGCCGGAGATGTTTTCGTTCTGCACTTCGACGGCCATGGCCCGAATTTGCTCCAGCACGCTGTTGAACTGCTCGCTCGGCACGCGGATCGCTATGTTCGCCTGTTGGACAGACCTCGCATCAGGCCCGGTGGTAATTCGAAATGTGTTGGTGGACACGACAAATCCGCCCGTCCCTTCGGCCAGGCTGGTGATGCTCCGCACGGCTGCGGTCGGGTCATCCACTACAATCGACAGGCTGGCGTTTTTGATGACGAGGCGCTCTGGGGCGACATTGGTTGTTCCGTCACCGCCAGCCAGCCCTGGGGCTTCTGCAGCGGCGGGCGCCGCGGTGGCCGCAGGGGCAAAAGAAGGTTCAGGCGTTGCCGCCGCGCCGCCACAGGCGGCCAGAGTCAGAATACAGATCACGGCCAGGGTGAACAGTTTGGTTTTCATCGCAGTTTCCTCCTGAGTTTCGACGTTTGTCAGCAGTATAACGCAACTCGCGCCGCCATACTTGATAATGGGTTGACAGGAAGGTGACAAAAACAACCAGGCCGGGTTTTCACGCCTGGCTTAATGAAAGTGTTGAGTTTGGAAAGAGGGGAAACTACCAGCCCTTTTGCAGTCGGGCGATGAGGCGGGAGGGAAGCCCGGCCTCGGTCATGCGGCTCTGGGTGGCGGCGATGTCGTAAGGCACGCGCCGGAATTCCCAATGATTGGTTTCAAAATCGAGAATGGAGTAGGCCGAGTCGGGGTTGCTGTCGCGGGGCTGGCCTACACTGCCGGGGTTGATAATGATCCGATCGCGGCCCAGCGCCAGAATTTCGTCGTAATTAGCGCGCATCTCCATCACATCGCCGTTGAGTTTGATATACATGATGGGCATGTGCGTATGGCCCACTACGCAATAAGGGGTGTTGAAATAGGCAAAATTTTGCTCGGCCGTATAGCGGTCGAGAATATATTCCCATACCGGCTGGCGGGGGCTGGCATGAACCAGGGTGTAGTCGCCATGTAAAGTGCGTTCCGGCAAGTTCATCAAATAGTCGCGCGTCTCAGCGGTAAGCGAGCGCTGAGTCCAGGCGATGGCCAGTCGGGCGTCCACATTGAAGGCCGAGATGTCAATGCCGCCGATGGCGGCTTTATCATGATTGCCTACCAGACACGTCAGGTTGGGCAGGGCGCGAATGCGATCCACGCATTCGTTCGGGTCGGGGCCGTAGCCTACCAGGTCGCCCAAACACCACACAGTGTCATAATCACTACTAGCGTCGGCGAGCACGGTTTCCAATGCAATTAAGTTGCCATGAATGTCGGAAATAATAAGAACACGCATAGCGCAGATCATAGCCTTTCACTCTGATTCTGTCCAATAGTCAATGTTATAATCGCTCAAGTGACCGACAGGCTAGAAATTTCAACTCACAGCCCGGCTCAGACACAACAGATCGGAGTCCGACTAGGAAAGTTGATTCAGCCGGGAGATGTGGTCTGCCTGGCGGGCGAGTTGGGGGCCGGGAAGACGACTCTTACGATGGGAATCGGCCACGGCTGGGGGGCGTTGGAAGTGGTGAACAGCCCGACGTTCGTTTTCGTCAACGAATACAGCAATGCCGGGGGAGGCCGACTCTATCACGTGGACGCTTACCGCCTGCGCGATTCGGCAGACGCCGAAAGCATTGCCCTGCCAGAGATGCTGAACGACGCCAACGGCGCGACTCTCGTTGAGTGGCCGGAGCGTGTGTTGGCATGCCTGCCGCCAGAACGATTGTGGATTGAACTGCGCTGGGTCGCGGCGCGTGCGGAGACCAGAGCCTTGAGCCTTACCGCAACCGGCTTGCGCTATTTGCAATTTCTTGAAACATTCAACGCTGGACGTTGAACGTTAGAACATTAGACGTGATTCTTGCGATTGATACTGCCACCCGTCTCATCAGCCTGGCTCTGGCTTCCGAACAAGTCATTCTGGCCGAAACGACGTGGCGCACCTCGAACAACCACACGATCGAGTTGGCGCCGGCCATCGAGCGCATATTGGTTGCTCAGAGCGTTTTGGCCCATGATTTGACGGCGGTTGCGGTTGCCATTGGGCCGGGATCATTCACCGGTGTGCGAATCGGGTTGGGCGTTGCCAAAGGCCTGGCGCTGGCAGGCAACCTGCCGCTAGTCGGTGTGTCAACGTTGGATGTTTTGACCAGAGCGCTGCCACACCGCAGATTGATTGCTGTGATTCAGGCCGGGCGCGGGCGTGTGATTTGGGCTAGGTACGAGAACGGGCAGGCGGCGTCCCCGGCGGCGCTAGGGACCTGGGAGGAAGTGGCCGCCCACGCGGATGACGGTGAACTCATCATTGGCGAGATCGATCTGGCTGGCTTTGAAGTGTTGAGTCGCCATCAGCGCAAGATCGGGTCGCTCTCGCAAAATTTGCGCCGGGCAGCATGCCTGGCCGAGATAGGATGGGAGCGGTGGCGGCAGGGGGCAATCGACGATGCAGCAACCCTGGCCCCGATTTATGCCCACCGGCCGACTTCGGGGGGGTGATGGTTACGATCCAGCGAATGACCGTGGCCGACATTCCGCAGGTGGTTGAGATTGATTGCCTGTCGTTCCCTTTGCCCTGGTCGGCCAATTCATACCGGCATGAGTTGTTGGCGAATTACCGGGCGCATTTTTGTGGCGGTAGACGGTCAGCGGCGCGGGTGGAGATCATGGTTTGGGCTGAAAGAATATCGGTGGGTGGCGGGCTTTGTAGGATACTGGCATGTTGTGGACGAAGCTCACATTAGCACCATCGCCGTTCACCCCAAATGGCGCGGGAGCGGGGTGGGCGAGCAATTACTGCGGGCGACCCTGGAGCACGCTCTGAGCCTGGGCGCGCAAATGGCGACGCTTGAAGTGCGGGTGTCGAACGCGGCGGCTCAGAACTTGTATCGCAAGTACCACTTTGAGGAAGTGGGCCGCCGCAAGAACTATTATCGCGATAACGGCGAGGACGCCGTATTGATGACGGCGGAGCCAATAAGAATAGAAACGGAACAATCGTAGTGCGATCTAGAGTTTTCAGCGTCATCAAAGAAATTTTGCGAGTCATAGGTCGGATTGGCTTGTTACGTGAGACATGGCTGATCTGTTCACGTTACCTATTGTGTGACTGGGATTTGCCCCAACGTTGGCGGAATATGATAGTCTGGGAGTTAGCAACCTATGTTTTTGGCTATGACTACCATACTACAGTGCAGCTTTCGACCGGGCTTCGATTTAATGTAGGTATTGATGATAACGTTAACCGAGCCTTGTTATTGTGTTCGCCGTGGAAGGATTATATTTGGGAGCCGCAAACTCTACGGTTGGCGCTGCGACTTCAGCCGCCAGATGGCACAACAATAGTCGCTGGGGGGCATATCGGCTATGATGCGTTGCATTTGGCTCAAGCGATGCGCGGAGATGGAGGGCGAGTAGTTGTGTTTGAACCGGTGGCGGCGCAATTTGAACGACTACTACAAAATCAAGAGCTTTCGCACATAGAGAATATGGTTGTGGAGCGGATAGCAATAAGTGATTGCAACAAGGCAGAAGTCACCCTTTATCTAGATGGGCCTCGTTCATCTATCGATTTGCCTCATGATGCTGTGAGCGGACAACGCATGGAGAAAGTGAGAGCAGTATCTCTAGATAGCTATGCTACTGAGCATGACTTGGGCAAAGTATCCATGTTGTTTCTGGACGTGGAAGGTAGTGAGTTGAAGGTTTTATCTGGGGCAGAAGAAATACTCTCTAGGCAACCTGACCTGATACTGGAGGTCAACCTTCCCAATATCTGTAGCCTTGGATTGACCCCAGATGATCTATATAGTTTTCTATTCACACGCGGGTACCACTTATTTTGGATTGTCGATGATTATTTTTTTACGCTTCGCAAATTTGCCAATACGGAAATTGTTCTTCACCCGATTCGAACATATGATCCGAATTTCGAGGCGCGCCTAACAATATTCAATATGCTGGCGACTTGCCGCCCCGAAACTCTTGTTCAAGAGGGGATAAAGGTTTTATGGGAGAGACCGATAGGAGTTCAATGAAAGTTCTAATCACCGGCGGCGCCGGCTTTATTGGCTGTAACTGGGCGGCGCGGCTGAGACGCGATGGGCATACGGTGACGGTACTCGATAACCTGTCGCGGAAAGGGACGGCGGCCAACCTGGCCTGGTTAAGGGAACAGGGAGCGCCCGGCCCGCTGAAGTTTATTCAGGGTGACGTGCGCGACGCGGCGGCGGTGGCCGAGGCGGCTAAAGGCCAGAACGCCATTTATCATCTTGCGGCGCAAGTGGCAGTGACATCATCGGTCACCAACCCGCGCGAGGATTTTGAGATCAACGCCCTCGGCACGTTCAACGTGCTGGAGGCGGCCCGGTTGGCGGAGACTCAGCCGGTTGTGGTGTACGCTTCGACCAACAAGGTGTACGGCGGGATGGATAGCGTGCGCGTGAGCGAGGAGCCGACTCGTTATCGTTACACCGACCTGCCGCTTGGCCTGCCAGAGTCTCAGCTGTTGGATTTCCATTCGCCTTACGGGTGCTCGAAGGGCGCCGGCGATCAGTATGTGCGCGATTACGCGCGGATTTATGGTTTGAAGACAGTGGTATTCAGGCAGAGCTGTATCTATGGCACTCGGCAATTTGGTGTTGAGGACCAGGGCTGGCTGGCCCACTTTGTCATCGCCACCGTCAAAGGCCGCCCAATCAACATTTACGGCGACGGCAAGCAGGTGCGCGACATGTTATGGATTGACGATCTGCTGGACGCTTATCAACTTGCTCTAAACCGGCCTGAGCAGGTCGCAGGCAAAATCTTCAACATCGGCGGCGGCCCGGCATACACACTTTCGATCTGGGCCGAAGTGGAGCCCTTGCTCGAAGCGCTGGCTAAACGCCAGGTTGAAGTCTGGCGCGGCGCGTGGCGGCCCGGTGATCAGAAAGTGTATATCAGCGACATTAGTAAAGCCAAACAGGAACTGGGGTGGCGGCCCAACGTATCGCCGCAAGATGGCCTGCGGCGGCTGTGGGAGTGGGTGAGCGCGAACACAGGGCTGTTTGAGTGACACAGGATTCATAAGGCGCGAATGCCAGGTGCACAAAAACTCCTTCGTGAAACTTTGAGTCTTTGCGCCATAGTGGCGAATCAAGTCTTTGCGAGCAGAAGTGGAGTGATATGAGCGAAACCACTGATAGCCTGGAAAAGATTGCCAAAGAGGTGTCGGCTTGCGAGAAGTGCAAACTGCACGCGACGCGCAAAAAGGCCGTGCCGGGCGACGGTCCAACCGAGGCCAAGATCATGTTCATTGGCGAAGGCCCCGGCTTCTACGAAAACGAGCAGGGCAAACCGTTTGTGGGCGCGGCCGGCAAGTTCCTATCTGAATTGTTGGCCTCCATCGGCATGAAGCGCGAAGAAGTATTCATCACCAACGTCGTCAAGTGCCGCCCGCCGCAAAACCGCGACCCTGAACCTGACGAACTCAAGGCCTGCAACAGTTACCTGGAGCGACAGATCGCCCTCATCAAACCAAAAGTGATCGTCACCCTGGGCCAGTACTCGATGGAAAAGTTTTTCCCCGGCGCGAAAATCTCGGCCATTCACGGCCAGGCGCGGACGATTGGCGGGCGGCTGGTGGTGGCCATGTTCCATCCGGCGGCGGCCCTGCACCAGCCTCAGTATCGCTCGCTGATCGAGCAGGACTTCAAGAAGCTACCTGAGTACATTGCCAAGGCCGAGGCAGTGCAACAATCGGCAACGCCGAATGAGTCAGATGAGGGAGCGGAGCAGTTGAGTCTGTTTTGATATGGAAAAAAAGACAGTTGTTGAATGGCATAGTGTGTTTTACTCAGCCGGCTCTCGTAACGAACCGAAAGAGTGGCTATTTGCTGTCTGGTATGGTTGCCTCACTTTCCTCGTGGTTTACGTTCTGCATTACTTGTTGTTCCACAATGGCGAGACCGATGCCGGCTTTCGACTTGCCATTGAGACGCACCAGCGTGTCGTTACCCTTACGGATTTTGCTCCAGTACAATACCGTTTTTTCTCATATTATGTTCCGGAACTGATCCACCGCCTGCTCGGCACAAATATTCAACAGAGCTATACATTGTTTCGCTGGGCATGGTTGTGGCTGTCGAGTGTCGCTCTTCACCGGTATTTACAGAACTGGTTCGATTGGCGCTTTGCGTTCATTGGCAATTTGATTGTGATTGCAACCATGCCGTTCATGTACTTGGAAGTAGATCTACTTTCGACCGATGCTCCTTCTTATGCCTTCTTTGTCATCGGACTTCTTCTACTCAAGGAGGAACGCAGCGAGTGGCTTTTGCTCTCTGTCCCAGCCACAATGCTGTTTCGTGAGACCGGGGTGCTGAGCTTGGTTACGTGGTTGGCTGTTCTGCCGCGTATGAAGGCGCCTAAGAGAGAGGTCATCAAAT
The DNA here is from genome assembly GCA_964431175.1 of uncultured Anaerolineales bacterium. Taxonomy (GTDB): domain Bacteria; phylum Chloroflexota; class Anaerolineae; order Anaerolineales; family VGOW01; genus VGOW01. The sequence continues at coordinate 10,914 of CAYSIV010000003.1, forward strand.
GGGCGATAACGGCTATGTTGGCAGCGAGTGTCTACTTTGGTCTCCGTTTCGCTATTGGCCCGAAGTACAATCCGTGGGAGTGGCCGTTGATCTGGCAGAATCTCACCTGGCCTGCTGCTTATTTCAAACTGTTCATAACGTTCAATGTGCTCTGGTTTCTGGCAGCGCAGAATTTACGGTGTGCTCCCCCATTTATGCGGAATGCATTTTTAACCGCTCCACTCATCGTTGTGACGATGTGGACTTTTGGCATCGGTACTGCAGCACGCTACTACTTTCCCATTTTCCCTCTCATACTGCCAGTGGGTTTACTTGCCTTTAGTCCGCTGGGCGATGAGTAGGTGGTCAAGGATTGGCAGAGAGGCGCAGTAGCCGGGCTTGTTTCGCTATTAATGTTGTTGGGAGTATCTGAAGTTATGCCTAGTTTACAAGAGCAGATTAAGAGTTGGTGGAATCAGAATCCATATACATACGGGTCGTCCAGGCAAGATAGTTATCGGGATGTTGGGGATATACCTGACGGCGCGCTCACTCCGGAGTTCTTTGACAAGTATATGCGGAAAGTCCGCAAGCATTTTGATGACGCCCAAGGCCCTGGCGAAAAACTCGCCAGCCGGTTTATTGACTATGATCAACTCCGAGGTCAACGTGTATTGGATATTGCCTGTGGATTTGGATGGGGAGCAGTAGAAATGGCTTCAGCAGGTGCGATGGTGAGTGCTATTGACATCACGCCGCGAGCAATCGCAGCGACAAGGAGGCACTTTGAGCTCCGAGGTCTCACAGGCGAGATTCGTGAGATGGATGCGCAGGACATGGATTTCCCTGACCATACCTTCGACTTTGTGTTAGCCTGGGGATGTTTGATGCACATGCCGGACACCCAAAAAGCCATTTCCGAGATATACCGGGTGTTGAAACCCTCCGGCAAAGTCCTTGGATACATGTACAACAAGAATTCAATCAGTTTCTGGTGGAACATCTGGTTTGTGAGGGGGATTTTAGGGAGGAAGATATTGGCCTATCAGGGAGACACTCAGCGCCTCGTGAGCCGTTATACGGATGGCGAGTCTTTTGGTGGCAATAGTCTAACTAAGGTCTACACTCCCAAAGAGGCAACCCAAATGTTTGAGCAGGCTGGGTTCTCGCGCGTCAAGTTTCAGCCTTGGGGACCGCCGAGCATGATTAAGTCGTTTCCATTTGGTAAACTTCCGTTCGGCCAATGGTTGCCTTACGGCGCTCGAAAGGTCATTGCCGACCGGTGGGGCTGGGGCATGATCTTCAACGCTTCAAAGGACGGGATTTAACTGAAATTAATCAAGAGCGCCCTTGAGACGACTGCATGCAAATCTGTTATTTTGGTGGATATCATGCAAATTATCCACGTAGTAGAACTCAAATAGATGCCTTGAACCTAGCCGGCCACTCGGTTACTGAATGCCGAGTTGCACCGAAACTGAGAACCATGTTCAAAATTGCGGCGCTAACCAAGTTGTACTTGGCTGCTCGACGCCGTTTCGACGTTGTCCTGGTAGCTGAGTTCAATCAAACCATTGTCCCTTTAGCTTGGGTATTGTCGCGTCTTCATGGAGCCGCGCTCGTATTTGATCCTGCAATTTCATATTATGAAGACTGGGTGCTTATTCAAAAAGCTCATCATTCTCTCTCCTTACGAGGGCTTTATCTGAGAGTAATTGACGAGGTTGCATTTCGACTGGCCGATTACGTGATATGGTATATGCCAGCTGATTGCCCCTATTTTGCTGAAATCTTCCCTGGGTTACGCGGGAAACAGGCCTGGTCGCCCCCGGCTATCGCTGAGCACATTTTCCGCCCTCTACCACCGAAACCTGTCGGAGAGAGATTTGTTGTGCATTTGAACAGCAGCTATTTGCTTACGCACGGCATTGATGTAATCCTGCGTGCAGCGAAGATATTGACTGATGATGAGAGCATTGTGTTCGATTTGGTTGGGCGCGGGCCAACCTACGATGATATGGTGCAATTAGCCAAATCAATGGAGCTGAAGAACGTGATTTTTCGGAGCACGATTCCAGTAGAGGAATTGCCCAAAGCCTATATGGAAGCTGACGTATGCCTCGGCGCATTTCGCGACGATGCAAAACTGGCGCGACTGATTGAACTCAAGATAATCTCAGCCCTCGCCAGTAAGCGACCGGTGATCGCCGCCGACTCACCGCTCAAGCGCCAATTCTTCCGTCCTGATGAGGAAATCGTGCTAGTTCCACCTGGCAACCCCGTGGCGCTGGCGGATGCCATTCGCCGCGTACGAGCCAATCCAGAATGGCGCTCACAGCTGGCTGAAGCCGGTCGCGAGGCCGCCGTGAAACATTTTTCTCTTGATAAGGTGGGTAGGCGGATGACGGAAGTACTCACAACAGCGATAAATCGCCGGCGCGGCGTTGTTGGACAGGACCTCAACCGCCCGTTATAATCTCGCCTGTTTCGTGCAATTTGGTTGGAAGCGGCCAGTGCAGAGCCAAGGCTGCTTTTTGTACCCGTCTTGAAAATAGCTGCACACCGGTAACTGGCATATGAGCATTAAATCCCAATTCCTTGACAAAGTACAAAATCGAACCGCCGTTGTTGCGGTGGTGGTTGAGTTCGCTAAAGAAGGATTCAAAGTGATCGGCATCGATCTTGATAAACGCAAGGTTGATTCGATCAATGCGAGCCAGAGCTACATTCCCGATGTGCCAACGGACGATGTCGCGGCCTTGGTGCGCGGCGGCAAACTTTCTGCCACGACCGATTACGCCGCCCTGCGCGAAGCCGACTCGGTGAGCATTTGCGTGCCCACACCGCTCCGCAAAACCCGCGACCCAGATATGTCGTACGTGATCGCCTCCGCCGACGAAGTCGCCAAGTACGCCCATTCCGGCTTCCTCATCGTCCTCGAAAGCACCACCTATCCCGGCACCACCGACGAGATACTTCTGCCCCGCCTCAAGCAACGCGGCTTCAACGTTGGCAGTGAAGTCTTCCTGGCCTTCTCGCCAGAGCGGATCGATCCGGGCAACAAAACGTATGGCATTCGCAACACGCCTAAAGTCGTCGGCGGCTACACCCCGGATTGCGCCGATGCTGTCTACGCCCTCTACTCGACAGCAATCAACACGGTCGTCAAAGTCACTGGCACGCAAGCCGCCGAGATGGTCAAACTGCTGGAGAATACCTTCCGGGCAGTGAACATCGGCCTTGTCAATGAAGTAGCCATTATGTGCGACAAGCTGGGCGTGAATGTATGGGAGGTGATTGACGCCGCCAAAAGCAAACCTTTCGGCTTTATGCCCTTTTACCCCGGCCCCGGCCTGGGTGGCCACTGTATCCCCATTGACCCGCTCTACCTCTCGTGGCGGATGAAGTCGTTCAACTACAACGCCCGCTTCATCGAACTGGCCGACGAGATCAACATGAACATGCCCCGTCACGTGGTGGGCAAGGTGGCCGAAGCCCTGAACGACGATGGCAAGCCGATTAAAGGCTCGCGCATTTTGGTGTTGGGGGCGGCCTACAAGA
>CAYSIV010000003.1:14463-49132 GCA_964431175.1 uncultured Anaerolineales bacterium
ATCTCTCGATTGCCGCGCTGGTGGCGGCCATCGCCGCCTCGGTCAACGTGTTGCGCTACCCGGGCGCGGCCTTCAACGGCATGCTGATGGTGGACGGGTTCGCGGTCTTCTTCCGCATTCTGGTGCTGGGTGTGGCTTACAAGAAAGACATCGACGACGTGCGCGAGTCGCCGGCGCTGGATGTGATCAAGCTTCTCGAAGACCGCGGCGGGCGGGTGGACTATCACGATCCTTACATTCCAAAAATCTCACTTGAACACGCGGGCGGGCATGGCGAGAAAAAATCCGTGCCGCTGGCCGAAACCACCGTTCGCGAGGCCGACTGCCTGGTTATCATCACCGACCATTCCACGTTTGACTACGCCGCCCTGGGCCGCCAGGCCCGGCTCATCGTAGACACGCGCAATGCCATGAGCCGGGCGGGCGTAAGCGGCGCGCGGGTGGTTGCATTGTGACTTAGCTCTCAATAATCACGACATAAGCCGCGGTAGAGCACTCATGACATCGCTTGCATATTGTCGGATTTCACAGCGAATCCAGGCGTTTCTTGTGCATCGAGCAGTCAAACAGCGCACGATATCGTGAGCATTGAGGCCTAGGCCCCAGGTTGGGGTTTGAATGAATCTAGTAACAAAGAAGGCCTTGTGGGCAACAGCTCTAGGGGTCATTGTTGTCGCCGCCGGTGTGATCCGGCTCATCGGCTTGTGGAATGGGCTGCCGCGTTACCTCCTTGGCCGCGACGAGACCGACTACTACCGCTGGACACAATATTTTCAGCAACACGGCACATTGGCCGGAAGCGACGGTGAAGGCTATCCGCCAGCCTTGCTTGCCCTGCTCATCGGCGAGCAGAAGATCGTGAATCTGTTTCGGGGCGAGGCGGCCCAGGTCGGCGACCACTATCTTGCCGCCCGGCTCATCAACGTCATGTTTGCTTGCGGGGGCGTATTGCTGGGCGGGCTGATTGGGCAACGGCTTTCAGGTTCGTGGCTGGGCGGGTTCGTGGCGGCCGGTTATCTCGCCATTCAGCCCGAGTTCGTCGAAGAGAGTCGGCTTGCCACCGCCCAACCACCCTGGATCGTGTTTTCGTTGCTGAGCCTGTGGCTCTTACTCATCGCCCGCGAGCCACTGAACTATCGGCTCCTGATGGCGGCCTTCATCACCGGCGCGATCTCGATGCTGTTCAAATATCAAACCGCGCCGCTGCTGGTAATGCCGCTCCTCATCATGGCGCGGCATGGCTGCCGCGACATTCGCCGCACTGCCCCGCCATTTGCAGTCATCACGATTTTTCTGGCGGCGCTGCTAACGTGGTTGTATTTTGGTTATCAGGCAACGGAGATCGTCAACACACCCGGTAGCGCCACGGTTGCAATCGTTGGCCGCACTTCGCTGGAATTGATGTCATTCGGCAACAGCTGGCATCGGCTATTACAGGAAATGGGTGGCGCCCCGTATGCGGTCGTGCTGGGTGTCGGCAGCATCGCCTCGATTGCGCTGTGGCGAATGAAGTCGCCTCACATGAAATTCGACTGGGAAGGGTTGGGCTGGTTAGCGATCTTCATCTTCGGCTTTTACCTCCTCATGTCTTTTTTCTGGGATGTGGCGATGTCGAAGTGGCTGCCGGTGCTCAACATTCTCGGCATCCTCTGGGCGGTTGCGGTGGCCGCCATTGCCTATGCGGCTCTGGCCCTCGGTGAACGCTTGCTTAAAGCCGAGGCGCCTCGCTGGATAACTTACATTGCGCCGATAGGCATCGCCGCCGCTATCGCCGCCTATTTTGCCTGGCCCATGGCTGATCGTGACCTGGTCTCGATTCAGGATCATATCAGACCCAACCCGATGACGATCAGCATGGATTGGTTCTACGCCAATCTACCACAGGGCGCGCGCATCATGGCCGAAGGAAACTTGAGGTATCTCTTCTACGTCGGGAGCGGCTTCAGTCGACCCCCTCAATTTCACGCCAGTGCGGCCTCGTTGTACTCCGAACCGATCAGCGCCTTTCAGGACCAAGGGTACGAATACCTCGTCGCCGATTCGTCGGTCGAGGGATACTTTGCCGATCCGAACAACGCCGAATTCTTGAACACCGCCGAGCCGGTGCTGACTCTGACTGGCAGCGATTACGCCAACCCGAATCTGATCGTCTTCCGTATTCCGCCCAAGCAACAATTCGTGCGCTATCTGTGGTTTGGCAGTACACACGAAATCTCTTTCCGTGGATTTGATTTGTCTAGCGCGACCTTGAAGCCGGGCGCGACCCTCGACCTTGCGCTGTATTGGATGTCGGTGAAGCCGACCACAGCCAACAACATTGTATTCATTCATCTCTGGAACGAGGCGACGAACATCCTGGCGGCCTCACAGGACAATCCGCCTAACCACGGCAACAGCCCGACATGGCAATGGGTCGGCGACATGCAGTTCTTTATTGACGGATACCAGATCCGGATTTCTGACGAGGCGCCGCCCGGCGAATACTCCCTGCGCATCGGCATGTACGACGCCGACACGCGACAGAGGCTTCCCATTGCTGAAGTCGATGGCACAGGGGTTGGCAACTACGTTGAGTTGGCTAGGGTTACAATCCAAAAATGACTCGCTCCCTGAAACGATATGAGGTCGTCGTCCTCATCCTGATTCTGGCAACGTATTTGCGGCTGGCAAATCTCGGCGCCGAGCAGTTTCATGGCGACGAAAACTTCATCAGCCTCCGAGCAATTCATGTGGCCCAGTACGGCCAAATCGAGTGGCTGGGGCCGCCGATGTCAGTCGGGCTGTGGCACTCGCCCCTCTCAAACTATCTCTACGCCATTCCATTCAAGATCGCCCCGGACACCCGCCTTGGGCGTGTGTTCACGGCGATGATGAACCTGATCGCCGTAGCCCTTACTTATGGGCTTGGTGCGCGCTACTTTGGCCGCCGGGCCGGCCTCATCGCCGCACTGCTGTACGCCGTCCACCCGGAAGCGGTGAATGCAAGCCGGATCATCAACAATGCCCAGATAGGCGCGCCGTTCGTCATGCTGTACCTGTTGACTGGACTGTTAGGCTATTACGATGACAAACGCCTCGCTCGTCTCGCTCACCTTCCCGCACTCAGCCTCGCCGGGCAATGTCATCCTTATTCATTTGCCTTGGCGCCGATTTCCCTCATCCTGATCGTCAGCGCCTGGTGGCGGCGCCCTAACCAGCGGCGGTCGATTCTTATCCACACGGTCGTGAGCGGACTAATTGCCGGAGCGTTCATGCTGCCGTGGATGATCGGCACCTATCAATATCGCGGCCCGGACATTTTCCGCGTCGCCGAAGGGATTAGTTTCCGCGGAAACGGGGGGCCGCAATATACGTTTGAAGTTGTATATAACCTGGTCGGTGGGCCGGAGGGAATTTTGCGGGTTGTAAACGCAAGCCTGACGGCCATTGGAATGACCTGGCTGATGATTCAAACTGTTCGCCGCCAAGCACAGGGACTGATTGGATCGCTGTTGCTGTTGGCGCTCGTAGCAATCCCGATCGCGACGATGCGGTTGAACCTGTTCATCATCGCCGATTATCTGTGGCCGGTCCTGCCGCTCGCGTTTATCTTTCAGGGCGCAGTCATCGGAGCGTTCCTGCCGCGAAACGCCCCAGCCGATCAAAACGCGCAAACCCGGCAAGGTTTTTTGACAAACCGTTACTGGCAGTGGGGCCTCACTGGTTTTGCCGTAGTGCTCGCCGCATTGAATACAGGCTACATACTCACCCTTGACCGCGACGTGTTCGGCCAATCGCTCGATGCGCAATATGCTGTGCTGAATCAAGCCTCCGTGCTGGCTAAACATGGCAACAGAGAAGTTCTGGCGATCACGCCAGGTTACCAGGGCATCTCGATGCGATGGGAGGTTTTGCGTGAAATCTACGCGCTCACAGAAGGCCGGCAAATCTTCGTCGTCTCCGATGGGGGGGCAATGCCCCTGCCCGACGCGGGCGCGGTGCTTGTCGGCCCGGCGGATTACAATGGCCGCCTCTTCTTCTCCGGGGGAACCGTCACCGATGGATTTCGCCTCGTCGATCTCCCCCCCGCTGATCAATTCAAGCCCGACCTCCTGCCGCCCGCATCCCTACACTTCTCCAACCGCGCAACCGTATTTGGCTTTCTGCGCCAGACCGCAGACTCAATGCCCACCGCAGGTCAAACGTGGATAGTCTATCTGATCTGGCGCATTGACGAAGCCAGTGGCGATGAGCATACCCTGTTCGTTCACCTTATTGACGACGCTGGAAACAAATACGCTCAACTCGATCTGGCCGGGCTCGCCGTAGGGCAACAACGCGACAGCGAATATGTGCTGAGCCAATTCAACTTGCCGGTCGCCGATAGCTTGCCTGCCGAAGGCCCGCTCTATCTCCGCTTTGGGATGTATAACGCAACCGGCCAGGCTGAAGTGCTGGATGAATCAGGCAACAGCATCGGCGACTATGGCTTGATCCAGATACGCGGCCAGAGCCAACCGGCGGCCTCATGGCCGAACGGCCTCAGCCTCGACCGCCTCACGGTCAACAGCCCGCTTGTTCAAGGTCCGCCACTCGACGTGACAGCCACCTGGCATCTTACACAGTTACTCAATACCGAAATTCAGGTGCAGTGGCAGCTAGTTGATTCCGGTGGGGATGTTGTGTTTAATCAGACAACCGACCTTACCCACAACATCTCCTCAACAGCATTGCCGGCAAACACGTTTGCCACTGAATATTACAACCTCCGTATCCCCACCGATATCAAACCCGGCCCCTACAGTCTCAAAGTGCAGTTGACCGACTCGAACAACCGGTCACTCGGCGAGCCTTACCACACTCAGATCGAGGTGACGGCTCGCGAACGACGATTCGAGCTGCCGCCCATGATGTACCCGGTCGGCGCGGCCTTCAGCGATCAAATCTCATTGCCAGGCTATGATCTGATGCAAAACGGAGGGGAATTGCAAATCACGCTTCACTGGCAGGCGCATGGGCAGATTCGGCAGGACTACAAATATTTCGTTCACGTCTGGCAAAACGGGCAGGTGGTGGCGCAAGCCGATGCCATGCCTGGCAGTTATCAATACCCCACCTCGTGGTGGGCGCCGAACGAGGTTTATAGCGAAACGGTCAGCCTCGACCTCAGCCCATTTGGCCCAGGCACGTACACCCTCACCACCGGGTTCTACGATCCAGCCAACGGCGAACGCCTGCCAGTGAAATTATCAAATGGCAACGATGCCATTGAGGATTGGGCAATACTTCAGAACATTGAACTCAAATAGTATGCCTCGTGGCATAAGCAGTGATCTCTTTGAAGACCGAGTGTATCCGACAACGGCTTCTTTCCAAGTGTCCGACGAACTCTGGGCAGTGCTTCCCAACATGTGAATGCCCATGAAGGTTTGCGTTGTCTCCGGTACCTTTCACCCCGAGCCGGGCGGGCCGCCGACGTTTCTTTATCACCTTCTGCCTGAACTTGTCCGGCGCGGCCACCCGGTCGAAGTGATCACCTACGGTGAAACCGGATCACCAGCCGACTACGGTTACCCCGTCACCCGCGTCTCACGCCGCCATCCCATCCCGCTCCGCCTGCTAAACTTCGCTCTCGCCGTTTTACGCGCGGGTCGCCGGGCCGATGTTTTCTTTGTCAGCGATTATGGCTTGCCGGTCGCCTTCGTCAACCTTGTTTTGCGTAAACCGATGGTGCTGAAGAACGTGGGCGACTTCGCCTGGGAGTTTTCGACGCGGCATGGCTGGATACTCGCCGGGCAGACAATTGACGAGTTTCAAACAGGGCCACACTCCTGGCGAGTCAATTTCTTGCGAGCTGTGCAAAAGTGGTACACCCGCGCCGCCGCTCGCATTATCGCTCCCAGCTATTATTCGGCGCGGTTGGTGGAAGGGTGGGGAATTGACCCGACCCGGGTGCAAGTTATCTACAACGCGCTCGATCCAGTAGTTGAGTCGCCGGCTCGGGAGGCGATCAGGCACACCCTTGGAGTCACCGGCCAGTTTTTGGTGACGGTTGCCCGGCTTGTTCCGTGGAAAGGCGTAGCTGGAATCATCCGGGCGCTGGCCGCCGTGCGGAGCGAGTTTCCGGCAGTCCGGCTGATCGTCGTCGGCGACGGGCCGCAGAGGGCGGCGCTGGAAGCACAGGCCGCGTTTTTCGGCGAGGCAGTATTGCTCGTCGGCGCACAGCCGCCGGAGCGGGTGCGGCAGTATTTGCATGCCGCCGATGTGTTTGTGTTGTTTTCGACGTATGAGGGATTGCCTCACGCCGTGCTTGAGGCAATGCAGGCCGGAACGCCGGTTGTCGTTTCCGACGCCGGGGGCAACGTCGAAGTGGTGGCAGACGGGGAGACGGGATGGGTGGTGCCGAAAGGCGACGAACAGGCGTTGTCGGCGGCGATCATCGAAGTGTTGAGTAATCCACAACTGGCGGCGGCGCGGGCCGCGGCGGCAACCGTCCGCCTGAATCGTTTCTCGTGGTTGCGGCTGGTGGACGAATACGAAGCAGTGTTGAAAGCAGTAGCCGAACAATGACATTTGAAGTACTGCTGATCGGCTTCGGCGATGAGGTGCTGGGCGCGGCCACCGAAGATGCGCGGGCGCGGCACTTGCGCTACGCCGATGGCGTGGATCATTTACACATGATCGTCTGGGGACAGCAGGGCGGTTCTACCGAGCCAGTGCGGCTTTCACCCAAGTTGACCGTGTATCCAGTGGGGCGGGGCAACCGGCTGGCTTACATGCGCGAGGCTTTGCGCGCGGGCGAAGCGATCCTTCGCAGAAACCCGATCAATGTGATCTCGACGCAAGACCCGTTCTACACGGCGGCTATCGGCCTGCGCCTGCGCCGACCAGGCCGCCAGGCACAGCGAGTGCAAGTTCAAAACCACAGTGACTTCTTCGATAACGCCCTGTGGCTGGCCGAACGTCCATTGTGGAATAGCCTGCTCAACACTTTCGGCAAATGGGCGGTGCGCCGCGCCGACCGCTTGCGAGTGGTGAACACGGCTGAGCGGCAAAAATACTTGGCGCTAGGCGTGCCTGCCGAGCGTGTAGATGTTCTGCCTGTGCCGATTGATCTCGCCGCGTTTGAACAACCTGTGGCCGAAGCACGGCTGGCCGCCCTGCGCGAACGCTGGCAGCTTGAGCCTGGCGCGCCTGTGCTATTCTGGGTGGGGCGGCCTGTGCCGTTCAAAGATTTGGGCACACTGCTCCGGGCGGCAGCAATCATTCATCGTGAACAGCCTGGAGCGCGGTTTATTTTCGCCGGAGATTTTTCTTGCGCGCCGCAGTGGCCGAAGCTGGCGGCGGAATTGGGTCTGGCTGAAGCGGTTCGTTTTGTCGGCCCTGTTGGGCGCGATGAACTGCCTGACTATTTCGCGCTGTGCTCGGTGTACCTTCACTCTTCGATGTACGAAGGCTTTGGGCGGGTGATGGTGGAAGCGGCGGTGGCGGGCCGGGCTATTGTGGCAACGCGCACTGCCGGAGCAATGGACATTGTTCGAGATGGCGAGACTGGCTTGCTCTGCCCGCCGCGTGACCCTGACTCGTTTGCCTCAGCCGCCGTGGAATTATTGGCCGACCCGGCCCGCGCCCGCCGGATAGGCGCGGCGGCGCGGGTGTGGGTGGAGACGCAGTTCGACCCGGAGCAGTTGAGCCAGCGGATTGTGGCCGCCTGGCGGAAGTGCGCCGGGGCAATGAATAATGAACTCTATTCAAAATAAGCCAGTGCGCGCTTCGACAGGCTCAGCGCGCGGCCTGAGCCTGTCGTGCGCGGCCTGAGCCTGTCGAAGGCTGCTATTTCCGATAGAGTCTAATGAACAATGAGATAATGAACAAGGTATGCCTGAGAGACTCTTCCCCTCTTGTTTAGCCATCAATGCATTTGCTGTTTATCACTCAGAAAGTTGATCGCGCCGATTGGTTGCTGGGCTTTACGCACGGCTGGTTGCAAGCTTTGGCGGCGCGCGTTGAGCGGTTGACAGTGATTTGCCTGGCTCAGGGTGAAACTGACTTGCCGCTGAACGTGAAGGTGATTTCGCTCGGCAAGGAACGTGGCGTGAGCCGGGTTGGGCGGGCGATCGGATTTGCCCGGATGCTGGCGGCCAGTCTCGGAGAAGCCGACGGTGTGCTCGCGCATATGAGCCCGGTTTTTGCTATTGCCGCCGCGCCGTTTGCCAGAAAACGCCGCTTGCCGTTGGTGTTGTGGTACACACACCGCAACGTGGATTTCAAATTGCGGCTGGCGACGGCGCTGTGCGATGCAGTCGTCACGGCTTCGCCAGAGAGTTTTCAGTTGCCCACGCCCAAATTGCATGTGCTGGGACATGGGATTGACCCGGAGCAGTTCTCCCCTCACCCCCAACCCCTCTCCCAAAAAGAGAGGGGAGAGCCGCCGTTGATTCTGGCTGTTGGCCGCCTCTCACCCATCAAACGCTATGAGTTGCTCATTGAGGCAGTGAAACGACTGCGGATGCGCGGTATGAACGTGCGCTGTGTAATTGCGGGCGGTGACCCGCCGGGTGATCGAACCTACGGGGATTCGTTGCGGGCGATGGGGGCTGGCGTTGTCGAATTTTTGGGTAGTGTGCCGCATACACAGATCGCCGCGTGGTATCATCAGTGTTCTGTTGCCGTCAACTTATGCCCCACGGGCGGGCTAGACAAGGTTGTGTTGGAAGCTATGTTCTGTGGCTGCCCGGTCGTCGTGACCAATCGCAGTTTTGCGCCATTGCTGGGCGAGGAGGGAGGCCTGTGGCTTGTAGCCGAGGATGCCGGCTCGCTTGCGGACGTGCTCGCCTCAATTTTGGCAAACAGCCAACAGGCCCAAACGGAGCGAGTCAGAGAGCGAGCCCTGGCCGAACACCGTTTGGAAGGCTTGATTGAAAGATTGTTGACTGTATTCGGCGACTCCATGGCGAAGAAGAAATAAACCATTGTGTTGACAGTATGTCACTTCGGCGGGTATCGGCTTGACGATCCGCGCAATTTGTTCTACTGGCGGCTCTTGCGCCAATTAGGGGTGGAAGCGATCGAATGTCGCGTGTCGCCTGATTGAAAAAGCCCGGGTGACAGCGCAACGGCGCTGACGACGTTTCTCAAAAACAACTTCTATGTGTGGCATCTGCGGCATCCGCCGTTTCGATAATTCCCTTCCTGACGAGCGTCTTCTGACGGCCATGAATGCCGCCTTGTATCATCGTGGCCCTGACGGTGCGGGCGTCCACATCGCTCCTGGCATTGGCCTTGCCATGTGTCGCCTGAGCATTGTTGACCTGATCACAGGCGATCAACCTATTTATAACGAAGACCGTTCCGCCGTCATTGTCTTCAACGGCGAGATTTATAACCATGCCGAAATTCGGGAGCAGCTCATATCCAAAGGGCACTTTTACCGAACCCGATCGGATACCGAATCGATTTTGCATGCCTACGACCAATATGGTCTGGCCGCGGTGGATCATTTGCGCGGCATGTTTGCCTTTGCCGTCTGGGACTCTGCTGCTGAGACTTTGTGCCTTGCGCGTGATCGTCTCGGTGAGAAACCCCTCTATTACGCCGAACTGCCAAACGAACTGATCTTTGCCTCAGAGATCAAGGCCCTATTGCATCATCCTGGCCTTACGCCGGAAGTGGATGAAGCGGCGCTTGACCTTTACCTCACCCTCAACTATGTGCCCGCACCTCATACCATGTTCAAAGGCATCCGCAAACTCCCGGCCGGGCACCGCCTCGTCGTGCGCGGGCGGGAGGTCTGCCTTGAACCGTATTGGGACGTAACTATTGAATCGGCAGCGACTCTGCCGGATGAGGGTGAAGCCGCCGCCGAATTGCGCCGACGCTTTACGCTTGCCGTTGAAGAACGGCTTATGGCCGATGTGCCATTGGGCGCGTATTTGTCGGGCGGTGTGGACTCGACGCTGGTGGTGGGGCTGATGAGCCGGGCTATGGATCGGCCAGTGGATACCTATTCTGTCGGATTTGACGAGTCGGTAAGTGGAACAGCCAAGTTCAATACCGACGCCCAGTTTGCCATATTGGCCTCGCGGGCATTTAAGACGAATCATCGTCCCGTCATCCTATCGCGAGCTGACCGGATTGCCGAACTCGTCCCTTCTATCATTACCCAGATGGATGAGCCATTGGCCAACCCGAATGGGCTGGCAACTTACCTTGTGGCGCGCCAAGCCCGCGCCGATGGCCTCAAAGTTCTCCTCACTGGCGATGGCGGCGACGAACTTTTTGCCGGTTACGAGCGGTATGCCTTTGATTGGCGGGTAAGTCAGTACCAAAAATTGCCTCAGGCTTTACGCCGGGTCGTCCTCTCGCCATTATTGCGGTTGGCTGGCGGCGGGGCCGAGAAATTGGCGGATAAAGCCAACATAGAGTCGCCGATAGATCGTTATCTGAGTTGGCACACAATATTTGCGCAAACTAAAAAAAAGCAACTGCTTACGCGCCCGCTAAACTCAAATTGGATCGAGGTGTCATCGGCCACGATTGGCCCCTGCATGCTTCGAGGTCATTCCACGGTGTTTCAAGACCGGCTGATGACGACCGATCTCAAACTGTGGCTGCCTGAAGAATCAAATATGCGAGTGGACAAAGCCGCTATGCTGGCTTCGATTGAAACACGCGCCCCTTACTTAAGCCATCCCGTCGTTGAATTCGTGGCAAAACTGCCGTTTGATCTCAAATTGCGTAATGGCACGAGCAAGTATTTGCTAAAACGAGCGTTTGCCGACCTGCTCCCGTCGGCGATTGCCAGACGACCCAAAATGGGCTTTGCCTCCCCGGCGTCGAAATGGCTGCGCCGTGAACTGCGGCCGCTAGCCGAAAAAATGCTTTCGGCGGCGGCTCTGGCAGAGAGCGGCTATTTCCGCACCGAAGTTGTCGCTGATCTGCTTGGATCGCATATCCATAATCGCGCTTATCACCTTAATCAATTGTGGTCGTTGCTGACCTTTCAAATCTGGTTCTTTCATTACATAGCGCGCAAAGAGATCTGATGAACCTCTCCTACATCACCAACACTCGCATCCCCTCCGAGCGCGCCAACAGTGTGCAAACCGCGCAAATGTGCGCCGCCTTCGCCGCCATCGGCGCGGAAGTCACGCTCTATCACCCCGACCGTCGCAATCTGCCGGAGTTTAGCGGGGTAAATTTGTGGGACTATTACGGCCTGCCGCGATCTTTCAAACAACAACTCGTTCCGTGCGTGGACTGGTTTTATCTCAGCGGCCGCCGCTTGTGGTTGGAACGGCCAATCTTCTGGCTCCAAACCTTTACTTTCGCTCTATCGCTCATTTTCGTCCTGGCCCGCGCCTCAACTGACGTAATCTACTCGCGCGATCCGTTGGTGCTGGCGTTGCTGGCCGTTGCGCTACCGGGGGCGCGCCGCCGCCTGTTGTTTGAGGCGCACACCTTTCCTACCACAGAGGTAGCCCGCATCTTCCGGCGTTGGGCGTTGTCGCGGGTGCGAGGCACGGTAACGATCAGTCATGCGCTGGAGAAGTTGTACCTCAGTCTGGGCCTGCCGCCGCACTCGGTGACAACGGCCCCCGATGGCGTAGATGTTTCACGATTCAGCCCGTCGCGCCTCAAATCTGATGCGCGCCAGGCGATGGGTTTGCCGCTGGATAAAAAATTGATCGTGTACACTGGCGGCCTGTATCAGGGGCGTGGGCTGGAAGAGTTGATCGTCGCCATGAAAAATTTGGAGGCCGAGTTGGTCATCGTCGGCGGCAGGGACGCAGAGGCAATGTTGCGATTGAAGACGTACGCGGCAGGGCAGGGCGCCAATGTGCGCTTCGAGGGCTATCGTCCTCCAACCGACATCCCGACTTACCTCGCCGCCGCCGATATACTGGCCATGCCCTATTCGCGCCGCACCGTCGCCCCCGGCGGCGTGACGACTGATTGGATGTCGCCGCTTAAGATGTTCGAGTATATGGCCGCCGCCCGGCCCATCGTCGCCAGCGACCTGCCCGCTTTGCGCGAGGTCTTGCGCGACCGCGAGAACGCCCTGCTGGTCGAGCCGGATAATGCCGCCGCGTTGGCGGACGGCTTGCGCTGTTTTTTGAGTGACGCATCGTTGGCACAGCGTCTTGCCGCCCAGGCCCGGCGCGACGTTGAGGCCTACACCTGGGAAAACCGGGCGCGGATAATTTTGGATTTTGCGATGAGAGTGGATGACTAGAAACTTGCGTGCCCGCCTGAGCAACTGGATTGGCGATAGTGTACTCAAGCGGCTCATGAAAAATGCCTCATACCTGTTTGGCGCCGAGGCGCTGGTGACGCTAATTAGCGCCGTGCAGTTCCCGCTCGTCACTCGCTGGTTGGGCGCTGAAAACTATGGCGCGCTGGGCATCGTCATCAGCTCGGTGGCCCTGATCGGGCAGTTGCTGTCGTTCAGGCTGTGGGAGACCGTCATCAAATACTTCGCCAAATACTTGATGACGAATGACGAAGGACGCGCGCTGGCGATCCTCAAGCTGTGCCTTTTCATAGACTTCTCCATGAGCGCCATCATCTTTACCGTTGTCAACCTTGCGGCTGGCTGGATGGCCGCGTTGGTGGTCAAGCGACCTGACGGCGCTGACCTGATCCGCCTGCAAGCGTTCTACTCTCTGATTCTGGTAAGCATGAGTGTGTGGATGGCGATCCTGCGAGTGTTCGACCGTTTCAAATTTATTTCCGCCTACAACGTTGTCTCCGCCATTGCCCTGTTCGCTCTGTCGGTGATTATGCTGGCGCTGGGAGGCGGGGTGGCCGGGATGATCATCGCGGCCACGCTGACCGGTTTGGGCCAAACGCTGACCCTGGCTTTCCTGGCTGGCCGTGAACTCAAATCCAGGTTCCGCCGCCACTGGTTCACGGCAGACTTGCGCTCTCTGCGCGAAGACTGGCATGATATTTGGGTCATGCTCTTCAGTATGAACATTGACACATTGCGAAAGATTGCGATGAACAACGCCGATCTGGTGGTGTTGGGCTGGTTCACCACCCCGGCTCAGGCCGGAGTTTACCGGCTGGCGAAACAACTGGCCTCTTATTTTGGCCGCCTCACTAATCCGGTTTACGATACACTTTTCCCTGAGGTGGTAAAACTTTACACGACCGAAGGCCCGGCACGGGTAAGAGCGATGGTGAATCGTCTGACGCGAGGGATCGTGATCGGGCTGGCCGGTTCATTTATCGGCGCCTATCTGTTCTCAGGGTGGTTGGTTCCCATTATTTTTGGCCCTGAATATATTCCAGCCGTTCCTTTGTTCTATATCATCCTGCTGACAAATATCTGGGCCGTGTTGTTGTGGGCGCCCAGCGTTCTGCTCTCGGCTGGCAAGGCCAAACAACTCACCGCCATCAACACCATTAGCTCGCTCGTCATGTTGATACTTTTGGTGGCGCTCACCTGGCGGTGGGGCAGTGTCGGCACGGCCATTGCCCTGGTGAGCTTTCACGTCATCTGGCTCAGCCTGACTTATCCGGCGACCCAGAAGGCTCTTGCAGGATGATGGTGTTAAGACCCAGTTATCAACACGCCAATCGTCGGGTTGCTGGCCCGTTCCTGACTGCCGGATATTTGCTACAGCAGTTTGCTACTCAGTTGATGGTAGCATCCTGAGCGGCGCGGCGATGTTTGCCGCGAAGTCGAAGGATGCGGGCCATCAATCCGTTAGCAATTTGCTTTAGTGGCGCGGAAAGCGGGCAATAGTGAGCATTGAGTCATGAACAGCATTGGCAACCTATATGAACTGACACCTTTGTTCACTAACGGCTGTTGCGCCAATAGGGTACCTTGAAGGAGATGAGATGTCAGTCACTGATAATTACTGCATCCGCCCGGATTATGTGTCCCGGACAGCTAATTTGACAGTGCCCTCAGCTGGAACTACTGTTGATTATTGGTCGCCGAACAAAATTCACATGGCGCATTTTTACCAATACCATGTATACCTGCGTGGCCGGGCGTTAATCCAACAACACACTTTACAAAGCGTGCTCGATATTGGCTGTGGCCCGGCCTTCAAGCTTGAGACATTGATTGCGCCTGTATGTCAGGATATAGTTGGTTTGGACGAACCAGGCATCATTGATTACTGCCAAAGCCGCTTTGGTTTTGCCCGTTTCATTTCTTACGATATTGAGCGCGCCCCCTTTCCCCTTGACAGGACCTTCGACCTTATTATTTGCTCAGATGTGATTGAACACCTGGTTAATCCGGATAAGCTCCTGGCTGACATTCGCTCCGCTTCAACTGACAAATCGCTTATTTTACTTTCGACGCCTGAGCGGGATGAACTGCGTGGGAAAGGGTGTATGTACTCGCCTAAAGCGATGCATGTACGAGAATGGAATTATGACGAATTTGCCGCCTACCTGGCCAGCCGGGGTTTTTTGATAGAGGAACATACACTCGTTCCACCGCTCAAGTTCAACTGGTCAAGAGAACTGTTTGAGCTATGGTTCTCGCAACTTCGGACGCGACGGAATTTTGCTTCCTGCCAGATGGTCGTGTGTAAAAAAGTCAATTTGGCTAGCTGATAATGTGCGGTATTTGTGGCTTGTGGCATTCGGATAAATCGGTGGCTGAAACAGCGCTCAAGGCAATGAGTGATCGGCAAGCGCACCGTGGCCCGGACGATTCGGGCGTGTACTGCAACGCCGACCGTCGTCTCGGCTTCGGCTTCCGGCGGTTGGCAATTATTGACCTCTCACCCAGCGGTCACCAGCCGATGAGTAATGAGGATGGCAGTTTGTGGATCGTCTTCAACGGCGAAATCTACAACTACCCGGCTTTGCGCAAGGAATTGGTTCGCGCCGGGCACGAGTTCCGCTCGGCATCTGACACCGAAGTGATTCTGCACGGCTACGAAGAATGGGGCGAACGCTTGCTTCAGCGCTTGCGGGGTATGTTTGCTTTTGCCATCTGGAACGAAACCAACCAGAGCCTTTTCATCGCCCGCGACCGGCTTGGCATCAAGCCTCTGCACTACTACTGGGATGGTGAACGATTCGCCTTCGCCAGTGAGCTCAAATCACTGCTTACCCTGCCATACCTGAGAACCGATCTGGATCACTCGGCATTGTGGGACTACTTCACCTACCTCTACATTCCTACGCCCAAGACGGTCTACAAGTTCATCCGCAAACTGCCGCCGGCCCACTTTCTCAAGTTCAACGGCCATGAGCCGGAAATAATAGAATACTGGGATGTGACAGGCTGGGGCGTTTCGACTCTGACCCGGCCCGAAGCCGCCGAGGCCGTGCGCGAAAAACTGTTTGAGACGACGAAAGTCCACCTCATCGCCGATGTGCCGGTGGGCATCCTGCTCTCCGGCGGGCTGGACTCGACGGCGGTGACGGCGGCGGCGGTAAAAGGGCAACCACCCTCCGCCTTGAACGGGGCGGGCGGGTTGCCTTTCCAATCGTTTTCGATCGGCTTTGACGTGCCCGAACATTCGGAGTTGGAATATGCTCAGATAGCCGCGGAAGCGTTTGGCACTGTGCACCGTACTCGCATCGTCTCACAAGGAAACCTGGCCGAAGCGCTGACGCAGATGGTAACTCTGTTCGACGAGCCGTTCGCCGAAACTTCGGGGTTGCCAACGCTGGTCGTCTCGCAATTGGCCGCCGAGCATGTGAAAGTAGTGTTAGCCGGTGACGGCGGCGATGAAACGCTGGCCGGATATTTCAAATACTGGCGCTGGCTGGAGTTGGCGGCCCAGGATCGCGGCAGTCCGGCGCTGAGAAAATTGATATTCGACGATGTGGCGTTGAATCTGTTCAAGCCGCTGGCCGGCCTGCCCAAGATGCAGGCCGTTATCAACCTTGCCAACCTTGACGTGCGCGGCAAAGACGGCGTAGACCGTTACGGCGCAATCATTAGCTCGATCAAAACTTACCAAAAGCCCAAACTCCTGCCTGACTTGGCTCGCGAGTTTCGCGGCTACGACGACTACTGGCATTTGCGCCGTTACTGGCGTGACGATCTTGATCCGCTCTCGCGACTGCAATACGTTGACCTCAAGACTTATTTGCCGGACGATATTCTTACCAAAGTGGATCGGGCCAGCATGGCGGCTTCCCTTGAGGTCCGCGTTCCTTTGCTGGATCACGAGTGGGTGGAGTTGACGGCGTCCCTGCCATCCGAATTTCGTTTCCGCAAAGCCATCTTTCGCGAAGCGTTGGCCGGCATCTTGCCCGAGCCGATCCTCAGCCGCCGCAAAAAAGGATTCTCGTCACCGATGTTGAACTGGCAAAAGGCGGAGACTCGCAACGGAGCCAGGTTGGGCGGGGCGGCGCTGTGGGCGGCCCAGGTTTACGACGCATGGAAAACGGCCCGCGTCTGACGTACATCACCACCGCCACCTTTCCGGCGCCGAAAGCGTCGTCGGTGCAGGTGATGCAAATGTGCGCCGCATTTGCCGAGGTTGGCGCTCTGGTAAAATTGGTTGCGCGCCGGGAGGCAACACTAGCAAACGCAGATGTGTTTGCGCATTACGGCCTGCCGCGAAGTTTCAGTTTTGAGGCGCGACCATTGCCTCGCTGGCCGCGCCCCACCGACTTGCTTCAAGCCCAA
The DNA here is from genome assembly GCA_964431175.1 of uncultured Anaerolineales bacterium. GTDB lineage: Bacteria > Chloroflexota > Anaerolineae > Anaerolineales > VGOW01 > VGOW01. The sequence goes on from CAYSIV010000003.1 coordinate 31,064, forward strand.
GCCGTCTTCGCCGAACAAGGCTCAGATTGGATCTGCTATTCGCGCATTCGCGATCTAACAGCGCCAGTGCTGGCTCTGGCGCGCGGCGCAAAGGCGGCAGTGGAAGTGCATGGCCGCCCGGCGACGTTGCGCGAGCGAGTCATGTTGAAATGGGTGGGCCGTCATCCGCGTGGGCGGCTGTTTACTATTTCCGAGCCGTTGCAGGAAATTTACCGGCGTGATTACGGGCTGGTCACTCACGCCGCTCCCGATGCAGTGGACATGAGCCGGTTCAACCCGCCGTTGACAACTGCTCAGGCGCGGGCGCAGTTGGGATTGGAGTCGGGGCCGTGGGTGGTATACCTTGGCGGGTTGTACGAAGGGCGAGGGCTGGAGTCGCTCTTCACGGCAGTGTCCGGCCTGCCCGTGAATCTGTTGATCGTGGGCGGGCGTTCGCTGGAGGAAATTGCCGCCTGGCGCGAACGGTCGAAGTCTCTTGGAGCAACCCGTGTCCGTTTTGAAGGCTACCAGCCGCCGGCGCGTGTGCCGCTCTACTTGTTTGCCGCCGACGTGTTGGCGATGCCTTATGGCAAACGGGTGATGACGCCGAGCGGCGAAGACATCGCCGAATGGATTTCGCCGATGAAGCTGTTTGAATACCTGGCCGCTGGCCGCCCGATCGTGTCCAGCGATTTGCCGGTGTTGCGCTCCGTGCTGACTCATGAGAGGAACGCTCTGCTGTCGGCGGCTGATGATGCAGCTGAACTGCGACCATCAATTGAGCGGATTTTGCGCGAGCCAGCGTTGGCTGAGCGTTTGGCCGCCAATGCGCGCCAGACGGCTGGACGTTACACCTGGGCCGCGCGAGCGAAACATATTTTGGAGTTGATCTGAGTGGCTACTCGAACTTCATCGCTTGAGTTACCTGCGAGCGATGCAAAACAATCTTCCATTTCGACTCAGGCCCGTTGGTTGTGGAGCGGCGGCGTGGCGGGGCTGATGTTGTTGCGGCTGGCGATGAGTTGGCTGTTGCTAAACGATGTTCCCCGCTTGCCGTCGCACGACGGCTGGTACTGGCGCACGGGTGGCGATCAGGCGTTATACTTCCAAATCGCCCAATCATTTGTGGCCGGTGAACCGTTGAACAAATCCGTCAGCATCGGGCTGTCACTGCTCATGGCCGGGGTGATCAAGCTCACGCAGGCCGATGATTTTCGCGACATTCTGCCCTGGCTGGTCATTCTGAACGGCTTTGTGTTGGCCGCGCTGAGTGTATGGGTGATGGCTCAACTCACTTATGGATTGACGCGAAGCCGATGGCAGGCGCTGACGGCGGCGGCCCTTTGGACGCTTTCGCCTTACGGACTATGGCTGGCCCTCGGATTTCACCGCGAAGCCGAGACCCTGCGCGACGTTTATGTGTCGCTCCAGTTGTGGATGAAGGCCTTGACAGACCCTCCCTCGCTATTTACGGCGATGCTCGGCATTCTGTTGGTGGTTCTGGGTGTTCAGGCCGCCAGTCAGAAGAATCGGCATTGGCAACGAGAAATTCTTTTTGGGTTGGGCGGACTGTCGCTGGGCCTGGCGGCAAGCTTACGGTTTCAGACTCTGGCGATGTCGGGAATGATCTGGATAGCTTTGCTGTGGAATCGGCAGTGGCGCGGGCTGGCGCTGGTGTGTGCCGGCTTCCTCGTCGGTTTTTCGCCGCAATTCTGGTACAACGCCACAGTCGTCGGCCACGTGTTGAACATGCCGTACGTGAGTGGCTGGATCGGCTTCCGCCCCGACGGCAGCTTTATTTTTGATTGGCGTAGTATGCAGTTTTCGCCGCAGTTCTTCATCGACAATCTGATATTCGTGGCGCGCCGGCAATGGGTTTTAGCCCTGGTTGGATGCCTGGCCGTTGTGATTTTCGTCTATGTCGTCGCTCAGTGCTGGCGGCAGCGCGGGAGCTTTGCGGCGCTGGTGATGTTCGGCGTACCAGTGGCGAGTCTGGGCTTGCACATCGTCACTTACGTCTTTGCAATAGACCCAATTCGCTTCTCCCTCCCGGCGCTCTCGTTGAGCATCCCGGCGGCGATATGGACAGTGTCGTTTGCGGCTTCGGAATTGCGATCAAAAATCAACCCCTCGCCTTCTCGCTTGGGGAACTAGAGGAACCTTTGTAAGAAAGGCAACACTTAATCATGAAGATACTTGTGACGGGCGGCCTGGGCGCAGTGGGCGCGCCGCTGGCGCGCGAACTTCGGAGGCGAGGCCACGACGTGTGGGTCTGTGACCTGCCCCACGCCGAAGGCCCCAACTACATCCGCTGTGATGTAGGCGACTACCGCCAGGTCAAGCGTGCCTTCGACCAGGTGGACTTCGAGTTTGTCTACCATCTCGCCGCCGAATTTGGCCGCTGGAACGGCGAAGACTACTACGAGAAAGTCTGGCAGTCCAACGCCATTGGCACTAAGAACATTTTGCGCTTTCAGGAAGAGCGCAAATTCCGCATGATCTTCACCAGCAGTTCCGAAGTATACGGCGACTGGAGCGGACTGATGAGCGAAGAAGTGATGATGGAGCGCCCCATCCAGCAGATGAACGATTACGCCATCTCCAAATGGGTAAACGAAATGCAGATTATGAACTCGGCCGACCGCTTTGGCGCCGAGACGGTGCGGGTGCGGCTGTTCAACACCTACGGCCCCGGCGAGCCATACTCCGAGTATCGCAGTGTTGTCTGCCAATTCATCTATCGCGCCCTACACGACCTGCCCTACACCGTTTATCTCGATCATCACCGCACTTCATCCTATATTGACGACACCGTGCGCACCTTGGCCAATATCAATGAGCGTTTCCAACCGGGCGAGGTCTACAACATCGCTGGAGACGAGTATCACGATATCAAAGCCTTGTCTGATATGATTCTGAATTACCTGGGCAAGGATGATCGGCTGGTGAAGTACACACCGTTGGAGGCTCACAATACCCGCGACAAAAAGACGACGACAGCCAAGGCTGTCCGCGAGCTGGGGCACGTGGCGACGGTTCCGCTGTCAGTCGGTATCCCGCGTACCATCGAGTGGCAGAAAGAGATTTACAAACGTGGCTGAGAAAAAGCAAACCATCGTCGTCATCGGCACAGGCTACGTGGGCCTGCCGGCCGCTCTGCTGTTGGCTCGCGCCGGCCACGCCGTCATCGGCGTGGACATCAACGAGAACATTGTGCGGGCCATCAACGAAGGCGTCCTGCACATCAAGGAAGACGAATTGCAGGCGATCATGAACGAGCCGGAGGTGCGAGCCAACCTGCGCGCCCAAACCAAACCTGCCGAGGCCGACTCGTTCCTCATTGCCGTGCCAACACCTGTTGACCATCGCAAAAAAGTGGCCGAGATGAAATATGTGCGCGAAGCCACCGAGTCGATTGTGCCTTATCTCAAACCTGGCAACCTGATCATCCTCGAATCTACAGTGCCGCCGCTCACCTGCCGCGATTTCATGACTCCGATTCTCGAAAAGAGCGGGCTGAAAGTCGGCGAAAACTTGTATCTCGCCCACTGCCCGGAACGCATCCTGCCGGGCGATGTGTTCTACGAAATTGTTCACAACGACCGTATCATTGGCGCGGCAGATCAAAAGTCGCGCGATCTGGCCAGCACCATTTACGCCTCATTCGTCAAAGGCAACTTGTATCAAACCGACGATGTCACCGCCGAGTTGTGTAAGCTCATGGAAAACACTTACCGGGATGTGAATATTGCTCTGGCCAATGAATTTGCGGCGGTGGCCGAGAATCTGGGCATTGAGCCGCTGGAGGCGATTGAACTGGCGAACAAGCACCCCCGGGTCAAAATTCTCAAGCCCGGCATCGGCGTCGGCGGCCACTGCATCCCACTCGACCCTTGGTTCATCAAAGAAGTTGACCCGGAGAACTCGCGCCTGATCTTCACCTCACGCATCATCAACGACGAAATGCCGAGCAAGGTGGCAGGCAAGATTCGCCAAGCCGTGCGCGACATTGCCAGCCCGAAGATCGTCGCCATCGGCGCCGCCTACAAAGCTAACACTGAAGACATCCGCGAAAGCCCGGCTATAGAAATCGTGCGCCTGTTACGCCAGGATGGTTACCACATTGACCACTACGATCCGCTTGTGGAGAAGATGCGCTGGCCTGGCACGCTGGACCAGGCTTGCGCCGGCGCCGACGCGCTCGCGATCCTCATCAAGCACGACGTGGTGATGGACGAACTTAACGCAACTCGCCCGGCGATTGAGTCTGCGCTGCGCGCCAATTGCATTCTGGTCTTTGGATGATTCTGCTCGGCATCCCAACCGTAGTTGCCGCGTGCATGTGGCTGTGGCCGCTCGCACGCCGCATGCTGCGCGGCTCGGCGTGTTACGAGCCACTGGCCTTTTTCTCCGGCCTCGGTCTCAGCCTCGGGTTGCTTTCGCTGGCGATGATGTGGTTCGGCCTTCTGCCTGGCGCCTGGCTGATGGCGTGGGTGGTGCTGCCCATTCCGTGGATCGGACTCGGCGTGTCTGTCTGGGCCGGACGGGATGAGATCGAAGATTGGATTGAGGCGCGTCGCGGGGAATTCTGGTTCGATCCACACTGGCGGTTGAGCGCGAAGTCGGTTCCCGCCTGGCTAGCGGTGATTGCGACGGGCGCACTCTTCGCCATCGCCGTTAATCTCATCTCATACCCTTTCTACACTACCGATGTGCTCGTGCGCTATGCGCCCAGCGCGCGCGCGTTGTTCACGCAAGCGCACATTCCCGATTCGCTTATCGGTTACCCGCTCAGCGTGCAGATGTTGTATGCGTTCGGGTTTATGGCAGCGGGATCGGTTAACGATCACTTTGCCGGAGCGTTCGGCGCGGTGTTGGTGATAGGCATGATTGGAACGGTGTGGGCCGTGACGCGCCTGCTGTTCTCGAACCGCGCTGCGTGGGCCGCCGTGGTGCTCACCCTGAGCGCGTCCGTCTTTGTGAACTGGTCCACCTCCGGTTACATTGACATCCCCGACGGCTTTTATCACGGCCTGACGTTTGCGATGGCGTGGCTGTGGCTGAAGCATGGCGAAGCGCGGTACGCAGTTCTTGCAGGTGTCTTCGGCGGGCTGGCGCTGTGGGTCAAGCATTCGAGCCTCGTGATCATTCCCGCGCTGGCAGTTGTGCCGCTGTTGCGATTCTGGCCGTGGCCGTTTTCGTTCGGGCGCACGCGCCGCGAGATCGGGCTGGGCGCACTGGCGCTGGCGTTGCTCGCCCTCATCGCCGCGCCGTGGTTTCTGCGTAGTTATCTGCTGGCCGGTTCAGGCGCGGTGTTTCCGGCCCCCAGCACCTACGATGCGCTGTTCGTCGATCACTCGCTCGATGCACTGATCGCGTTCTGGTATCGGCGCGGGGAATGGGGTGTGCCGTTTGCCGTGACCACGCTGGCGGGGATACTGTTGTGGGCGGCGGCGTTCGTGTGGCCGCGTCTCTCCGAGTCGATGGAATGCGCCGGAGATACGCGCCGCGCCGTTCTGCTTTGGGCAGCCTTCGTGATACCATATCACCTGATCTGGTGGTGGGGATTCACGTATCAGGCCCGCTACCTTTTCACCTCTCTGCCGATGTACGCCGCCGTGGCTGGGTTCGTGTTCGATCGGATCATATTGAGTGCGTTTGCGAGAGTCGGTGTGTTGCAAAGTTCGCGATTTAAATTGGCGCTGGCTGTGATTGCTGTGCTTGCCTCGGCGGCGCTGGTGGGCAACAGCATCCGCTGGCGGATGGGCGCGGTGTATTTTCTCGTTACCGACCCGACGCGGAGCGACGACACAAAACTGACGCGGCTGGCGAAGGACTCGTGGCTGACGTCGAAATACGTGCGCGAGAATTTTGCGCCGAGCGCGCGGCTGTACGTGATGGACGGCTCACTGGCCTACTGGCTCTACGATTACGAATTGACGGTAGGCTACCCGACCCGATTGAACGATCTGCGCGGGTACGATGCCTATATCACGGCTATATGGGGCGATGATGTACTTGCCGCGCTCGGCCAATCGGCAGTGGAGATCAATCAGTCGCTCGACGACCCGGCGATGTTTACTCAACTGTTCAATACGGGTCATAAGGGGTACTCGATCTACGCGGTGAAGTTCAAATGACGAGCGATCAACTCGAGGTCTCGGTGGTGCTGCCCTGCCTCAACGAAGCGGCAACGGTAGGGCGGTGTGTGGAAAAGGCCGTGTGCGCGTTTGAGGCCAGCGGCTTGCGCGGCGAGGTAGTGGTGAGCGACAATGGTTCGACCGACGGCTCACAGGAGATCGCGGCGAAGGCCGGGGCGCGGGTAGTGAATGCCAAGCGCCGCGGCTACGGCAGCGCATATATTCACGGCATCGCTGAGGCCTGCGCGCCGATCATTGTGATGGCCGACAGCGACGACACCTACGATCTCGGTGAGACACCGGGGCTGGTTGCCAAAGTGCGCGAGGGGTATGATATGGTGCTGGCTTCGCGGCTACGCGGCCGGATTCTACCCGGCGCGATGCCGTGGCTTCACCGGTATGTGGGCAACCCTGTCCTCACCGGCCTGCTCAACCTTCTCTTTGGGCTGAATGTGAGCGACGCCCACACCGGGATGCGCGCCTTCACCCGCGAGGCTTACGACCGGCTGAATCTGCGAACGACCGGCATGGAATACGCCAGCGAGATGATCATAAGCGCGGCTCAGGCGCAATTGAAGATCGCCGAAGTGCCCATCACTTATCATCCGCGCGAGGGCGAAAGCAAACTGAATACGTGGCGCGATGGCTGGCGGCATTTGCGCTACCTGCTTTTGCGCTCGCCCACTGCGCTCTTCATCCTGCCGGGTGTAATGATGATGATTCAGGGATGGCTGCCGCTCGTTGTTCTTGCCCCAGGCCCGCTTACGTTTGGCAAGTTCTTTTTCGACTTCCATTACATGATCATCGGCAGCGCGCTGGCGCTGTTGGGCTTGCAGGCGTTGTTGCTGGGACTGCAGGGCAAAAGTTACCTCGTGGCGCGCGGCCTCGATCGCCGCGATGCGATGATTGACTGGTTTCAGTGTCACGTCACGCTCGAGCGCGGCCTGCTCGTCGGGCTGATATTAGTGGCAATTGGGCTGGGGATCGGAATTTATATCATTCTCGTCTGGGCGCGGCACAACTTTGCCAACATCAACGAACTTCGCAGTGGCTTGTTGGCTCTCACCCTCTTCGTGAGTGGCTTCCAGATCATATTCAGTTCGTTGTTCCTCAGCCTGCTCGACATTCAAATGCACGCGTGAGGCTCTGCTGTATTCCGATTTGAGGTTGAGCATGCTCATCCACAATCCCCAACCCGCAATTCGAAATCGCCAGTGGTTGTTGCTGGCCCTGCTCCTCACCTCGTTCGCTCTCCGCCTTCACGCGCTGTTGCAGCTGCCGGGTTTCGTGGACGAGGGCAATCATCTGCTTTGGGCGGCGGAAGTGTGGCAGGGACGAGTCATCTACCCGTTCAGCACGGCCAAACCGCTGGAGATTTTTTATCTGGCACTGCTTATGCCGTTTCAAAACCCGTTGTGGGTTGGGCGCCTCGGCAGTGCGCTGTTAAGCGTGGTGACGATGTCCGGCCTGTGGGCATTGGCTCGCCGCTGGGGTGACGGAAACACCGGCTTGTGGGCGGCGATGTTCTACGCCGTCACACCGTGGACGTTTTTCCATGAACGCACGGCGGTGGCTGATCCGCTCGTCGCCGCGCTTGCAGTGACAGTGGGGTGGGTTGCTACTCGATACGCCGCCCGGCCTTCGCTGAAGCGAACAATTGGGTTGGCGATCTGCCTCGCGGCGCTGCCTTTGGCGAAGTTGAGCGCAGCGCCGTTGATGGCGATGCCAGTGATCGTGGTTGCGTTGACGAAATGGCGTCAACTCCGCCGACTGTGGTTGCCCTATGTTGGGGCTGTGGCGGCGTTGGCGATCATTCTCGCTCCGGCGGCTCTACGTTACGACATCTTCGGCGAAATTACGCTGCGCGCTGAAGCGGCAGGCCACACTAATTGGATCGAAGCCGTTGCCCGCAACACAACCGATTTTGCGGATTGGGCTTTTGCTTATAGGGATGTCTCAGTTGGATTGGCGTTGCTCGGATGTGGGATCGTCGTGGCTCGGCGGTCGCCGTTAGGATGGATAGCGCTGGCCGGATGTTTGCTCGGTTTGAGTTACATTGCCCTCCCTGCCAGAGCATTCCCACGCTATTACCTGCCTGCGCTGGCGTTCGTCAGCCTGCTGGCGGCAGAGGCAGTGAAGTTTGTGCTGGGGTTGTTTGCCGCTCGGTGGTTTCGCCGGCCTCTCGTCGTTGTTGTGTTTCTCGTGGTTGCTCTGCCGTTCGCTGCTTTTGCATCACAAGCCTACCGCGATCCCACCGCGCTTCCGTTGGCCGAGATCGATCGTTTCCAGCATGTCGCCAGCTCGTCGTCCGGTTACGGCATCCGTGAGGCCGCCACGTTCACGGCAGATCGGATCGTTCGTGACTCTCAGCCGGTGGTGTATGCGGCTCATCTTTCCACACGAGTCATCGCCTGGCTTTACTGGCCGCACGGGGCGAATAGCGAAATCTATATATTGTGGGATGCCATCGCGCCGAGGGTGATTGACGTTGTCGCCAGCGGGCGACCTGTCTACCTCATCGTGGACACTAGCCGTAACATCGCCGACTTCAGCGGGCTGACTATTAACCCTCACGAACTGGCGCGTTTCTATCGCCCCTTAAGCAGCGAACCGATCATTGTCTATCGCCTTACCGCCGAGCCGTTTGCGCCGTAGAATTCAGAGTCAGGAGTCGGAAAGCAACTCGCTCTGACTGCTGACGACTGATAACTGAGTTTGAATGCTTGCCCTCCTCCTTCTCCTAGCCAGTCTCTCTCTCTTCCTCCTTAGAGTGATGTTGCAACCACAGCTACGCGAGTGCGACCTTGCGTTGCCAGCGTGTCTCGGGGCGGGGTCGGCTGGGTTGATCGTGTTGGACCCGCGGCTGGCGAGCATCATCGGAGCCGCTGCGCTCCTCGCCGCGTCTTTCTGGTTGTGGCCGTGGTTGCGCGGGCTTGCACTCGGAACGATTCGCTGGCCGCTGGCTTACGGCTTGAGCATCGGCGGGATCACATTGCTCATGGCGATCATCGGACTTCTGCCGGGGCAGTGGCTCAACACGATCACGGCCTGGGGCTTAGTGGCCGCCGCCACTGTTGTTGGCGGCCTCCCCTTGCTCCGAAGCGGCCTGGCTCTGAAATTGCCCCTGGTCGGCGATGTCTGGCAGTCTCTCCGTTCCGGCTCGCTTCGTCACTGGACAATCTTGAGTCTGGCCGGAGTGTTTTTCGTTATTCTGGCCTTCGCCACCTACTACCCCTTCATCGGCGAAGACGAAATCATTCGCTACGCTTTTTTTGCCAAGCGCATCTGGCTCGATCAATCTCTGCAACCCGGCACACGCGGCTACCCGATGTTGATGTCGCTGGCTTACGCGTTCACGTTTTTTGCCAGCGGCGCGATTTTTGATCAGCTTGCCAAACTGACTCCTGTGCTGTGCGCGTTGATGACACTGCTGGCGACATTTGCGCTGGCAACGCGGTGGGGTGGCAATAGCCGAGCCGGGTGGCTGGCGGCGGTGACGCTTGCGGCTACGCCGCTGTTCGTCAATTGGTGGGCCGTTGGCTATGTGGATATTCCCGCCGCACTCTACCTGGTGCTCTCAGCTTACGCCGCTGACATGTGGCTAGAAAAAAAGCGCTTGCGCTGGGCGGCGCTGGCTGGAGCGTTGGCCGGGCTTGGCATGTGGGCGAAGCAATCTGATTTTGTTGCTTTGCTGGCGTTGGGCCTGGTGTTTGCGTTTGCTCTGGTTCGCGATTGGCTCAAAGCGGATCGGCGCGGCGCGTGGCGGGCTGTTCTTGCGGGCATCGTTGCCTTAGCATTTGCATTTGCTTGTGGCGGGTGGTGGTATGTTCGCAACGCGGTTTACGACGGTTGGCAAAATGCCGTACCCGGCCCCGGCCAGTTTTACGAGGGCCTGGCTGGGCCAAGCTGGGCCAATCTCGTGCCGTTCCTCAGTTACTTGCCTGACTTCGGTTACATCACGGGGCCGTTGTATGCGCTCGCGTTCGTGGCGATTCTTGTCCGCTTGCTCCGCCGAAACGCGCCAACCGGTTACGTCTGGCTTCTCGTTTGGAGCATCCCATATTTCATTCTCTGGTTTCTATACTTTGCCTACGATACGCGATTTCTGCTCACCGTGCTTCCCTTCTTTGCCGTGCTGGTTGGAGTAGAGTTATCGAAACTGAAGATTGAGATCAATCGCCCCGCGCTTCGCTGGGCGTTGATCGTCGGTGTGGCCGCCGTGTGCGCCCTCGGCGCGGCGGAGCGGCTGGGTGGTGTGTACCACTGGCTTGTCAACCCGTCGAAGACGAACGAGCAACGGCTGGCCTACGCCAAACCTGATCTGGCTGAGACGGTGGCGTTTCTGCGCGATCACATTGAGCCGCCTGCCGAGGTGATCGTGATGGACGGACGCTTGCTGTACTACTTCATGGATCGCCCGTACACCGAAAGCTACCCACAGACAGCGGCGGCGGCCAGAGAGTCTGATTATATGGTAGTGAGAGCGACGGCCCAATATACCATTTACCCTCGCCTGTGGCCCTTCAGTAGTCTGTTTGCCGCTTTGGCTGACCCGGCCCAGTTCGAGCAAGTCTTCATCTCAAGTAACGGCAATCTTGTCGTCTACCGGGTGGTGAAGTAGTGCGGCTACTTGTCACTCAAGAGACCGACTGGCTGAAGCGTGGGCCGCATCAGCAACATCACCTGTTCGAGCGGCTGGCGGCGCGCGGTCATTCAGTCACGGTGCTCGACTTTGAAATTTTGTATACGCCCTGGCCGTGGGCCGCCCTCGTTGCCCCGAGACGGGAATGGGCTAATATCCGGCGCACGCCCATCGCCTCACCCGGCGTCACCGTCATCCGTCCAGCCACCCTGCGTCTGCCTCTTCTAGCTCGGCCTCTCTCACTTTTCACTTTTTACTTTGAACTTGTCCGCCTCTGCCGCACCCATCGTTTCGACGTGATTATAGATTACGCTCTTTCTACCGGCTTGCCGGCTTTGATCGCCGCCCGACAGTTCAAACTCCCGTTTCTCTTTCATGTCATTGACGCTTTGCACACACTCGCGCCGCTGGCGGCGGCCCGGCCCCTGGCTCTGGCTTTTGAGCGCGGCCTGCTTCGCACTGCCAATCGCACGCTCTACATCAACGAGGGCCTGCGCGAGTATGGGCTCAAGTTGGGCGCGCCGCCCGAACGCGCCAGCATGATTCGCTCTGGAGTGGATTTGGGACGCTTCCGTCCTGATCTCGAAGCGGCAACACTTCGCGCAAAGTGGGGATTGGCCGTCGACGACGTGGCGCTGTTGTTCATCGGCTGGCTTTACGAACACGCTGGCGTAGACGCGCTAATGCGCTGTCTGCCCGACTTGCCCTCCAACGTCAAACTACTCATCGTCGGCGCGGGCGAAGCCGAAGCCCGATTGAAAACTCTGCGCGCTGAGTTGAACTTGGGCGAGCGCGTCATTTTCACCGGGCCGCAACCTTACGACCTCGCCCCGCAATTCATGGCCCTGGCCGACGTATGCACCCTCTACTTTGACGTCAAGCCCATCACCCGCCACATTGTGCCAATCAAGTTATACGAATACATGGCCGCTGGCCGACCGGTGCTGGCCTCGCCCCTGCCGGCGGTAATGCAGGACACGCCGCCCGGCAACGGCGTGCTCTATGTGGCCGACTCTCAGCTGTTGCCGACTCTGAAACAGTTGCTTGATCCTGTCTATCGCCAAACGCTCGGCGCACAGGCCCGCGCCTTTGTCGAAGCCCACTGCGATTGGGACAAACTCACCGGCGATTTTGAATCTCTTCTCCAACAACTGAATTGCTGATTTCTCTCTTTCCCCCCATTTCCTTTCTGCTTGCCTTATGCGCCTCTTGTACGTCATCCCTTACTTCTATCCGGCTTGGGCCTATGGCGGCACTTGTCGCGCCGCCTGGGAACTGGCGCGGGCCGTGGCTCGCAAAGGCCACCAAGTGGTGGCCTGCACCACCGATGCCCTCGACGCCCGCCGCCGGGCCAAGCCCGCTTTTGAAGTGGTTGAGGGCGTGGAAATTCACCGTGCCCTAAACCTGAGCAACCGCCTCGCTTGGTCGCGGCTGTTTATGCCGTTCACCTTTGGTTGGAAACTGGAAGAGGAATTGCGCCGGGCCGATGTCGTCCACCTGCACGAATATCGCTCATTGCAAAATGCAATCGCCCGACCCGCGATTAAACGGGCGGCCAAGCCATTTATCCTCACGGCTCAGGGCAGCGTGCCACTCCTCACGGGCCGATTTGCTCTCAAACGAATTTATGACTCGTGGGCGGGCAGGCCACTGCTGGCTGGCGCCTGTCGCCTGCACGCCCTCAATATCATGGAGGCCGATCAATTTATCGAAGCGGGTGGCAAACGTGAACGACTCTTCATTGCGCCGAATGGTATTCAGGCGGGCGATTTTCAAAACCTGCCGCCCGCCGACTCGATAGCCTTTCGCGCCCGGCACAACATTTCGCCAAGTTCGCCCATCATCCTCTTTCTGGCGCGCATCAACCAAATCAAAGGCGTGGATTTTTTAGTGTCGGCCTTTGCTCAAGTTCGCCGCCAACTGCCTCAAGCCATGCTTGTCATCGCCGGGCCAGATGACGGCTACCTGCCGGAAGTGAAGCGGCAGATCGAGTCGCTAGGTTTGGCCGACTCGGTTCGATTCACTGGATACTTGGACGGGACGGCTAAAATAGAGGCCTATCAGGCCGCCGATGTTTACGTTCTGCCTTCAATATACGAAATTCAGGGCATCACCTTGCTGGAGGCGCTGGCCTGCGGGGCAAGCGTCATCACGACCGATCGGTGCGGCCTGGCCGACTCGATTCAGCAGAACGACCTCGGCGCGGTTGTAAAATTTGGGGATGTAGCTGGTTTGAAGGATGAGCTTGGGCGCGCCCTGAACAATCCAAAAGACGCCCACCGTGCTGAACAGCGGCGCGACTACGTTCTGGAAAACTTCAGTTGGGAGGCAATCGCAGAACAGTGGGAGAGTATCTATCGCGAGTGCGCGATCAAGCGGGTAGGGTAAACAAGCTGTCCACTGCCAGTTCCAGCCCGGCCAGGGCGGCCGACTTCAAACGCTCGCCGTTGCCAAACTGACCGAGCAGGGCGTACTCGACGCCATCAGCCGGAAGCGTGTACACTTCTACCGACCGGGTCTTGGGATCCACTAGCCAGTATTCGCGGACTTTGGCTTGCTCGTAAGCGCCGAATTTGATGTGCTGATCGAGGCGCAAACTGCCGGGCGAGATCACTTCCACCACCAGATCGGGCGCGCCCTCAAAAATTTGGGCATCGGAAGCAGGCTGGCGCTGAGCGGCGATGAACAGAACATCGGGCTGAACAGGCTTGGCAATGCCGGGCAAGTGAACTTCAAACGGGGCGGCGATGACGCCGCCCAAAGCGGGTTCGTCCACGAAGGTTGCTAATTGCTTGACGAGACGAGATACGGCAAACTGATGTTCGTAAGAGGGTGCGTTAGCTACGTATAAAACTCCTTCGATGATCTCGCAGCGTTTGCCGTCGTCCGGCAGGCGAAGGTAGTCCTCGTAAGTCCATTGGCCTTGAGGCGGCCACGATTGTTCGGCGGGGAGCGAAGTCAGAGGAGGCGTTGTGGTCAACATAGGCATTGCTTCTCCAGAGAAGATTATAGCATTGAGGATACAATTATGTGTGGCATTTGCGGAATAGTAACCATTGGCGACGGCCCGCGCGTGGACGCGGCCTTGCTCGACAAGATGCGCGACACCATTGCCCATCGCGGGCCAGACGACGCCGGCAGTTGGGTCTCAACTGATGGTTGTGTGGGGCTGGCCAACCGGCGGCTGGCGATCATTGACCTCAGCCCGGCCGGCCACCAGCCGATGAGCAATGAGGCTTGTGCTGAGCGAAGTCGAAGCAACGGATCAGTGTGGATTGCCTACAACGGCGAAACGTACACCTACGCCGAACACTTTGAGCCGCTCAAAGCGCGCGGCCATGTCTTTCGTTCGCAGTCCGATACTGAAGTCATCGTCCACCTTTACGAAGAATACGGCCACGATTGCCTGCACCGATTGCGCGGCATGTTTGGCCTTGCCTTGTGGGACGAGCACAAGCGCGAGTTGTTTTTGGCCCGCGACCGGCTGGGGGTGAAGCCGCTGTATTACACCTTTGTCGGCGGCCAGTTCATCTTTGGCTCGGAGATCAAGGCCATTCTGCGCCACCCGGCGGTGAGACGCGAAATGGATCTCGCGGCCTTCTATCACTTCCTCACTTTCCTCACCCCGCCCGCACCCGACACTCTGTTCAAAGGCATCCACAAACTGCCGCCCGGCCATTGGGCCGTGCTCAAAGCTGACACGGGTGAGTTTCGCGTCGAAGAGTATTGGGACGTGTACGACGCCGCCTGCTACGATCCGCAACTTACCGAGGGCGAGTGGGCCGAACGTTTGCGGGCCAAGCTGGCCGAGTCGGTGAAATTGCGCATGGTGTCGGATGTGCCATTCGGCGTGTTTCTGTCGGGCGGGATGGACTCGACGGTGAACACGGCGTTGATGGCGGCCCAGATGGACAGGCCGGTGCAGACGTTTTCTATCGGCTACAAAGACGCGCCCGATTACAACGAGTTCGAGTGGGCGCGGCAGGCGGCCAAACATTTTGCCACCGACCACCACGAAGTGCAGATCGGCCTTCAGGACTTTCTTGACTTCTTGCCCAAGCTGGTCTATCACCAGGACGAGCCCATTGCCGACCCGGTGTGCGTGCCGATCTATTTTGTTTCCAAGTTGGCGAAGGAGGCCGGCACAACCGTGATTCAGGTGGGCGAGGGGAGCGACGAGCTGTTTTGCGGCTACCGCCACTGGGTGGACATTTTGCGTTTGCACAGCGGCGCCTGGCAGGCGTACTCGGCCTTGCCCCGCCCGGTGAAGCAATTAGCCCTGGCGGGCGGCGGCGCGGCGCTGAGTGAGGTGCGTTACGAATATGTGCGGCGGGCGACGGATGGCGAGGAGTTGTTCTGGGGCGGGGCGGAGGCGTTCGGTGAGGCGCGGAAGAACGGGTTGATTACAGAGTCGGTTCGACGCGCGGTTGGCGGCCTCTCCTCGCACGACGTCATCCGCAAGTTCCGCAAACGATTCGAGGAGCGCAGTCCGCATCTCGATTATCTCAGTTGGATGGGCTATTTAGATTTGCGTCTGCGTCTGCCCGAACTGCTGTTGATGCGGGTGGACAAGATGACGATGGCGACTTCGATTGAAGCCCGGGTGCCCTACCTTGATCACGAGTTTGTAGGGCTGGCGATGAGCATCCCCCAACGGCTCAAAGTGGGTCAGGCGGTTCAACCCAAGCAGTTATTCAAGCAGGCGGTGCGCGGCCTGATCCCGGACACGATCATTGACCGGCCCAAGCAGGGCTTCCGCGTGCCGGTGACCGACTGGATGGCCGAGGCGCTTGGCGCGTTTGGCCGGGACACTCTGCAAAAGTTCTGCGCCCGAACCGATTACTTGCGCTGGCCGGTGGTGGAGAAGTTGATTGACCGGCGGGACGAGTTGGCGTGGTATTTGCTCAACTTTGCCCTGTGGCACGAGATGTGGATTGAGGGGGAGCCTGCATTGGACAAAGGTGTACAATTATCGCAATGAGAGCGCAATTTGAGTCTCTGCTAGCGCACCTGCTGACGGCATGCCTTGAATATTACGGCGAACGGCTGGTTTCGTTGGCCGTTTTTGGCTCGGTAGGGCGGGGCACGCCGCGCCCTGACTCGGACATAGACTTGCTTATTGTGGCTGAGGCTTTGCCAAATGGCCGGCTGAAACGCGTTGACGAGTTCCGCGTCGTCGAGGCAAAACTGGCCCCCCGCTTGGCCGAAGCGCGGGCGGATGGTCTTGCCGCCGAGTTGTCACCTGTCTTCAAAACCCCGGCTGAAGTTCGGCAAGGCAGTCTGCTATTTCTGGATATGACTGAGGATGCACGCATTTTGCACGACCGGGATAATTTTCTGCGGGAAGCGTTGGCCCGGTTCAAAGAGCAGTTAAATCGTTTAGGCGCGCGCCGGATCTGGCAGGGCAACGCCTGGTTTTGGGATTTGAAGCCGGACTATAAGCCTGGCGAGGTTTTTGAAATATGACGAACATCTCGCTGGCGCAAAGTTATCTAATCAAGGCCCTTAAGCGGTTGAAAATTCTGGCCGTTCTGCTCGGCGACGAAGCCTTCTCCGATGTTGTGCGTGAAGCGCAGGAAATTGTGGAACTGGCGCTGAAAGGGATGTTGCGCCAGGTTGGCATCGAGCCGCCCAAGTTCCACGATGTCGGCGGGGCGCTGGATGAATATCGAGAGCGTTTCCCCGAATCCGCGCGCGGGCAAATTGAGCGTCTGATGGAGATTTCACGATGGCTGAGGAAAGAGCGCGAGTTTTCATTCTACGGCGATATTGATTTCATCCCCACGGAAGAGTACGATCGCGCTGACGCCCTGCGAGCCATTGAAGACGCCAAGTTCGTCGTTTCTGTAGCCGGGTCAGTGATCCGCCCGACTGATGAGGCTCCCGACGAGAAAGCCGATGCCAGTGAGAAGGCGAAGTGACTTTGGCGCCCGAACCGATTACTTGCGCTGGCCGGTGGTGGAGAAGTTGATTGACCGGCGCGACGAACTGGCCTGGTACTTGCTCAACTTTGCGCTGTGGCATGAGATGTGGATTGAGGGGGAGCCGGGAGGGTGGAACGTTGAGGGAAAAACGCCGACGATAAGTGTTTGAAGGTTTGGCCCAACGTTGCGGTTCAGCCGCGTTGCGAAGCGCAGCGGAGCAACGTCGGCTGGAACCGCTTGTTAGGCCCGATCTGGTGGAGCACCATCTGACCCGGAATGGCTTGTCCATCTGAAGTTATGCCTGTATGAAATAGATGCCAACGGATAACACTCCCATAGCGATGGGCGTTAGACTGAAGAACCAGCCGATAAGGCGGTTGCTGGCCGATACTCCGGTTATCAACACTGCCACCTTGGGGTTGTCGGGGTTGTAGTGAACTGTGACGGTTGAACCGATCGGATATTTCGAGACGTCTTCTCTCGCCGCCGCGTGCCACCAGATTTCAGGCTGAATCCCAAACCCTAGCCGCTGGGAGTGGTATTGGACATCTGCGACTGTGTAGGTGTAGCCCACTTTCAGGCCGTAAGAGATGCCTTCAGCCGCGTAGCGTTGAATACCGGCGGACTGGATTGTGCCTGGGGTGGTGGGCCAGTGTGTACTCAGTCCTCCCCATCTCAGTGCCTGGGTTTGGCGATAGAGCATACCTAGTCCAATGCCGAGCAAGATCAATCCGCCGATCAGAAAGATTTCGTTCATCGCGCCGTTCAGACGTATCCTGTCGTTTAGAAACTGTTAGCCGCTTGACCGCGAGGGCCTAACGGCCAGGTTTAGGCGCGGGGCGGTAAAGTAGCGACTCGCTCAAACCAGGCGCGCCCAGCCCCGTCGCCTGCAACCCGTGTGTGCGACCCGTTCGCTCGAAACTATACGCAAGTATAGGAGGATGAGCGGCAAAGAGCAAGATGGTCTTTGACAACTCGCGAAGCGTGTCCACGTTGGTGAAACCCCAACCCCTGAGGTGGTCAGGAGACCGCATCTCCCTACGGCAAGCGACTGGTTATCAACCCTTCGGCTTCGCTCAGGGCTGGAGTGCAAGGGAGAGAAGGCGATAAGCGTCGAGCCGAACGACGCGACGTGCCAAGCAAGTGACTATGGGTAACGTAAGTGAAGGTGTATTGAGGCGTCGTCATGCAGAACCAGCCCCCGATTGGAGCTGTCGGGGGCTGGCCCAAACGGGAATTGGTATCAGGTTACGTAGCCACTGCGTACGTGACACCACTCGTCAGATACCCGGCGTAAAGTATCACCCTAACACCGCATCAAATGGACACTCGGAACGGGGCAACCTTCAATGGCTCTCGCAAGAGTAGGCAACCAGCCACAAGC
>CAYSIV010000004.1:0-14406 GCA_964431175.1 uncultured Anaerolineales bacterium
CGGCATCTAGGGATGCCTGCCTCCTCGGTTTCACAGCAAAGTCGGGAGAGCCAGATTACGTTTGTTGGCAGAGGTCGCTTGATTGGAAGGTAGGCTATGTTAGTTGCCAAGCAAGTTGCCGACCTGATCACGTGGGGGCGCATCGCCCTGGCCTTTGGCCTGGCCCGCCGACGTTTCCGGCGCTGGCGGTGATGGCGGGTAGGGTATGCTTTTCTGAGTCGCTACCCTTTATCGCGAAATTGAGAAGCAGGACAATGTACTGTATGCGAACAGTACATTCGCCTATGTACTTGTGCCAAATTGCCTATTTACTTTATCTGACCAAGAAGGGTAAAAAGGTTAATCGGGGAACACCAGCACTCAATTTAGACGCTAACTGCAAGTGTAGGGTTTCATGGCACAGCCGGTATTAGCGCAAACGGTCTGGCACAAGCCGCAAGCCATATTGAAGGACTGCCATGTCGCCTTCACACCCTGCATTCACTGCTATCTCTTTGCTGGTCGTTATCTCACTGCTGGTTTCTTCAGCAGGGCTAGCGCCATCAGTTGAAGCCGCCCTCCGTGGTCCGGATTTTACTTCGGCCAGTATCGGGAATGCGACGCATCTGTCCGCCCAAGTTTACACCCCACTCCCTCTCCCCACCCTTGCCGCCCCACCTCCAACACCAACCGACCACGATATCCTTCACCACGGCTCACCTTCTGCCCCTTGGACGACCTTCGTCGGACCAGGTGTGAATGTGGTCTTCGGCAACTTTGCCGGGCAGGAACTCGATTTGAGCGTTCCCGGGCGCGGCCTCGGCTTTGCCTTTCTTCGCACTTACAACAAGGCTAAATCGCGTTTAGCATCAGCGATCTGCATCAAGGATGACAGGTCAACAAATTTACTAAAGCTAGTACCCCAAAAGGGAGGATAGCATGAAACCGACAACCCGCAAATTGGTGAATGTTCTAGCGAACAGCCTCGTCATTCTGTCAATCCTCCTTAGCAATATCTTATCTGGCTCTATCGTAAGGCAACCTGCTCGCGCCCCAAGCGGACCGCCTACAACCAACCCGCCTGTTTCGCTGGTGCCGGCGACGGAAGATGCTCCGGCAACGGCAGTCGCCGCCGCGCCAACAGGAACAATTGGCGCAACGCCCGATATCTTGTCAGCGACCAAACTTCCCACCCTGCTGCCAACTCTCCAATCAGACTTACCAATTGCAAACGTCCGGACACCTGGCCCGACTGAGATTAAATTCGCTGAGACACCAGCAGGCCTGTCGACTAGCATCAATGCGCCGCAGAGCATCACAAGCACTCCTCAGCCAACTAACCCACCCCCTATTTTCTATGGAAAAATCTCTCCTACAATGGGCGGCATCGTCACTTCGCCCGATGGTCAGGTTACGGTTATCTTTGCCCCTGGCGCGGTAGAAGCCCAGGCCATAGGCCATTACACTGACACGAGACCCCGCAACCTGCCGCCCAGTTTGCGAGCGGCCGGGCGCACCTTCGATTTGATTGTGCAGAAGGAGGCCGACAATGCGCCGATTGTCTTCTTCCCGCCCCAAGTTACAACCCAAACAATCTACAATCCCGAACTTGGTATCCAGCAGACCGTTTATACAGCCACGCCAAGAGTAGGGGTTACCATTCGCTACACCCAAGAGTCGGTGGCCGGGGTGCAGGAGAACCGTCTGCGCCTCTACCGGCAAGACCCGACCACGCACGCTTGGAGAGCCATGCCAACGGTGATAGACGCAGCCCACAATCTGGCGCGGGCGACTATTGAACGCAATGGACAGTATACGCTGTTAGGTTGGCCCGTGGTGAATGTGGCGGCTCAAACAAGCGCCGGGGGATTGTTGTTTGCCGCTGCCCCTATTACTACAACTACGCCAGCCCTCCTCGTTGTCCTTGATCCGGATCATGGCGGCAGCGAGCTGGGCGGTATCGTGACTTCCCCAGCAGAATTCGCCGCCGAAGAAAAAACTTACAACTTGCGGGTCGCGCAATTAGTGCAAGATCGATTAACAACGTGTGGCGTGAAGGTCGAAATGACGCGTAATGGGGATGACAGCGTTTCGCCCCAGATGCGGATAGACATGGTCAACGGCAGTAATGCGGGAGTGACGCTAGCATTCAATGTTCTCACAGATACTATGGCGAACAGCCCGATAACTGGCAGTGGGCCTGAGCAGTGGGTGAATCTTGACAAGCCCGGCGACAAACCGTTTGGTGATCAAATGAACAAGCGAGTCAGCGAATTTGCCCTGCTTCCCAACACCCGCGGCGTCAAAAATGTGGCCGACAATCCGGGGATCGAGGTTGCGCCGGTCGTCACGCCTCTCTTCACTCATGCCGAGTTGGCTTTCATGGATAACTATGACGACCGGGCCATCATGGACAACGCGGCGGGGATGGGGGCCATCGCTAGCGGGGTGACCCAGGCTATTGTTGACACTCTGGGGATCGTAATAAATGATGACTGTGCTAAGGGCCTCGTCCCCCTCACCGCGGAGCAACGCGCCCGCTTGCGGGACCTGGGCAATCAAAACTGGATGCGCTATCGCGGCGACCCCGTCAATACCTCCACTGGCAACCACATCCAGCAGTTCACCGACCTACAAGTGCCGGGGCTGGGCGGCTTCGATTTCAGCCTCGACCGGACTTACAACAGCCACGATCTCTTCGACCTCGAAGATCGGACGTGGGCGTTTGGCAAAGGCTGGTCATCCATACTCGATATGTCCTTACGTCTGGCGAACGATGGCAGTATTGACATTCGCCGCCCCGACGGCTCCGGCGTTTACTTTGAGATGGCGGGTGACGGCTACGCGCCAAGGCAGGATGGGGTCTTTGATGTTCTGACGCGCAACGGCCCCGACTTTATGCTGACGACGCCGGGTCAGGTCCTCTACCATTTTCAGGTGTTTGGCAACTATGGCCTCCTGATGGCCGTCAACGACCGTCACGGCAATACGATCACTTTTGAGCGCGACGACGATGGGCATGTGACGCACATCATCGACTCGGCAGGCCGTGTGTTTGATCTGGCCTATGATGGGGATCACCTCACCTCTATCACCGATCTCGCCGGACGCACGATTCGTTACGAATACAACGCCGATGGCGATTTGATCCGCGTCAGAGATGCTAATCAGGGGGTGTATCAGTTCGAGTACGCCGATCATCGCATGACAAAACTGACTGACCCCGTAGGCATCCTCTACCTGCAGAACATTTATGACAATGAGGGGCGGGTCGTCGAACAGATTGATTCTGGCAGCAGTCACGACCATTTCAATTATGACACGGATGGGCAGACCCTCTTCACCGATAACCTGAGCAATCCAATCATTGATAAACATGACGATCTCTCCCGTGTGACCGATACTCAGGATGGCCTGCCCCAGACAGAGAAATTTGTCTACGACGACGATTACAACGTCACTACTTACACCGACAAGCGCGGCCACATCTGGGCATCCACCTACGACGACCGGGGCAACCTACTGACTCTCATTGATCCGTTAAGTCACACCACTACTTATACCTATAACACCATCAACGACCTCACAAGCATCACCGATCCGGGCGGGCCGGGTGATACTCCCCGTACCACAACCTTCATTTACGACGATGATGGCAACTTGATCCAAATCAACCGACCCGATAGCACAAGAATTAGTGCGGCATATGACTCACATGGTCAAATGTTGACGCTGATCGATCCCAACCAACACCCCACCGTCTTTACTTATAACCCTCAAGGCAACTTGATCAAAGTCACAGACTCTATTCCTAATCAGACTCAGTACGGGTACGACGCGGTGGGCCGCCAGACGAGCATGACCGACGCCAACGGCCACACGGTCAGCTTCCAATATGATGGCAACGACAACGTCATTCGCATCACCGACCCCAAAGGCCACAGCATCACCTTTACCTACGACCTCAACGACAATCTGAAGCAGATGGTTGACCGGCGGGGCGGCGTGACTCAATACGAATACGACGCAAACTTGAAGCTTACCGCCGAAACCGACCCCGAAGGTCATCGGACCACTTACGGCTACGATGCGATGTACAACCGCACGAGCATGACCGATCCGCGTGGCAATGTAACCACGTATCGTTACGATGCCATCTATCAACTGATAGAGGTGGAAGACGCCCTGCGCGGCTTTACTCGCTTTGTCTACGACCCGAACGGCAATGTCGTTCGCCTGAGTGATGCCCTCACTCAGACAACGGTATTTGAGTACGACGCGTTGAACCGGCTCACCAAACAGACTGACATTCTGAGCGGGATCACGAGTTTCGAGTACGACGCCGTCGGGCGGCTCAGGGTGATGACCAACCCGCGCACCGCAACGACTCGATACACCTACGATCTGCTGGATCGGCTCACGCTCCTGCGCGACCCGCTGGATGGCGAGTGGAAGTTCGGCTACGACAACGCCGGGAACGTCATCAGCGCCGCCGACGCCAACAACAATACCGCCACGTTGTTCTACGACGCCGCCAACCGCCTGATCAAGCACGTGGACGCGGACAGCAAACCCACTTTCTTCTTTTACGATGGCGTGGGGAACACAAAGAGGGTCGTTGACGCGCTCAATAATACAACGCTCTACGACTACGACGCCAACGACAATCTGGACAAGATTACAGATTCGCTGACTGGCGCGACGACGTTGGGCTACAACGCCGAAGACAACCCGATCTCGCTGACCGACGCCAACGGCCATACCACTCTCTTCGGCTACGATTTGGACGGGATGCTCGAAAAGGTCACCGAAGGCGGGGGACAGATAACGACTTATGGTTACGACGCGGCTCACAATCTGGAGTCGTACACCAACGCCCGGAACCATATCTGGACGTATACCTACGACGAACTCAATCGCCGGATCAAACAAAAAGATCCGCTCGACCAGATTGCCAGCTATGAATACGACGCCCTCAGCCGGATGATCCGCGTTGTCAACGAGCGAAACATTGTGACACGCCAGGACTACGACGGGCTTGGCCGTTTGGTCGCCGTCGTCCAGAACTACGCGCCGGGCGGCCCGAGCGACGCGCAAACCAACGTCACCGCCCGCTACGTTTACGACCCGGTGGGCAACCTGACCGACGTCACCGATGCCAATAGCCGCGCCTCGCATTTCGACTACGACCTCAACGACCGGCTGACCAAGTTCACCGCCAACGGCGGGCAGATACGGTCGTATGAGTACGACCCGGTAGGCAATCTGGTCAAGTACACCAACGCCAGAAACAACGTCTGGAGCTACGCCTATGATGTTCTCAACCGCCGGATCAACGAAACCGACCCGCTCGGCCACGTCACCCGGTATGAGTACGACCCTCTCAGCCGACTGACCGGCATCACCAACGGGAGCGGCGTCGTCACCCGCCAGGAGTACGACGCGCTGGGCCGTTTGACCGCCGCGATCGAGAATTACCAGCCCGCCAGCCCAACCGATCATCAAACCAACGTCACCACCCGCTATAAGTACGATCCTGTAGGGAATCTGAAGACCCTCACCGATGCCCTCGGCCACACGACAACCTTCAATTACGATCCGGTTGATCGCCCAGTAGAGCAGATTGATTCGTTGAATGGCCTCTGGCGATACGAGTACGATGCTGTAGGCAATTTGACGGCCCTCGTCAATCCGCGCAATGCCCGGACAGAATACACCTACGATCCTTTGGATCGCCCCACGCTTATGCGTGACGCCTTGAGCGGCGAGTGGCAGACCGGCTACGACGCCGTCGGCAACGTCGTCGGCGTGACCGATGCTAATCAGCATCATGCGACGTTACGTTACGATGCCCTGGACCGGCTTGTCGAGCAGATAGACGCCGCAAGCCAGTCCGCGTTTTTTGCCTATGACGGCGTGGGTAACACGATCGGGACTATTGACGAGCTTGGACGTCTGACCAGCTACGCCTACGACGCCAACGACAATCTGATCGTCGTCACCGACGCGCTGGAGGGCGTGACGGCGATGGCGTATGACGCCGAGGATAACCTGACAGCGTTCACCGACGCCAACAGTCACACGGCTCGTTTCACCTATAACGCCGACGACATGCTCGTCGAATTCGCCCGATTTGGCGGGCAGACCAGGCGTTACGACTACGACGCGGCTCATAATCTGATCGCGTACACCAATGCCCGGGACAACACCTGGGAATATGCCTACGACCCCCTCAACCGCCGGATCAGCGAAACCGACCCCGGCGGCCATATCACCCGGTATGGCTACGACGCGCTGGGCCAGACGACCGGCATCACCGACGGCAACGGCAATCCGACCCGTCAGGAATACGATGCGCTGGGCCGTATGACCGCCGTCATCCAGAACTATCAGCCCGGCGGCCCAAGCGATCACCAGACCAACGTCACCACGCGCTATGGCTACGATGCGGTGGGTAACCAGACGGCCATCACCGACGCCCTCGGCAACGAGACGACGTTCGAGTACGACCTGCTCGACCGTTTGACGAAGAAGACCGACTCGCTGAGCGGCGTCTGGCAATATGGATACGACGCAGTCGGCAACCTGAAGACGCAAATCAACCCGCGCAGCGCCCTCACCGAGCACACCTACGACGTGCTGGATCGCCTCGTTCTCAGACGTGACGCTTTGGGCGGCGAATGGAAGACCGGCTACGACGCCGTCGGCAATGTCACCAGCGCGACTGACGCGAACGGCCATCAGGCCGGGATGCGCTACGACGCCCTCAATCGGCTCGCCGAGGAGATTGATCCCGGCGGCCATTCCACCTTCTTCGAGTACGACCGGGTGGGGAATATGACGGCCAGCACCGACGCCCTCGACCGCCTGACCCACTACACCTACGACGTCAACGATAATCTGGAGACCATCACCGACGCACTGGACGGCGTGACGACGATGGCCTACGACGGCGAAGATAACCTGATCGCGCAGACCGACGCCAACGGCCATACCTCGCGTTTTGACTATGATGCCGATGACTTGCTCATCAAGTTCACCGAAGCCGGGGGGCAGGAGACGGCTTATATCTACGATGCGGCCCACAACTTGATCGCCCGCGCAAACGCCAAGGGCAACACCTGGGAATACGCCTACGATCCGCTCAATCGCCAGATCAGCGAGAAAGACCCTCTCAGTCACGTCGCCCGCTACGGTTACGACGCGCTGAGCCGGATGATCCGCCTCACCGACGCTAACGGCGTCAAGACCCGCTACGATTACGACGCCCTGAGCCGTTTGAGCGCCGTGATCCAGAACGAGCAACCCGGCGGCCCGACCGATCATCAGACGAACGTGACCACGCGCTATGCCTACGACCCCGTAGACAACCTGACGACGATGGCCGACGCCAACGGCGAGAAGACGACGTTCAGCTACGATCTGCTCGATCGGCTGACGGAGGAGATCAACCCTCTGCATCACAAGTGGCAATACGAGTACGACGCCGTCGGCAACTCGAAGACGCGCGCCGACGCCAACGGCGACGTCACCCGCTACACCTACGACGCCGACGACCTGTTGACCCGCATCAACTACCCCGACGGCGCAGGCGTCAGCTTTGACTACGACGCGGTTCACAACCAGACCGGGATGACCGACTCGCTGGGCGTGACCCGCAACGAATACGATGCGCTGAATCGGTTGACGGCCAGCGCTAATCACGTCGGCCAGCGGGTGAGCTATGCCTACGACCCGGCGGGCAACCGCACCGGCCTGACTTACCCCGACGGGCGGAAGATGGCCTACGAGTACGACGAGACGAATTTCGTCAGCCGGGTGATTGACCCCGAGGGCAACGTCTTTGACGTGACTCGCGACCTCACCCACAACGTCACCGGGGTGCAGAATCCTCAAGGGACGTTGGCGCGCTACGATTTCGACGCCGCCGAGCGCCTGACGGGCGTCCACAATCGCAGAGATAACGGCGAGGTCATCAGCGTCTTTGCCTACACCCTCGACGCCGTCGGCAACCGCGTTCGGACTGCCGCCGTGTACGGTTCGGGCCAGCCAAGCCAGTTGACGACCGACTATCAATACGACCCGCTCTATCGCCTGATCCGCTCCGATGACAGCGAAGGGCACTTCGCCGATTACACGTTTGACGCGGTCGGCAACCGTCTGAGCCTGACGACCAACTTTGACCCGGTGACCGGCTTGGAGAACGACGTTCTTACCACGACTTACGATTACGATGCCGCCAACGAATTAATCGCCGTCCTGAGTGAGGTGACGCCAAGCGGCGACCCCGACCGGCCCGGACAGACCGCCGGAGTCCTGCGCGCCTTCGTCCACGAAGTGGAGGCCCAGAGCGGCAAACACATCGAAGCGGAAACCGCCGCGAGTCTCTTGGATCAGGCCAATGCATTGGTGGCCGGTCTGGAGGGCGATGCGCCGCCAACCACAGAAGCGACAGCGGCTGACCTGGCCGCCCTGCGAACCGCGGTAGAGACGGCGGGCGCGGAAGGGCGCATTGACAACGCCGGGATCGTCAACAGCCTGCTGGTCAAACTGCGCGACGGGGACAAGGCCAACCAGGGCGGTGGCGGCAAAGGCACAGCCGTGACGCTCTACGACTACGACCGCAACGGCAACCGCATCGCCCGCAGTCTGCGCGAGAAAGGGCCGGGCGGCGAGCGCGGCTGGTCGAGGACCGAATATGCCTACGACTTCGAGAACCGCCTGATTCAGGTGCTGGACTTCCACGTTCCCGACAAGGGCAACAAGAATTCCGGCGACGAAACGCTGTTGAGTTACGACGGCTACGGGCGGCTCTTCCGCCGCCTGCACGACCAGCGTGCTTCGACTTCGCTCAGCAGCGGTGGCGGGCAGAAGTGGACGGATTACGTCTACGACGGGCTGGACCCCATCGTCGAATACGAGGAGCCTGGCTCGCACTACACCAACTACTATCGCGGCCTGGGGCGCATCCTGAGCATGCAGCCTATCCGCGGCGGTGGCGGGGGCAACCAGCTCTATTACTATCACTACGACGGCCTGGGGAGCGTGACGGCCATCACCAAATCTCCGGGGCAGAGTGAGCACGACTATCGCTACAGCGACTACGGCCTCATCCTGGGCAACAACGGCCACGCCGCCGACGCCAGCAACTTCACCGACCCGCACAATCACTTCACCTACACCGGCCAGGAGTGGGACGAAGAGCTATCGCTGTACCACTTCTACGCCCGCGAGTACGAGCCGGAGACGGGAGTGTGGGTGCAGCAGGATCCGTATCGGGGGCGGTTGGATGTGCCGATGACGTTGCATCGGTATGAGTATGTGGGAGAGAGCCCTATCAATTTTGCGGATTGGTATGGGTTCTGGGGCATTACAGTTGGGCCGGGAGCATTGGCTTCGGCGGGGGGGGCGTTTGGTATTACCTTTGGTTTAGAATTGGAATTTCCAAGTTGGGATCCTTCCACTTGGCAAGCGTCTATTCCTGTCGAAGTATTCGCAGGAGGAGAAACTGCCGCTGGAGCTGAGGTATCTCTTGACATTTCTATTTGGACACGGAACGATATTTTGAACACCCCTCCATCTGATCTGCCATTCACTTTGCATGGAGGCGTTCAAGGCTCTTTAGGAGTGAGTGGAAGAGCTGGCTTTCTAACAGGAGATAATAAACACGGAATAGAATTGTCTTTAGGTATCGGGCCTAAATTGGGGGCTGGTTACTACGCAAATGCATCAGCAGGCCCAAACTTTCAACTGTATCAAGGGCAAAACTATCCATATGCACAACCAAAACAACAGCAGTATGGACCCAATGCATGTTATGCCCCAGTGAACGTATGTTATTCTGGCGCGAATGGGAATGCCAAAAGCAACAAGAGTGCCATAATCACTAACAGCACCCAAAACATTCGGAAGGGGAAATCTGTAAATGGCGGCACTCGGCCTGCTGATTATAGTGATGCGACAAATTGTTGGTCGCAACTTTACAAGACTCCAGACGGAGCAGCGACCTGTATTACTTTACAGATACAAGATTATAGTGACATTCTAAAAAAAGATGCTTTAGGCCGAATTCAGATGATGAAGGATATTTTTGAGCTTAATACAGGGAAGATTGAAAAAGTTCGTAAGCAATTAGACGAGCTTTTCAAAGAAGAAGTCTCTAAAGGGAATCAATACCCGATTGGAGTCAGATATAACTTTCATATGGATACCTCCGGGCCAGGAAATATTGTATTCGGCTACTATATGGGAGCCTTGAACCGGTTGCTAGAGGATCTAATTTCGGATGCCTACCAATCAAAACGAGACAACGGTATTAAAATCGATCTGCCCGACGACATAATACAACGCAGAATAGGCAGAAGGTTGTGGGAATTGTCAGGAGGTGATCCAAGCAAGGTAACATCGGGATTGGTCAAGGATGCTGTGAGGGACGTATGCAGACAAGGAAACGATGCTATGGAGTATCTTCCTTATAGCCTCATCTATAAAGATGCTTATACAGGTTGCGGGCCAGAAGGAGTTGACCCGATTTGGATATATCAAATCCCAACCTTTGGGTAATGACATTTATAGTTGCTATGAAGGTGGAGTGATGTCGAATCAATGAGGCGGCTGATTCAGTTGCAGGTACTGAGTCAGCCGCCTCAGCGTTGTTCAAAACTTCAGTGATTCGGCGGACTGTCAACGGATTCTGGGGAGCGGATTGAACGGATTATCGGCGCGCATCCGCTACATCCGTTACCCCATCCGTTACCAATGGCGCGGGGCGGGGAATAGCACGGGTTTGCGCGCTTTGCGTGGGCGGAGGCGAGCCGTGCTATTGGCCGGCCCAAACACTACAACGAATTTAGGGAAGGAACGAATTCGTTACGCGAAGCGCCCCAATTCGCTGTAGTGGGTGAGGATGAACAGCACGGAGTTGCGCGCTTTGCGTGGGCGGATGCGATCCGTTCATTCTGGGAATCCGTGCTATCTTGCTGGCCGTTGAATCACTGAGGCACTGAGGGGACTACGGATGCAAGTTGGGATTATCCGCCAACAGTCCCTCTGCCTGCGCCGCAGTGAGCAGGCGGTCGTCTGCGGCCAGAAAAGTCAGCGGCGGCAGACCGTTGGCGGCGAGTGTTTCATGGCTCAACAACGCCGCTGCCAACTGCGCCGCATCATAGGCCCGCAGAGGATGGCGCTCCAGCAGTTGTCGGGCGCGTTCGACAACCTCCGGCGTCAACTCGATCAATTCATACTCAAGCGCACACACCGCCGCAAAGTCGGCGGCGATCAGGGCGTAATCGGCGGGATTGAGGTGGGCTTCGCGCCGGCGGCGATTCAAGGCGCTGTAAACCTCAATCATACTCAGGCGGAGTGTGACGACGGTGTGACCGGCGGCAGGATCGGCCAGCGCGCGAAACCAATCCGCCCCGATCTCGTCAACGTGCCGTTTGACCAGTACACTGCTGTCAGCGTAATATTCCGTCATCACCGTCCCTCACGCTCTTCGAGAATCAATTCCGAGAGCGGCCGTCCACTGCTGAAGGCGCGGGCCAATTCGGCGCGGCGCCCGGCCGGCAACGGGCTGGCCGAGGGGGGTGGTTTGATCGGCAAACTCAACCCGGCAGCGATCAACGCCTCGCGCAGACGGCGGCGGTGCGCCGTCAACGCTTCCGGCGCTAATATTTGCCGGACTTGAATTTGCACACGGGAATGTTCCGGCAGAGCCAGCGGAACTGTTGGCCGCAGTATCCCATTCTCGTAAACAGCTGTGATTGTGTCGTTGATCATAGGGGCCGCCTTCCTTTTGGGCAAAACACTTTGCGGCGAGTATATCATCATTCGCGGATCATCGAGGGGCGGATCGCGATCTCCGTTCACGATTCGCGTGGCGAACCGTGCTGTTTTGTTTTGGCGTCAACGGATTCGCCAGCGCCACCAGTTGGCCTGGACACTACAACGAATTGGGGCGCTTCGCGTAACGAATTCGTTCCTTCCTTGAATTCGTTGTAGTGGGTAAGGGTGGATAGCACGGATTTACGGAATTTGCGAATCGGTATCCGCTCATTCTGAGAATCCGTGTTCTGAGTGGTGGGGCGGGCCAGTGGGGGAGAACAGCGGATTTCACGAATTGAGCGGATCATGGCACGGAAGCGCAACCTTTGTCACCGGGCTGGGCCGTGGGCGGGGCGGCAGAACCGGCGTTTCGCAGTACACGCCTGAGGCGGCGTTGAGGACGGGCACTTACTACTGGCGAGTGCGGGCGGTGAACGCGCAAGGCCAATTCAGCCAGTGGTCGGCGGCGAGGAGTTTCCGTGTGCCGTGACACTGCCATCGGATTTGAAGAAGGTTTGGCCGTGTTCAGCCGCTTTCCGTTGCTCATGCTACAGTTGAGACAATTGGGAAGGGGGACGAATCCATTTTGTCCGGCGGCTGGCGTTGGGCGCAAGGGTGGCCACGCCGCGCGGCGGCCTCCTGGCCTTCTTGGAAGGTGTTGGAGTCCCGCCACCTCGACGCGCCCGACGGCGCTCACTCCGACCATCGGGCGGTATTGGTTCGGTTAGCGCCTGAGCGCAAGTGAAAACAAAAGCCTCCCGAAGCGCTGGCGGGAGGCTTTTGTTTCGCATCTGGCCCGTGTCACTTAGTCGGCGGCAGGGGCAACCGCCACTGGCTTGAAGAACAGGTTCATGTTTAGCACCAGAATGCCCCCGGCCACCAACAATGTCCCGGCGATCAACCGCCAGTCGACTACTTCTTTGAGAAAGACAATGCCGAGAATCACGCCAATGACGGGGAAGACATAGGTGACCACCGAAGCCCGCGTAGGCCCCCAGGCATTGATCAAGTAGAAGAACAACAGGTAAGCCAGGCACGAGCCCAGGAGACCCAGCCAGGCAACGGCAAACCAGGTGATAGGCAGAGCCGGGAAGCGCAGTGGCGACTCGGCGATCGGCGTAACGATCCACAACATGGCCTCGGCGATGAGCAGGATCATGGTAGACTGAACTACCGGCGATTGCCCCCTGAGATATTTGCGCGAGAAGGTGATGGCCGTGGCGTAGCTAATCGAGGCGGCGATCACGGCCAGTTGTCCAAAGAGGTTGCCCTGAATTCCCTGCGGCCCGAAGTCGCGGCTCACCAATACCACAACGCCGATGAAGCCGACAATGAGACCGGTGATACGGGCCGGGGTGATCTTTTCGTCGTGCAACCAAAAGTGGGCAATGATGATCGTGAACAGCGGCACGGTTCCATTGAGAATGGAAGCCAGCCCGGAGTCAATTTTAGTTTCGCCCCAGGAGATGAGGACAAAGGGCAGGGCGGTGTTGAAGGCCCCCATAAACAAGAAGGCCAGCAGAACCCGGCGGTTGCGCGGGAACGATTGGCGTTGCAAGCCCATGATCACCAGCAGGCCGAGGAGGCCGAAGAGCAGGCGCAGGGCGACGAGCATGAACGGCCCGATCTCATCCACAGCGATTTTGATCCACAAAAACGACGAGCCCCAGATGAGGCCCAGGAGGGCGAATGCGCCCCATTCTTTGAGTTTCATTTAGTGTTCCTTTGTTTGTAAATTCGAGCGGTTGTTTTTTGGCTCGAGGTTGACCGATGCGCCTAGCACGTTGAGCGGGCCGTCTTCTTTGATAGCGGCCAGGGCGATCATGGTAACACTGCGCAAAACCGTCAGGTGAGAGCGGAGGCGGTTGAGCAATGCATGTAGTTCACCCGGATCGCTCACTCTGGTTTTGAGGAGAAAGCAATCTTCACCGGCAACGTTGTAAAGCTCCAACACGTCCGGATCACAACTAATAGCTTCGACCCCGGAACCATATTTGTCGTCGCTCGCGGCCGTGAAGCGAATGAAGGCCGTCATCGTCTTGCCAACGGCGGACGGATCGACTCGGATCGTGTAGCCGTTGATCACGCCTCGTTGTTCGAGTTTGCGGATGCGCTCGAACACCGAGGGTGCGGTGAGGCCTACTTTGGCGGCAAGGGCGGCGTTCGTCATCCGCGCATCACGCTGGAGCAAGTCCAGTATTTTGCGGTCAGTGTCGTCCAGTGTTGCTGGCATGTTAGCGGGCCAACAACAAGCACAAGATGATGGCGATCACCGGGATGGCGAGCCAAATCAGTTCGCCCAATAGTGTATAGCCGTAAGCCGCTAGAACGGGCCGTTGAGTATAAGGGTGGTCATTGAACCTAGGATAGCGTGAAATGTTCATCATAAACTTGCCTTTCTTTGATAAACCCCTGCTAATTTCATACTATTATTATAAGACAAATCCTGCCTTTGTCAATTTATAATTAGTGCTAACCAGATTTCCCCTAAAAATATTCGTCTTTTTAAGCAAAACACCCTTCTGGACGATTTCCAGAAGGGCGTTTTCTTGTCGGAGTTCAATACATCGCTACGACTTGTAGCCGATCTGTCGCAGAAAGTTT
>CAYSIV010000004.1:14416-46985 GCA_964431175.1 uncultured Anaerolineales bacterium
CGCCTTCGATGCCTTTGGGCGAGAGTCCGTCCACCACGCCCAAAATGCCCCGGCCCTGATCGGTTTGGGCGACGACAACCTCGACCGGATTGGCGGTGGCGCAAAAAATGTGGCACACCTCGGGTACGGCTTTGATCGTGTTCAGGACATTGAGCGGGTAGAAGCCCTCGCCAAGAAACACAATGAAGCTGTGACCGGCGCCGATTGCTTGCGCGTTCTGGCGAGCCAGCTCGCTCATCGCCGGGTCAGTGCCTGCCCAGCGAACCAGACACTTGCCGGACGCCTCGCAGAATGCCAGCCCGAATTTGATCCCCGGCACGGCATTAACCAGCGCCTCGTGAATGTCCTCGACGGTTTTGATGAAATGCGATTGGCCGAGGATAAAGTTGATGGTTTCCGGTTTTTCGATCTTGACAGTTGAGAGTTCCATGGGTGTGCCTCCTTGTGATAGACCCAAGTATATTCGACTTGCTGTTTGGCAGTGACACAATTGTCGAATTTGATTATAGAATCAGGCAGTAAATTGCCCAAGAGCGCGTCTTCGGCGTAAACCAAAGAAGCGTTTTTGTTTGACGGGCTAAGTTGTGCAATTGTACAATGCCTCTGCCCAAGAGTTGTGGTTTAAGACAAGCGCGAAATGTTGCCCTTCGGGTAAATTGCTTTATGATAGGGTCAGGCAATACTTGTAGGACTTACGCAGTTGGGGCAATTTCACCGCAAAGACGCGAAGGGCGCAAAGGAAAACAAAGGGATTTCTTGGCGTTCTTGGCGCCTTCGCGGTTCAAGAGCGTAACTCCTAACTTGAAAGGAGATTCACATTGACGACAATCGCTATCCTCGGTGGCACCGGCCACGAAGGCTTCGGCCTGGGAGTGCGCTGGGCTAAAGCCGGGCACACCATCATCATCGGCTCGCGTGCGGCGGAGAAGGCCGAGGCCGCGGCCAATGAACTCAACGCTCAACTCGGCACGAACAGCGTTAGCGGCCTTGAAAACCCGGCGGCGGCCCAGGCGGCGGAGATTGTGGTGATCGCCGTGCCATATTCCGCCCACGCTCCCACGCTCGAAAGTGTGCGTGAGGCGGTGCAGGGTAAAATATTCGTGGATGTGACCGTGCCCCTCGTCCCGCCCAAAGTGTCGCGGGTGCAAATGCCTGCCGCGGGGTCGGCCAGCCAGGAAGCACAGAACTTGCTCGGTCCCAATGTCAAAGTGGTGACAGCTTTCCAGAGCATCTCTGCCGAACATCTCAAAGACCCTGATCATGAAATTGATTGTGATGTGCTGGTGTGCGGCGATGATAAAGAGGCGAAGGCAGTAGTGATCGGGTTGGCGGCCGACGCCGGGATGAAGGCCTGGGATGCCGGGCCGCTCGCCAATGCCGTGGTGGTCGAGGGCCTTACCTCGGTGCTCATCGGCCTCAATCAGAAGCACAAAGTCAAATCGTCAGGCATTAAAATTACCGGCATCAACTAATCCCCACAGGAGGCGGACATGACCCAGCGAGTTGCTCTTTATTTGCAGGATGCCCATTCGTTGCAGGACGGAATCAAGTACGCGCAGTACGCCGAGAGCAAAGGCTTCGAGGCGGTGTGGCAGGCCGAGAGCCGGCTGGTGCGCGACGCGATTGTGCCGATGGCGGCCTTTGCGGCCACGACCCAAAAGATCAAGATTGGCTCAGGCGTGATCAACAACTGGACGCGCAATATTGGTTTGCTGGCCGCCACCTGGTTGACGCTGGATGATCTTGCACCCAATCGCATGATCTGCGGCATTGGCGCATGGTGGGATCCGTTGGCGAAGAACGTCGGCATCGAGCGCCGCAAGCCTCTGCTGGCCATGCGCGAGACCATCGAGGTCATGCGCCGTCTTCTGCGGATGGAGAACGTCACCTTTCATGGCGAGTTTCACAATGTGACCGGCATTGAATTGGATGTAGTGCATGGCCGCCGTGAACCGCGCAACGTGCCGATCTACATCGGCGCAACCGGCGACCAGATGATGGAACTGACCGGTGAGATTGCCGATGGCGCGGTGCTCAACTACTGCGTACCGCCCGAGTACAACGACAAAGCAATGGAATTGCTCGACAAGGGCGCGAAGAGAGCCGGACGCCGCCTCGAAGACATAGATCGCCCACAGTTGGTGGTGTGCTCGGTGGATCATGACCGCAAGAAGGCGATTGAGGCGGCCAAAGTTTTGCTCACTCAATACCTCGCCCAACAGCCGCATATCGCCAAAGCCTCTGGCGTGAGCGAGGATGTTGTCAAGAAGGTGCAGGCCATCCTCGGCTGGCCGGCCACCAAAGAGCAAGTGCACGAGGCCATGCAGTTTGTGCCGGACGACTTTGTGCTGAAGATTTCGGCCACTGGCACCCCCGACGAAGTGCGGGCCAAAGTGCAGGAGTATATCAAACGCGGTTGCACCTGCCCGATTCTCTACCCGATGAGCGATCCCTATTTGATGATTGACACCTTCGCCCAGGCATGATTGACACGCTTGAGGCCGGCCCACTTGTGCTCATTCGCGGCGGCGGCGACCTCGCCACCGGCATCGCCCATCGTCTGCGCCGAGCCGGGCTGGCGGTGATGATCCTCGAATTGCCTCAGCCCCTCACTGTGCGCCGGGCTGTCTCGTTTGCCGAGGCGGTTTACGCGGGTGAGATCGAGGTTGAAGGGGTGAAGGCTCGACTCGTGCCCGACGCTCAAACCGGTCTGGCCTGCGTCGCCTCCGGTGAGGCCGCCGTGCTCGTGGATGCCGTTGGCCTGTCCCTCACCCGCCTCAAACCGCCGATCGTGGTGGACGCGCGCATGGCCAAGCAGAGCCTCGACACGCGCCTGACCGACGCCCCGCTGGTGATCGGTATCGGGCCGGGATTCGTGGCCGGCGAGAATTGCCACGCGGTGGTGGAAACCAATCGTGGCCACAACCTGGGCCGCGTGTACTGGCAGGGTAGCGCCGAAGCCGACACTGGCCAGCCCGAATCCGTGCAGGGCTTTACTGGCCAGCGTGTTTTGCGTGCCCCGAACGATGGCCTGTTCACTGGCCAGGCCCGCATCGGCGACAAAATCAAAGCCGGCGATGTTTTGGCAAGCGTGGCTGGCCAACCGATCGTCGCCTCCTTCGACGGCGCCTTGCGCGGGATTTTACACGATGGCATCCCCGTCACTACTGGAACGAAAGTGGGCGACCTTGATCCGCGTGGCCGTCCTGACTACTGTTTCACCATCTCCGACAAAGCCCGGGCCGTGGGCGGCGGAGTGTTGGAAGCGATCCTGGCCGGGGCAAACAAGTGGCGGCCGCCACCATAATTTCCATTCGTGTTTCTTCGTGCGCGAAGCGTTCGTGGATTCAAACCTTCAAGGAGCATCTGCATGACAGCAAAAATTTCATCCGAAGTTGTTCAGCAAATTCAATCTCGCGTCAACGCCCAGCGAGAGACCGTCATCACATTCATGCGCGAAATTTGCGCTATCCCTTCGATGGACTCGCAAATCGGGCCGGTGGGCGAACGCATCCAGGCCGAGATGAAGAAGCTTGGCTACGACGAAGTGCGCTTCGACAAGATGGGCAACACGATTGGGCGCATTGGCAACGGGCCGAAGATCATAGTCTACGACTCGCATATCGACACCGTCGGCATCGGCGACCGTTCGGCCTGGCTGTGGGATCCGTTTGAAGGAAAGGTTGAGAACGGCGTGCTTTACGCTCGCGGCGCGTGCGACGAAAAGGGAAGTACGCCCGGCATGGTTTACGGCCTGGCTCTGGCCCGCGATCTCGGTTTGCTCGACGGGTGGACAGCCTACTATTTTGGCAACATGGAAGAATGGTGCGATGGCATCGCCCCTAACACTTTTGTTGAAGTCGATCCCAAAGTCCGCCCCAGTTTTGTGGTGATCGGCGAGCCGACAAAGATGCAGGTGTATCGCGGCCACAAAGGCCGGGTGGAGATTCAAGTGACCGCCAAAGGCAAAAGCGCCCATGCGGCCAGTAATTATCTGGGCGACAATGCCCTTTACAAGATGACGTCGATCGTCAACGCCGTTCGCAGCCTGGAGCCGCACCTGGGCTACCACCCGTTTTTGGGGCATGGCCGGATCACCGTGAGCGATATGAAGGTGAAGACACCCAGCATTAACGCCGTTCCGGACGAGGCCACGATTTTCATTGATCGGCGGTTGACCTTTGGCGAGGACAGGGAAATGGCCATTGAGCAGGTGCGGACGGCCATCCCGCCCGAATTCCGCGATTCGGTTACAGTGGAAGAAATGTTTTACGACCAACCATCGTACACCGGTTTCGTCTTCCCGGTCGATAAATACTTCCCGGCCTGGGCGTACGAAGATGCGCATCCTTTAGTGCAGGCCGGGCAGGAAGTGCGGAGACTCATCGGCTTGCCGGACGCCCCCACTAGCAAATGGAACTTCAGCACCAATGGGATTTATTGGGCCGGGAAGGCGAAAATAGCGGCCATTGGTTTCGGGCCAGGTGATGAAGAGACAGCCCACACCGTTCAGGATTCGGTGTCACTGGGCGACATGGTCAAGGCAACCGAGTTTTATGCCGCCCTGCCGGGAATGTTGAAGTGATAACGCACCCTTGTCCAGATGAGGTCTGCCCGATTTAGTATCTACTTTGGTGATGAAATTTGACCCGTGTTTCAGTGACAATGCACACATGACAATGAGTTCACTGAATCATAGAAAGGAGGCATCGTATTACTAAAACTAAAAAGGAGACTTAATCCATGCGTAGCTTTCTCGGACGTGACATTTTGTCACTAAAGGATTTCGAACGGGAGGAGTTTTTCCGAGCTTTTGAGGTGGCCAAGGAGCTTGAGCCGATGGCTCGGAACCGGCGCAACAGCGATCTGCTGAAAGAGAAAACGCTGGTGACGGCGTTCTATCAACCCAGCACCCGCACCCGTCTGGCCCACGAGGCTGCGATGCACCGCCTGGGCGGGCATGTTACCGGGTTTGCTGATGCGAAAATGACGCGCGCCGGCGACTTCTATCAAGAGTCGATCAAGGACACAGTTAAGATGCTGGAATTCTATGGCGATGTGATTGTCATGCGCCACTTCCAGCAGGGCGCGCCGCACGAGGCGGCCAAGTGGGCCTCGGTTCCAATCATCAATGGCGGCGACGGCTGGGGCGAGCACCCGACCCAAATCCTGACCGACCTATACACGGTTCTGCAGGAGAAAGGTCGTATTGACGGGTTGAACTGGCTGGCGGTGGGCGACATGCGGATGCGGACGATGCACTCGCTAGGTTATGCCCTGACACAGTTCGACTGCCCGATCACCTTTGTCGCTCCGCCGGACATGTCGCTCACCTCGGAGTTCAAGGCGGAGTTGAAGCAGTACAGCCTGAACTTCAGCGAAGCCGAACACGTGGAGCAAGCCATTGCCAAGGCCGATGTCATCCTGGTCGAACCCGTCGTGCAACCCGATTACACCAAATCGCGCGACGAACGCGGCAAGGAAGTGGGCTTGACTCCGGCCAACTACAAGATTACGCGGGAACTGCTGGCGACCAAAGCCAAATCCGACGCGATCCTGTTGCACTCACTGCCGCGCATGGACGAGATTCCAACTGACGTAGACAGCACCCGCTGGTCGCGCTACTGGCAGGAAGCCTTCAGCGGTGTGGTCATGCGCATGGCACTGTTGGCGTTGGTCCTGGGCGCTATGGAATAGAATGCTGTTGTTAGTGCGGCAGTTGCACTGCCGCCGCTCCACACGCTTCGCGAACTGTGGAGCGAACTATAGCGGCAAAAGGAATTTGTATTAGTTGAACGGGCTTGCGCTCGCCGGGCGCAAACCTGTTCGTTGTGGTCTTACGCAAACGCGCCTCTCCCCGAAGGGGCCGTGCGGGTCAACTGCATGCGGCGGCGCTCTGAGCGAAGTGAAACGCAGTCGAAGAGGCCGCCGCGTTCCGCTCAGGGCGCTGCATGCCGGCAAATTGTGTAAGTCCAGCGTTAATCGAAACGCAGGAGGCTTTATGCCTATTCGTGAGTATCAACGCCCCAAAGATTTGCCTGCCGCGCAAGCCGCCCTGCGCCGGCCGGGAGCCGCGCCGCTGATGTTCGGGCCGCGTCTGCCCGACGAGCCGTTTGCGGGCCTGGAGACGGTGGTGGATGTGAGCCGGTTGGAACTCAACTATATTCGCGTGAGCGAACCTGCGATTCGAATAGGCGCCGCCACACCTTTGCAGGCGCTGACAGAGTCGCCTGAGATTCAGGCTGAAGCGTGTGGCTTGCTGGCCGAGGCCATCCGGTTGGCCGCGCCTCTCACGCTTCGCAACCTGGCCACGATTGGCGGCGCTCTGCAGGCAAAGGACGGCCCGCCCGAAGTGAAGCTGGTATTGCTGGTGCTGGATGCCGCCTGCGCGCCTGACGATCCATTAGCCGAAATCGTTCTGACGCGTTCGCCGCAACCGGGCCTGGGGGCGGCCCTGGCGCGAGTGGCCCGCTCGCCGCGAGACGAGGCTATTGTGGCCGCCGCCGCGAAGTTGTATGTTGAGAACGGCCTGTGTCGAAACGTGAGGCTGGCTGTCGCTGGAACCTTTGCCCAACCCATGCGCCTGACAACTGCCGAAGCTTTGTTGGAAGGCCAGCCGTGGGGCGAAGATAAGTTGAGCGCCGTTGTCGAGCGCGTGTTAGCCGAAGCACAACCCGTTGGCGATTATCGCGGCAGTGCCGAGTATCGAAAAGAAATGGCTGGCGTGCTAACGCGCCGCGCGCTGACACAAGCCTGGGGACGGGCCAAATAGTATTTACCGCTGAGAACGCAGAGAACGCAGAGCGCGCAGAGTTTCATAAAACTTCTCCGCGTTCTCTGCGCCCTCTGCGGTGAAACAACGCATAAACATTCAATTCACCCTCAACGGACAACTCAAAGCGTTTTCCTGTGCGCCCGCCGTTGCCAACGCCGTGTGCGACGCCGTCGGCGTTCGCATCCGCGACCTACCGCTCACGCCGGAGAAAGTGTGGAAGGCGATGAAGGCTCAGTAACCATCGTAGGAGCGGCTTGTAGCCGCGATGCGTATCGCGCGTACAACGCGCTCCCACAAGGACGGCATTTTCATGGAGGGTTTCAAGATGACAACACCTAAACGCGTTCATAACTTCAATGCCGGCCCGGCAGTTCTGCCGCGCCCGGTGCTCGAAAAGGCCCAGGCCGAACTGCTCGACTACAATGGTTGCGGCCTTTCGGTGATGGAAATGAGTCATCGCTCGCCGGAATTTGAGGGGCTGATCAAGCAGGCCGAAGCCGACCTGCGGACTCTCCTCGGCCTGCCCGTAAATTACAAAGTGATGTTTCTGCAAGGCGGGGCGACCCTGCAATTTGCCATGTTGCCCATGAACCTTCGCCCGGCCGGGGCCTCCGCCGATTACGTGGTGAGCGGAGTCTGGGGCAAGACCGCCCACAAAGAGGCCGACAAGCTTGGCCCGGCCCGCCTGGCGGCCTCCACCGAGAAGACCGGCTTTGATCGTCTGCCCGCCCTCGCTGATCTCGACCTTGATCCCAAAGCCGCTTACTTGCACATCACTTCCAACGAAACGATTCATGGCAACGAGTGGCCGGATGGTGTTCAGCCGACGGCGCCGGATGGTGTGCCGCTGGTGTGCGACATGTCCTCCGATTTTTTGAGCCGGCCGGTGGATGTGTCCAAGTACGCCTTCATTTATGCCGGCGCACAAAAGAACGCCGGCCCGGCGGGAACAACCGTCGTCATCATTCGCGACGACCTGTTGGCCCGTGTTCCAGCGAAGATGCCAGTGATGCTCGATTACAAAGTGCTGGCCGAGTCTGGTTCACTGCACAATACGCCGCCTTCGTTTGCCATTTACGTCGTCGGTCTTGTACTCCGCTGGCTGTTGGATCTGGGCGGCTTGACCGAAATTGCTAAACGCAACGAAGCGAAGGCCAAACTGGTGTACCAGGTCATCGATCAAAGTGGCGGCTTCTATCGGGGCCACGCCCAGCCGGAGAGTCGCTCGAAGATGAACATCCCCTTCCGTCTGCCGTCCGAAGAATTGGAAAAGCAGTTCGTCAAGGAGTCGGAGAAGCAAAGCCTGATCGGACTCAAAGGCCATCGCTCGGTGGGCGGCTTGCGCGCTTCGCTCTACAACGCCCTGCCGCACGAGTCAGCGGAAGTGCTGGCTCAGTTTATGGCCGAGTTTCAGCGAGTGAATGGATAAAGCTATGAGCAACTTTTTGGGCTACCGCTGTTCATTGTGTGGCGCGGAGTACGCGCCCGATGCTGTTCAATACGTTTGCCCCAAACATGGCGACATGGGCAATCTCGACGTTGTTTTGGATGTTGCCGCCATCAATCGCGCCGCCTCGCCGGACTCGATCTCGGCCTCGCGCGACTTTTCTATTTGGCGTTATCTGCCTCTCTTGCCTGTGAGCGATCCCGGTTTCACTAACACGCCACTTCGTGCGGCAGGCTGGACACCGCTTTACCGGGCCGACCGCCTCGCCGCCGATCTCAATTTGAGAAACGTATTTGTGAAGGATGATGGTCGGAACCCGACTGCCTCGTTCAAGGATCGCGCCTCGGCAGTGGTGGTGGCCCGAGGGCGCGAGATCAAGGCCGGGGTGATCGCGGCGGCTTCCACAGGTAACGCCGGCGCGGCGCTGGCCGGGATGGCCGCCGCGGTGGCCCAACCCGTCGTCATCCTGGCCCCTGAAACCGCGCCACCAGCGAAGGTGGCGCAGTTGTTGATGTTTGGGGCGCGGGTGGTGCTGGTCAAGGGGAATTACGATAAGGCGTTTGACCTGACTTTGGAAGCCTCTCGCGAGTTCGGCTGGTATTGCCGTAACACCGGCTACAACCCGTTCACGGCTGAGGGTAAAAAGACGGCGGCGTTTGAAATGTGCGAGCAACTCACATTCGTTCAAAATCCCAAATCCCAGGCACGGCCCGCAAATAGCACGCGAATCTCAAATCTCAAATGGGTTGCGCCTGATCGGGTCTTCGTCTCTGTCGGCGACGGCAACATCATCTCCGGTATTCACAAGGGTTTCAAGGATTTGCTGGCGCTGGGTTGGGTTGAAAAGATGCCGAAGCTGATGGGCGTGCAAGTGGAAGGTTCGGCGGCCTGCGCCAAAGCCTGGGCGGCTAACACTGAAACGATCACGCCGGTGTGGGCCAACACGATTGCCGATAGCATCTCGGTCGACTTGCCGCGCGACGGTGTGCGCGCGGTGCGAGCCGTGCGCGACACGGGCGGCGAGTATGTGCTTGTGAGCGATGAAGACGTGCTGGCCGCAA
The DNA here is from genome assembly GCA_964431175.1 of uncultured Anaerolineales bacterium. Classification (GTDB taxonomy): domain Bacteria; phylum Chloroflexota; class Anaerolineae; order Anaerolineales; family VGOW01; genus VGOW01. The sequence goes on from CAYSIV010000004.1 coordinate 23,700, forward strand.
TGCGCGACCTGGCGCGTGGGGCGGCGGTGTTTGCCGAACCCGCCGGAGCCACCGCTTACGCTGGCCTGGTTAAAGCCGCGCGGAGCGGCCTGGCGAATCCCGACGAAACAATTCTGGTGATGAACACTGGTAATGGCTTGAAGGATGTGAAATCGGCGATGCGGGCGGCCGGCGAAGCAGTGCGTATTGAACCGGAGTTGCAGGCATTGAAGACGCATTTTCAAAATTTGTAACTACTGACCCTCTGGCTCCGACAAATGAGAAAACCTGCTAAAGCAGGTTGCGGGCGGAGCGGCGATCAACTTACCAAATGCGTCCCCGGCTTTTTGAGGTGATAGCCGATCAGGGCGCTATGGAGATTTAGTCGCTGGCGGCCACTCTTCAAATCCACGTCAATGATGTCCTCGATGCGGCCCAGCCGGAACAGCAAGGTGTTGCGGTGAACATGCAAGGCCGCCGCCAACTCTGAGAGCGCCCCGCCTTTTTCCAGAAACATCTCCAAGGTCTTCATTAGCTCGTTGTTGGTCTGAGTGTCGTACTCGGCCAGCTTTTGTAGTTTCTGATAATACGGATTTGACTGCATCACCTCGACGGGCAGGCGGTATAACCAGTCCAGCACACCCAGCTCCCAGAAGCACACCACGCGCGAGTCGGCGTAAAGCCGCCGACCGATCTCAGCCGCCTCTTCCGCCTGATCGTAGGCATCACGAAACAACCGATCGTCGCTATAAACATTGCCGACGCCCACCACCATCGGTAAGGCCGGGTGACCGACCTCGGCCACCAAGTGTTCGCCAAGCTCCTGCCCGATCTCACCTGACCGGGATTCGACAATGACAGCGATGCCATGCTCACGGGCCACCACCAGACCCCATTGATTCTGGTGGCGCAAACAGTTCTCCACCTGTGCGGCCAGTTGAGCCATTGCGCCGCCAGCCACCAATTGGCCGATGACAAACACCATTTGATGTGCCTGATCAAATTTGTAGCCAACCAGGTGCGCCCGCTCCAGCAGTAATCGATCCGGGGCCGAGTCTAATCGCAATAATTGCCCCAGAAAGTCGCCGCGAATCATTTGCTGGGCTTCGCGCACCGCCCGCTCTTTGTGCAGAACCAGGGCCACCACCGTCGCCGCATGATCAATCACCAACTCGTCCAATCGTGTCAACGGCTCTTCCCCGGCCACAATCCAGATCGATCCGTGGATGATGCCGCCGATGATGATGGGCGCCACCAATCGTTCCATCGTCATTCCCAACTCCGGGATCGGGGCCAGGCGCAAGGGGCGCATTTGATGCTGTAGTTCGCCGTAGAAACCGCGCTTGAGTAAATGTTGGGCCAGTTTGGCGCCGGTGCGGCCCGACGCCATCGCCTGGCGCCGCGCCTCGTCGCTCGCTCCGCCCTCGGCGCTGGCTAGCGACTCAAAGGCGGTGTTGGAGACCAGCACTGAGCGCTTGAGACTCTGGGCCAGACCCTGGGTGATGGTTCGCAGGTCGCCGCCGTCCAAGACCAGTTGAGTCAGTTGGCGGCGAATCTCATCCGCTTTTTCCTTGAGGGCGAACTCGTCGTCGCCGCTTTCTTTTTGCGATTGCTTCAGCGTCAACATGGTGTTTGAATTATAGCCGTCGCCTCTCGAAAAAAGAAACCCGGCTCCTCAAAGGAAACCGGGCTTCTGCTTGCAGGGTGTTACTTACGGCTTGGGCGTGTTTGTCGGCGACGGGCCGCTGTTTCCACCTCCGCCACCATTACCTCCGCCGCCATTAGGCTTTGGAGTACGAGTCGGTTCAGGCGTGTTGGATGGCGATGAGCCGCCACCGCCGGAGGCTGTGGTTGGCGCTTGAGTATTCGTCGGCTGGGGCGTGTTGGATGGTTGCGGGGTGTTGGACGGCTGTGAAGTTTTGGTCGGCTCCGGCGTATCCGTGTCTTTAGGTGCGTTCGTCGGTTCGGGCGTGTTGGATGGCGATGAGCCGGAGGTCTTGGTCGGCTGTGGCGTATCCGTGTCGCGAGGCGGGTCCGTCGGCTGAGGCGTGTTGGTTGGCAACAACACTTCGGTGGGCGGCTCGGTGGGTTGGGGCGTGTTGGATGGCGACGGCCCCGCGCCGTCGGAACTGTCGCCACTACTGCCGTTGTCACTTTGAGGCGATGTTTCATTGGACGATGGAGTGGCTGACGATGATGACTGGATGGAGTTGGTCGTCACTTGCGCGGTCGCCGCGGCTTCCGAGGCCGCCGCTTGGAGTTGCAGTTCGATTTCGGCGCGCGCGTCAGGATCGGACGTCAGCGAGAGTTGAAGTTCGAGTGCGGGTTGGCGGAGTGAGTAAAGAACGTCGCCGGGTTTGCTGGCGGCGGCGGTATTCGTGATCGTCGAGAGCAGGATGAACAAGCTGATCAGCGTGACGGCTAGAGCGGGCAGGGCCAAAATGGGGAGCGCAATTCTACGAGCAAGTCGGTTCAACATTGAAACAAATTCCTTTTCTTTAGTTCTGTAGGGCGAATTGCCAATTCGCTCTACGAATTCCTTAGGGTTGCAGTTGTTGCAGTTGTTTGCTGGCTTGCGCCGCCCATGCCGTGTCGGGCGCGAGAGTCAGCACCAAATTGAATTCCTGCCGCGCTTTATCGGCGTTGGCCTGGTAGGCGTACACCACGCCCAAGTTGTAGTGCGCGGGCGCGTGGTCGGGAGCCAGGGCCACCGCATTCTCCAAAGCGGCGGTCGCTTTCGCCAACTCTCCAGCGTTGGCATAGGCCACACCCAAATTGAGTTGCGCCGTTGACGATGTGGGCGCGAGCGCCACCGCTTGCTCGTAAGGCCTCAGCGCTTCGGCGAACTTGCCCTGATCCTGATACAGATTGCCAAGTCCAATGTAAGCCTGAGCCAGGTTCCGGTCCGCTTTCAGCGCCGCTTGATAGGCGGCTTCAGCTTTGGCCCACTCTTTCGTGGCATGATAGAGCGCGGCCAGGTTGTAGTGGGCTTCGGCCAGCGCCGGATCAAGATCAATTGCGGTTTGATATTCGGCAATCGCTTCACCCTTGCGGCCAAGTTGGGCCAGCGTGAGGCCGAGGCTGTTGTGCCAGTTGGCCTGGCTGGGCGCAATCGCCAGCGCCGCTCGAAAAAAATTTTCGGCCAGAAGATAGTTGCCCGCCTCGTAGGCCACCAGCCCATCTAAATAAGCTTGAGCCGGATCGGGCGTTTCGGTGGAGGCGGGGGTTGGCGAGGGGGTGATGACCAGTGGCGTGCCGGCCACGATGCGCGACGGGTCAACCGTCGCCAGGGTGTAGAACGCCATCCCGCTCATCACCAGCGGCAAGGACAGCATCACTAAGAACCCCAACGCCAGCCAGCGATTTTCACCCATCAGGCCACGCCTTCCAGCACCGGAACTGCCTCGAACGCAGAAACGTCTTCGCCGCGTTGCAACTGCACCAGACGAGCGTAATGCCCGCCGCGCCGGGTGAGGTCGGCGTGGCGGCCTTGCTCCACGACGTGGCCCTGATCCAGCACCACGATCAAGTCGGCGTCGCGAATGGTGGACAGGCGATGGGCGACGATAAACGTCGTCCGGCCCCGCATCAATCTTTCCAGCGCGCCCATCACCAGCTCTTCCGACTCGGCGTCGAGTGCCGCCGTCGGCTCGTCGAGGATCAGAATCGGCGCGTTGCGCAACAGAGCGCGGGCGATGGCGATTCGTTGCCGCTGACCGCCGGACAGAGTTGCGCCCCGCTCGCCGACGACGGTGTCGTAGCCTTTGGGCAAACGGCGGATGAACTCGTCGGCGTTGGCGGCGCGGGCGGCAGCGACGATCTGAGCCTCGCTTGCGCCCGGGCGGCCATAAGCAATGTTGTCGCGGATGGTGGTGACGAACAGCATCGACTCTTGCGGCACCAGGGCAAATTGCCGCTGAAGGTCTTGAAGACGAATGTCGCGCAGGTCGAGGCCGTCAATGGTGATACGGCCAGAGGTCACATCGTAGAAACGGATCAGCAAACTGGTGATGGTAGATTTACCCGCGCCAGTTGCGCCTACCAGGGCCACCACTTGCCCGGCCTCAACTCGCAGGTTGAAGTCTTTCAGCGTGGGCCGATCGGGCGCGCTGGCATAAGCAAAGGTGACATGGTCGAACGCCACCTGGCCTTTGGCCCGATTCAAGGGCCGAGCGCTCGGCGATTGCTTGATGCTAATGTCCGCGTCGAGCAGTTCCGAGAGCCGCTCGCCGCCCACTGCCGCCTTTTGCAAATCTCCGGCCAGCGAGCCGAACTTCTTCAGGGGCTTATAGATCGAATTGAGGTAAGACAGAAAAAGCAGAAGTTCACCGACGCTGAGTTGGCCGAGCAGAATTTGCGAAACGCCGTACCAGATCACCGCCGCCGTGCCCGCCGCCTGAATGAAATCAATTATCGGGCTGAACGACGCCGTCCAGAGAACTGAACGCAAACCGGCGCGGACGCGCTCCTGGCCATGCGCTTCAAAGCGCTCTTGCTCGTAGGCCTCGCGCCCGAAAGCTTTGACCACCCGAATCGCTTCCATCGTTTCCAGAGCCTGATTCGTCATCTGCCCTTCGTGACTGCGCGCGGTCTTGGCGTTCTCGCGGATATTGCGGCGGAAGGTGATGAACAGGAAGAACAACAACGGCACGTAGGCCAGAATGATGATCGAGAACCGCCAGTTGATGAACAGCATCACGCCGGCAAAGCCCAGGAACGTCACCGCGTTGACCAGCAATTCGCCCAGGCTCCCCACCAGGGCCACCATGACTTTGCCGCCGTCGTCGGTCATTCGCTTGACCACGTCGCCCATGCGGCTCTGATCGTAGAATTCGAGCGGGAGTTTCTGCACGTGGCCGAAAACATCGGAGCGCAGGTGGAAGGTGGCTTTCTCCTGGATGGTTCCGTTCATATACTCAAAAGCAAAGGCGGCGAGGCCCTGCAAGACCGTGAGGCCCAGCAGGGCGATTCCGAGGATGGCGGTCAACACCCGTTGATCGGTTCCGGCGTAAGCAATGAACTGTTCGCCGAGCGGCCCGCCAAACGATTTGCCGCCGATGACGTTGTCCACGATGAGTTTGATCGGCCAGGGGGCCAGTGTGTCCAGCACGGCCACCACCAGAATCAAAACGAGCGACAAGAATAGCAGGCCGCTGTACGACTTCAAGTAACTCAGATAACGAACGTCGATTCCAATCAGCGGAATCTGACGTTTGTGCACTTTCTTCTGGCTCATGCAACCTCCAGGCATTGCTCGGTTCGCCGGAGAAGCGCCTCGAAGTTGTGGGCCAGGCCGGGCCGGATTGCGACCACCTTCATCAGCCGGAAGAACGTGGCCGCTTCGTAAAACGCCATCCGTTGCAAGAACGCTTCATCCACGAAGCGGTGGCTGGCATAAGTCTCCAGAAACAAACCGGCCTCGCGGGCCAGCGCATCCAAATGGTTCAGCCGATCCAGCCCCATGAAGAACAGGTGCGCCAGAAAGTTCGCCACGTCAATCGCCGGGTCGCCCAAGGCCAGCAGGTCGAAGTCAATGATCGTCAGGTGCGGCCCGTCGAACAAGACCTGACTGTAGTAGAAATCGCGGTGGACGGGCGTGGCCGTTGCCAATGCCGGCAACTGCCCGGCCCAACAGTGGAGCGCGTCACGCAGTCTCACTACAATCTCTTCAGATTGAGGGCGAGCTTCTATCAAATCTTTGGTGAAGTGATTCAGGTTTTCTGCTTCGTTCGCCAGAAGATACTGGCCCAGCGGTTCTTCATCCGGCTCGGCTGTGGCCAATGCAGACTCGTGCAGTTTAGCCAGACCCTCTGCGCTTCGCCGCACGTACAGGCGGATGTTACCGGCTTCGGCCACCAGCTCGTTGAGAGTGTCTCCGGCGGCGCGCTCTTGCAACAGCATCCGCATTTCAGGGATGTAGGCCAGCGGTTGCGATACGTGAATCAGGTCGGGCGCATCCGGGCCAAAGCCCCCGCGCCACAAACGCTCCTGCAGGCGGAATAAACGCAGGCCGCGCTCGTCTTTGAAGACTTTGCCGATCACGTTTTGCCGGTCTGCCAGTTTATAAGCCAGCACACACCGCCGCCCCGGTTTGTATTTGAGCACTTCAATACTCTTGACAGTCACCGGCTGTGGCAAGTGTTGTGAAAGAAGCGGCGCGGCGAGATCGGGGCGCGTGGCGAGATAAAGGCTCTGGCGGAGTTTGTGATCGAGGATCGGGAGTGAAACGGGTTCGGGCGAGTCAACCGGGCTGGGCGCAGTGACGGTTGAACCGTCGATCCAGTCGGTCACGGCGCGCGCGTTTTTCTCCCAGGTATGTTGTTCGAGGATGTGAGTCGCCGCCTTCCACCTGATCTCTTTGGCGCGGGCCGGGGTGGCGGCCAGGTTGCGAATGCAGTTGGCCAGCACTTCAGAGTCGCCGGGCGGGTACAGGCAACCGGTTTCGCCGTCGTGAATCAACTCGGCTACCTGCCCAATGTTGGCGGCGACCGTCGGCACGCCGCAGGCCATGTATTCGAAAAGTTTGAGGGGCGAGAAGTAGAAGTCGTCCAGCCGGGGGTGCGGCGAGACGGCCACGTTCATGGCCGCGATGTGTTCCGGGACTTGGGCATGATCGATTGGCCCGGTAAGGGTGACGGCTTGACTGAGGCCGAGCAGGTTGAGCCTGGCCGGGAGCGACTCTGGCATTTCACCCACCAGTAGTAAGTGGAAGCGCGAATCGGCGGCGCGCAATTGGGCGAAAGCGGCGAGCAGGGTGTTCAGGTCGTGCCAAGGGCGGGGCCGTCCGACGAAGCCAACCACGACCTGATCGGCCAAACGATATCTGGCGCGCACAGCCTCGCCGGAGACGGCCGGGTGAAAGTGCGTTGCGTCCACGGCGTTGGGCAGAACGTGAACGCGCTCTGGCGACGCGCCTTGCGCCAGAACGTAATCGCGCAAGTTGTTGGAGACAACACTGATCGCGCTGGCCGCCGTAAACTGTTCGGTTTCGATTCGAGTGGCGGCTTCGGGGTCAGACAAAGTGCGGTAACGCGCCGCTTCGAGTCGCAGTGGCGCGTTGACTTCGAGCACCAGCGGCAGGCCGGTCTCGCGGGTGAGCCGCGCGCCCACGTCGCTCCACAACGAATAGCGTTCGTAAATAAAATCAAAGTTGCCCTGCGCGATCTGCGCGCCTGCGGCCTCGCCCAAAACGTCGGCGTACTCTCGCGCCCGTCCTTCGCGGGCCGCCGCTTCGTCGGCTGAATCTTTCGTTGCCTGGGGCAGTGGCACGACGACAATGTCTGCCGACGGCGCGGGGCCATCCGCCGCGCCGGGGTTGGGCGTCAGCAACGTCACCGAGTGCCCGGCCTGGCTGAAGGCATCGGCCAGCGCCCGCACGTGAATGGCCGCGCCTTTGTGCCCGCGAATCGGGATGCCGCGATCGGCGCAGAGATAAAGAATATTCATCGTCTAAACTCGTTCCCAAATACAATCCGATGCTTCCCACAAAAGAGCGCCGGTCAGCGTATCCGGCGCGGCAGAGGCTTCGGCGTGCGGCGCATGCCGGAAGGTTCGCATGGCCATGCGGACGAGGGCCAGACTTTGCATCAGGCGGGCGCGCACTTCTAATTCGTTTTCAAATTCGGGAGAACACGCCCGATACTCAGTCAGAAATTCATCCGCGAGATCGCGCAGGAAGGCCTGCCCGGTCGTCACCGCCTCTCGGTGCAGGTCGGCCATGAAGTTGCCAACGTCAATCGCCGGGTCGCCGAAACCGGCCCGGTCAAAATCCACCACGCTGATCCGGCCATTGTTGATTAGAAGCTGGCCGGTCTTGTAGTCGCCATGCAGAAAAACTTGTGGGTGCGAATCGAATTGCGACAGGCGCGATTTGATTTGATCGCGCAATGCCTCAACGCGCTCCGAAAGTTTGGGCGCCACGAGGCCCAGTTTGTCGGCCCGCTGGCCGTGACGTTCCCAATCTGATTCCAGAGAACGCAGAGACTCGCTTCCGACTTGAAGCTGGTGGAGTTTGGACAACGCTTCAGCCGCCAACTGAATGGCGGCCTTTGCCTGTTCCGGTCCTTCCTGCTCGACCACCTGATTCATCGGGACTCCGGGGAGCCATTCCATGAGAAGCAGTTCGCCCACAACGGCCAGCGGTCTGGGGGTGACGAGGCCGCGATCTGTTCCCTGCGAATGAACGTCTTTCATCACCTGTCGCACGCTCTCAACCAGCGGCCCCGGCGTGTAAAGCTTGCCCAACATCTCGGTTGAACCGGTGCGATAGTGAAGGATGCTCCGCCGGTGAGCGTAGTAAGCCAACACTTTAATTTCAGGGGGTTGATTTGAGTCGCCTAATATTACAACGACACTTTACATTACTACGACACTTCGACCAGCAAATGAATGTTGATGAAAAGTTGTTAGCAAAAACACCATGAAATCGTCGCCAAAGCTTAGTGCTCGGAAAGCACTGTAAAACAAGCAGTTTTGCAATGCCAGAGAATTCGCTACGACATTAGGATCGAAGTTCACCCAAACGTGCAATAAGGTGTAAATCCCTCAAAGTGTCGTAGTAATACGAAGTGTCGTTGTAATACTAACACTTGCGTCATTTCTCGTGGATCGAGGGCGCGCGCCAGGAACGGCAGTTTCCAATCGAAGGGGAAGAACTCGGCCAGGCACGAATACTCCGGCAGAAATACAGCGGCGTCTTGATTTGCCTGATAGTGCCCGGCATAAACCTTTTGAAGTGTCACGCTGTCCGCGAAGGTGACGACACAACGGGCGACTTCTTCGGGCGCGTTCTCAAATTGGAGTGTGTAGGCGATGAAGCACTCTTTGCCGGGCGAGTAGGTCGCCCGCTCAAGAACGACTTCGGTTACTTGCCGGGCGTCGTTCAGGACCGGCAGAACGCTCCGGTTGAAAAACTCGGCCATTCGGCAAGATGACCAGGCCATCTCAAGATAGGGCAGTTTGGGGTCGGGGCGCAACGTCATTTCAGATTCCAAGCTTAGTGAATGGGCAGGGATTGCTCAGCGCGAGCGTGAGCGACCACTATGTGAGACTCTTGAGTCGAAGCTGGCTCGGAGAACCAACGATGTAGAACGGCCACGTTTTGGCGCACGTTGAACTCGCGCTCGACTTTGCGCCGCGCCGCAACCGCAAACTTTCCGCGCAGAGTCGAGCTGACCAGCAGGCGATCCAGTGCGCGAGCCAGAGCGACCGGGTCATTTTGCGGTACGATGAGTCCGTCTAGGCCGTCGTCAATAATTTCCGGCACACCGGTGACATCGGTGGAGATCACAGGCAAACCCGTTGCCATCGCTTCCAGCAAAACGGTGGGCAAGCCGTCGCGGTTGCCGTCCTGGCCGATGACGCACGGCAGGGCAAAGACGGTGGCCCGGCGGTAGGCGGTCAGCACCTCGTCCTGAGGCCGCGCGCCGATCAGTTTCACCTGATCCTGCAAGCCAAGTTCGGCGATCAATTCTTTGAGTTTTCCCTCCAACGGGCCTTTGCCGATGATGTTGCATCGAAATGAAGCGCCATGCTCGGCCAGCAGGGCGCAGGCACGAATCAAATCTTCCCAGCCCTTCTTTTCCACCAGACGCCCCACGCCCAGAATCAGGTTTGGCTCGCGCAGTGTGGCTGGGTCGGGGCGAAACACGTTTAGATCGATGCCGTTGTAGAGACGGCGAATGTCGCCAGAGCCGCCGGTCATCAGGTCTTGCAGGTAGCGGCGGTTGAAGTCACTGACGGTGACGACAAAGCGGGCGGCCTGAATTTCGGTGCGCAGTAAAGCCGGGTCTACTCCTTGATGATAAATATCTTTGGCGTGAGCGGTGAAGCTGTATGGTGTGCCGGTGAGTTGGTGGACGAAGTTGGCGGCGTGGGTGGCACTGCTGGCGAAGTGGGCGTGAATGGCATCTGCCGGATGGCGAAGCAGGTGCTCGGCGATGAAACCGGCTTTGAGGAAGTGTTTTAGCTTGGCCTCGAGGGTCTGACTCTTCGTCGTCAGGGCCTGACTCAAGGCGCGCAAATAACGGGCGCGGTTGTTTTGGAAGAGCACGCGATGGGCAGGCCAAAACTTTTCGGGTTCAGCCAGCGGGTATTCCGGGGTGTAGATCACCGGGGCTTGCACCCGCGCCAGGCTGGCGTGGAAGCGGCCATCGTTAGGTTTGTGAAGTGAGTAAACTCGCACGTCCACGCCCTGGCGTTCCAGCTCCAGAATTTCGTTGACGATGAACGTCTCCGAAAAGCGCGGGTACATTTTGACGAGGTAGGCAATGGTGGTCATACAGCGACCTCTTCGAGCTTGGCCTTAATGTTAAGTTTGGGCAGATTGAGAACCAGGGGCGGGTCAATCAAATCGGCGATGGCCCGGCTGACGCGAGGCAGGCCGCTCATGTCCAGCGTTGCGGCGGGCCGGGGCGCGGCCAGCGAAGTCACGATCTCTTTCATCAGGCACTCAGATGACAGGTCTTCTGGAATCAACATGCGGGCCAGACCGCGCCCGGCCAGCCGCTCGGCCCGCAAGAGTTGTTCGGTGCGCGGGCTGGTGCGCGGGATGAGGAGTGAGCGCACGCCGAGCGACAGCGTTTCGCAAACGGTGTTGTAACCGGCCATGCTGATCACCAGGTCGGCCGCCGCGAGGTAACTGCCGAGGTCGGGCGTGAACTCGAGGAGGGTCAGGTGGTTGGTGCGCACCGACTGCCGGAGCAGTTTGCGCTTGCCCTGAGTCATGAGCGGGCCGGTGACGATCAGGCTGTAGAAAGGAGCGCCGCCGGGCCAGTTGGCCAGCGTCTCCAAATAGGTCTGGATGATTTCATAGCCATCGCCGCCGCCGCCGACGGTGAGGACGAGCAGCGGCTCGCCGCCGATGCCTAACTCACGGCGCACGGCGTCAGCACTGCGTTTGGCTTCCACGCGGCCCAGGTAGCCGCATTCGATCAATTTCGCCTCGGCGCTTGCGGACATTCCATAGATTTCGACCGGATCAAAAATGTCACGCTCGCCGTAGAGCAAAACGTGATCATAGACTTCGTCGTGAAGCTGGGGCACGCCCGCCGCTTCCCACTCGGCGCGGGTGGCTGTGGCGTCGTCTTCGATGTCACGCATGCCCAGCACCAGCTTTGTTCCCGGCGACCAGGTTTTGAGGTAACGCAGGGTTGGCAGAAGTTCACCCTGCACACCGGCAGGCGATTTGTCTACCAAAACCACGTCTGGCTTGAAAGCGGTGGCCGCCTGAAGAATCATCTGGGTGCGCCAGGCGACAGTTTCTTTGAGCGACAACGGCAGGGCGCGCGATTGATATTTGCCGCTGGAGCGCTTGCTAAGGGCGGGCAGTTTGATCATGTCCAGACTGGGCGGCAAACCAAACGCGCCGGCCACCATCGAGCCGGTGATGAGCAGTTGGCTGGCTTTCGGCAGATCAACGGCCAACTGCCCGGCAATAGCCAGACTGCGGCGCAAGTGGCCGAGGCCGTAAGTGTCGTGCGAGTACAACATGATGCGAGCTTTATGAGAAGGCATAGGTTCTGTTCCCGATAATTTTTGATTCCGCTCGGTGAAAAATTATTTTGCGATCGGTTATTTGTTTAGTTGAGGCCGGGCTTGCCGCGTAACTGTTGCTCATCTCGCTGGATAGTTCACGCCGTATCGTCAGGGGTTGCGCCATCAACGTTTCCGGTTCCTGTGTTAGAGCAATCTGATAGATCGGCGCGGTTGAAATGTTGTTCAAGGGCTTGGCCGCCACGTTGCCTACATCGGCTAACAGCACAAACAGGCTCAGGCCGGTTGCCAGCAGGGCGGGGATAACCATGATGGAGAATACGAAGGAGTTGCTTGAGGTTTTCATAGACATCTGAGTAGCCGGTTCCGACCTGCCAAAGTTATAACGTTGTTGGAAGGCCGTTATACCTAATGAATGCGCGCTCGCAGACGAAAAAATACACGTTTGTATAAGTTCTCCAGTTCAGAGCAGATTCGAGGCTGGCTTATTGACTCTAAACTCTGCTTGAAGATGTAGAGCGAGTTGACAACTCGCTCTACGACGAGAGTTAATTTAAATGACAAGAGACGTGTGGGAGGCACGTCTCTTGTCTACAACAGGGTACAACGGGGGAACCAGAGGACTGGGAATTGTTGCAGGATAAAATGAACGGCTTGGTTAGTAGGTTCTCTTGTTCATTTTCTAATCTCCTTTGGCGATTGTTATTGGATGCAACTACTGCTGATGAGGCCGTGCCCGGCGTCGGGTATAACACCGGTCAGGAGGCGCTCGAGGCTGGCGCCAATGTTGACCTGGCCCATGCCTAACCGACCAGCAAATCTTGGATTCAACGTGTTCAACGACTGAGCTGTGTCTGCCATCAGCGCTGTAACGTCGCGAGCGCTGAGGGCCGGCCTGGCGCTGTGAATGAGGGCGGCCTGACCGGCGACAAACGGAGCGGCCATGGAAGTTCCACTCCACCAGGCGTAGCCGTCTTTCGGAAAGGTGCTGTAGATCGATTCGCCCGGCGCGACGAAATCAACATTGCCGCCAAAATTTGCAAACTCGGATTTGGTGGACGTTGGCCCGATGGAGGTCACCGACAGCGCGCACTGATCGGCGGCAGGATATTGGGGCGCATCGGTGTTCAAGTTGCCGGCGGCGGCCACCACCACCACCCCGTTGCGCGTCGCCTCGCGAACCACATCTCTCAACAAATCCGATTTTGACGGCGTCCCCAGGCTGAGGTTGATCACGTTAGCGCCGTTGTGAATAGCGTACAGAATTGCTTCGGCAACCGAGAAGATGTCGCCGTTGCCGTCTGAGTCGAGCACGCGCAGGGGCATGATTTTGGCGTCGGGCGCGACAAGATGAACGATGCCCGCCACGTGCGTGCCGTGCCCGGCGGCTTCATCGGCGACGCCGTCGCCGTCGCCATCCACGCCGCTGAACACATCGTCAGGCACATCGTCGCTGTCAACAAAATCATGTCGGGCGGCAGTGAAGCTGGCGGCCAGCGCCGGATGATCGAGTTGCGCGCCGGTATCAATGACGGCGACCACAGCGCCCGCGCCGAGGTTGATGGCTTGTGCCTGCGCCAGGCCAAGCAGGCTGGCGGCATACTGGCTGGCGTAGGGCGTGGAGTCCAGGCCGCCCCAACCCGAGGTGCCACGCGGGTCGGCCTCGGGCGCCTGGCCGACGAAGTTCGGTTCGGCGAATGACAGCCTTAGATCACCTTCCATCCCCTCGGCCACGATCTGAGCATCTTTTCCGGGCGGTGCTTGCAGTAGATAGACGCCGTTTTTGGCGGCAAGTGGTTGAAGAGTTGTAGTCCTGTAGGTGGCATTGATGTCGTCAACGGTGGCGCTGGCAAGCGGATTGATTTTGATGATGACTTCATCCGCTCTATAACTGCCGCTTTGAGCAATGACATGCCCTGCCGGGCTGGCATGAACAAGGCCAAGTGTCAATGCCACAAGTGTTGCGCTCCGCGACGCGACGTTCATCAGACGCCGCAGTATCGTTTGTGCTTTCATTTGAACAGCCTCCCCGCTGAAAGAACCTTGCTTATACATATTGATGGTCTTTTAGAAAGTCGGCAAAAGCTGGAGAAAGTTACGGCGCCCGTAGAATTTGCCAGATTCATTAGGGCCGGCCAGAACGTCGGCATAGAACGGCTTTTCTGTTGAATCTCACTGATATTCTACTAAATGCCCGATCCAGGGGAGAAAAATACAGCGCGATTTGGCAAATCACGCTACAGAGAAAAATACGTTGGAACCGCTGGTTTGAAGGGGTAAGTTAGCGTTGCCCTACCAGAATAAAGGGCGCCCAGTAGTAAGGGTGCGGGTGGGTTGCTTTGAGCGCAAGCTGGGCGGCGCGCAAGGCCGCCGCCCGGCCCACGTCCCGGCGCAGTTGTTCGTACCAGGTTTCCATCAGAGTCATGGTCGTTTCATCCTGCACCAGCCACAGGCTAACGACCAGCGTTGCCGCGCCTGCCCCTAAAAAAGCCCGCGTCAGCCCGATGATCTCGTCGCCGGGCGTCACCTGACTGCGCCCCGACTCGCAGGCGCTCAACGTGACCAGCGCGCCCGCCAAATCAAACTGCATCACGTCGGCGGCCATCAGCCAGCCGTCGTGCAGTCTCAGCGAGGAAAACATGGGGTTGTCGGCGCGGAACAGGCCGTGACAGGCCAGATGCAGAACACTGCAACCCGGCGACTCAGTTTGGAGCGCGGCGAGCGTGGCCTGTGACTCAGCGGTGTGAACGGTGACGCCGTCGAGGAGCCGGGCAACGGCCTCTGCTTCAAAGGCCGCCGCCGGGATCAAAGAGTCGGCTACCCCGAACACCAGAGCTTTGCTGGCCGGCGGCGCGGTTCGCTTCTGGCATAACGTCCACACCGTCAAGCTGGGAGCGTACGAGATTTCGAATCGATCAATCAAATACTGCTTGCCATCGAACAGGGCGTGAAACGGCACATGATGAAGTGCGCCGTGAGGCACAATGACGAGTTTCGGCGGAGAGGCGGCCTCGCCGACTGAGTTGGCCCACAACGCTTCAAGCGGCGCCACCAGTTCATCGTAGAGCGAAGCCAGCACCCGTTGCGTTGACTGTTCGAGTTGAGGCATGTGTCGGGCCACAAAGTTGTGGCCGGCCCGGAAGCGGTCCCACTGCATGGCGAGCTTTTGCAAGAGCCGTTGCGCCGAAGTTGCCGTGCTGAGGCGGCGCGCAACTTTGAGTTTGCCGCGTGCGCTGACGAATGCCAGCACCTCGTCGCCGCAAATGTAATACGTGAGCAGGATCACGTCCGGTGGAAGTTGAGCTTGCAAAGCGTCGGGCGACAGGGGGGCCTCAAATTGATCGGAAGGCGCGGGCGCGGTGGCCGCGGCTTGCAGGCGCAGGCGGCTGATCTCCTGCTCCAGCCCCAGGGCGCGCGCGTAAAGTTCGGAGAGAGCGGCTTTGCGGTAACTGCTCAACAATTCACTGTAGATCGAGTCCAACTCGGCCCGACTCGACTGAAGTTTGGCCGCCAGTTCCGGGTCGGTGGGGGCCGCCGACTTGGCGGCAATGACCCCGGTGAGCAAGTCTACCAGTGTGCGCGACTTGGCTCGCTCGGTCACCGCAAAAGCCTGTTGGACACCCTCTTCATTGCCGCGAGCAAGATGCAGTTGCGCCAGGTCTTCGTAAGCGGTGGTCTTGTCGCGGACGAAAGATGTCCGCACCATCTCTTGTGACAGGACGCCCCGCAACTGCTCGATCTCGTCCACGGCCGCCTGCAAAATTTTCTGCGCCTCATCGTGGCGGCCGAGCAGTAAATGCAAGTGGCCGAGCCGCTGGTTGAGGCGAGAGCGCAGGTGCGGCAGAGCCAGTCGATCAGACAGCTTTTGGGCCTCACGCAAATGCGCCTGGGCGTTGCCGGTATTCGGCAATAACAAGTCGGCGATACGCATGTGAGCGTACACCTGTTGCACCGGCCAGTCATCGCCAGAGATGAGGGCCAGCGCCCGTCGGGCCGTGGCCAGGGCCGCGCCCCGGTCGCCGCGAGCGGCCAGCAAAGTTGCCTGCTCCAGCATCACGTTAGAAAGCAGTGGCACGTTGTCGGCGGCGGAAAACAGGCTCTCGGCCTCGGCCAAAATTCGCCCGGCCTCTTCAAACTGCGACTGAGCGATGAGGGCTGATCCCATGCCCCACAATGCTCGCGCCCGGTCGTGGGTCATGCCAGCAGCTTGCAACAAGCCGTCGGCTTCGCGGTAGGCGGCCAGCGCTTCACTGTAGAGATTGAGAGCTAAATAAGCGTCGGCCATGTCGAGCAACAGCACGTGTTTGTCGGCCAGCGCCTCAAGCGGCGCGAGCAGGCGGCGCGCCCGCTCAAAGGCCTCGAGGCCGCGCGTGTAGTTGCCGAGCAACAGATGAGCGTCGCCAATATTGATATGCGCCCGAGCGTGCCGCAGAGCGAGGTTGGCCTCGGCAAAAATGGCCGTGGCCGCCTCGAAGGCGGCCAGCGCCTCGCGGCCCCGGCCCAGGTTCAGGAGGACGATGCCCCGATTATTGTTGATGTCGCCGATGCGGTCGGTCATGTTTAGAGCGAGGAAGAGCGCCTCGGCGGCGGCGTAAGCGGCGAGAGCTTCGTCGTAGTGCCCCATTTGCTCGTAGCATCGGCCCGTGTTCTGGTATGCGGTCGCGGCCACCACACTGCGCTCCGGCGAGGCTTGGGCCGACTCGGGTTTGCTGGCGTCCTCAAGATTGTCCAGAATCACTTTGCCAGCGTCGAGCGCTTCCTGATAACGGCCCAACTCCTGAAGCACGTGAATGAGACCCAGGTTGGTTCGCAGAGCATCCAACTCTTGCCCCAGAGCTTTGTATCCCTCGCGGGCGGCGGCGATGAGGTTGAGAGCGGTGTCGTACTCGGCGTTGATGGCGTGGGTTTGGGCGCGGATGTAGGTTGTGCGGGGGATGATGGCTGGGGCGTTGGCGCTCTCGGCCAACTCGGCGCACAGGGCGGCTAGCCGCCGCGCTTTGCCCGGGTCGCTTCCGGCCAGGTAGGCGGCCTCATCGAGCAACTGCAATAAGCCGTCGGCGTGGAGCAGGTTTGCGGAACGCAAAAAGGCCGACTGCTGTTCAAGAGTCGGCAAGGCGAGCAAGCTTTCCAGGGTCTCTGAGCTTATCTCCGAGTCATCAGCATCAGGCATCGTTACATATTAGACCTTATCGGAAATAAGCTCATAGCCCGCGTCCTCGCGGGCGGCCAACCGCGAGGACGCGGTTGGGGAGCGTCATAATGTTATTCCCGATAAGGTTTATTTAGTTCTACTGGCGCGATCAGGATTTCAGCCTGTTCGGCGCTCAGGACAATTTCATAGACTCCCGGTGGAATGGCCTCAAACGCAAATTCGCCCAGTTCGTCGGTCGTGGTCAGGCCAAATTCGGCCGCGTCGCGCAGGAGTTGAACGCTGAAAGCGCGATTGCGACGCGAAGCGAGAGCAATCGTGGCGGCTTCCCCGCTGGGAAATACCTGGCCGATGATGTCGAGGTGTTTGTCATAGAGGCGGGCCTGGACGTTCAGAGCCACATCGGCTATGTCAGTCGAGTAAACGAGTTGCCGCTGAGATGGCTGAGCGTCCACCGAGCGCAGGCCGGCGGTGACCAACTGCGAGCCGCTATCGAGAGTCAGCGAGGCGATCAAGCGCTGAAAAAAGCCCGGTTGCCGCCGCTCACGCACGTGCGCCTCAAAGCGGCGAACCAGTTCGGCGCGCACTTCGGGCGGCGGGGAGGCCAAGGTGGTGGCGTCGCTGGCTTTGGCGAAAGCTCGTAACCAGGCGATGTTCGCCCGGGCCGTCTCGTCGGCAGTTGCCACTTGTTTTTCAACGGCGGCGGCCTCTTCTTCAGAAAGGCGGCCATCCAGCCAGTTAACCAGGCGCTCGAAGTTCAGGGCAGTCGAATTTGGCATGTTCTCTCCAGCAGTGTGTTCGCTCATTTGCTAATAAATGCCCGTCCTCAGGCCAGAAAATACACAGAATTGAAACCGCCGCCAACGCGGGTTACGCTTCCTGCAAGACCTGCTTCAGCCGTTCCAGGCAACGGGCGCGAGTGGGACCGACACTGCCGACCGGGATGTTGAGACGGCCGGCGATTTCGGTGTACGAAGGTTCCTGAGAGTCGAAGTAGAGCGCCAGCAAAAGAGTCTGGCAACGCCCGTTGAGTTGAGACAGGCCTTGATCCAACCATTCGGTCATTTCCCAGCGGTCAATAGCATCGCCGTCGGTTTTGCCAACCGCTGAGGCTGTTTCGGTAAAGTCATCATCCTCGCCAGTGATTTCGCGGTTGGCCCGCCTGAACAAGCGCCAGGTGTGCCGCCGGGCCACGGTGGTGAGCCACGCCCCGAGGTGGCTGTCTTCGCGCAAGCTGTCCAGGCTCTGCATGAGAATGGTGAAGGTGAGTTGGGCGACGTCCGCTGCGTCATCGCGGCTAACGCCATAATGAAGAGGAATGGAAAACACGAGGCGCTCGTATTTCTCCAGGACGCGCTCCCACGCTCCAATGTCGCCTTTGCGGCAGGCTTGGATCAATTCCCGATCAGATTCAGGCATATTGTGTCAGAGGGATAGGCGGCCACTTGTATTGTCCGATATTACAGGGGCGGCAACTTGCAGGCTTAGGCGGCTCATTGTAATGGCTAATTACATCATGTCAAATTGTCAAATTGCCCGAACATGGGCAGAAAGATACTTCGGGACCGCTGATTTGAGGGGGTGGCTTTAGAGGCCGTTTTGGGCCCGGCCCCTCTCACGAGCGATTACGTTTCGCTCGTGAGAGGGGCCGGGGAGTGAGGCGGAATAGTTGCGATAAAATCCGCTTGCCTACGGGACAGGAATCGGTACTGCATCGTAGCGAGTCGGAATGACAATCTTCTGGCCGACAAAGAGGAAGCCCAGGGTTTTGATTGACGGATTGGCTTTGAGAATGAAGTCTGTTGTGACCACATATCTTGAAGCAATCACTTCCACCGAGTCGCCTTCCTTGACGATGTAAAGGTGCGGTCCTGCCGGAACCAAAACGGTGGTGCCAGCCGCAAACGACAACTTGGGGTTGGCGATGATCAACGTGTCAACCGACACCTCAAACTTGGCGGCAATGGAGAGCACGGTATCGCCCGGCGCAACCGTGTAGAAGAACGGCGTGCTCAGGCTGGGAGTGAAGGTGACGACAATGGGGATGACGATCACATCGCCGGGGAACATCTCTCCAGGGTTGAGCCGCAGTTTGGGGTTGGCGTTGAGTATGGCCGAGGCCGAGATGCCGTAACGCCGAGTGTAAGCTGGCAGGCTCTCGCCTTCTTGCACTACGATCGTGATGAAGTTGCCGGCCCCGACGACACTGGTGGCCGTTGGGATGGGTGTAGCAGTGGTGGACGGTGTAGGCGCGCCAGCCGGAATCGGCACTGGCTTGGCGTCGAAGATGACGGGAATGTGAATCCGCTGACCGATGAGGAGTTGAAAGGGGTTGGTGACGCCGGGGTTGGCCTTTTGCAAGAACGACAGCGGCACATTGTAACGGAGCGCTACGGTTTCCAGACTATCACCCTTTTGCACAATGTACACGTGCGGCCCGGCAGGGATCAGAATCGTCTGACCAGCGGTGGCTGTCGCGTCGGTGATGCCGTTGGCGGCGGCAATTACGTCGAACGGCAGTTCAAACTTCGCGCCGATCGAGAAGAGCGTATCGCCTGCTTGAACTGTGTAGAAGAAAGGCGTGGTCAGGCTGGGCGTGAAGGTCTTGATGACAGGGATGGTGATAACTTGACCGGGAAAAATCGTATTGGCATCCACCAGTTCGTTCACGGCCAGTAAGGCAGAGCCGCTCACCCCGTAGCGTGATGCGTAGGTCGCCAGACTTTCCCCTGATTTGACCGTCACCGTAATAAACTGCCCACTTACGGCCGTGGCTTGCTCGATTTGCGCAGCTTGCGCGGCGCTGTTGCCCATCGCCCATGGGAGGGTCAACATGGCCATTACCCCCAACCCACTGATGACCATTACAATTGCGCGTATTTTCATGATAGCCTCCATTCCCCCGCTGAGCGAGGAGCTAGTGTCTGCCAGGTTGTTGCCTAAGACTATAACACCGCGGAATTTATCGCACAAGGTCAAATATGACTATAGCCAAATGGGTTAGGGAGGGGCGCAGTCCTTCAGCCAAACGCCCACGGTTTAACGGGCTATTCTTGCAAGCCTTAAAGTTTCTAGAACTGCTTGACTCGGCATACCTGGATATGCTAAATTGAAACCGGTTTCATCGGGGATGAAACCGGTTTCAATATGCCAGTCACTATCCGCCATGTTGCCCAAAAAGCAGGAGTCGGCCAGGCGACCGTCTCCCGAGTTCTCAATAATAGCCCGCTCGTCACCCCGGCGACGCGGCAACGAGTGCTTGAGGTGATTGCGGAACTTCGCTATTCACCCAGCCCCACGGCCCGTCGCCTGTCACTCGGCAAAACGCATACGATTGCCGCTATCACGCCTTTTTTCACTCGCCCGGCCTTTGTGGAACGGTTGCGCGGGGTCGAAAGTGTCTTAGCCGAAAGCGACTATGACCTTGTTATCTACAACGTCGAGTCAGTTGCCAAACGCAATCTTTATTTTCACACAGTGCCTCGCCCAGAACGTACTGATGGTGTTATCATTGTGTCATTACCCCCGCGCAACGAAGATGTTGAGATGCTTGCCCAAAGCGAAGTTCCCATCGTCTTGGTCGACGCTAATCACCCATCACTTACCTCGCTCAACCGGGTGATCACCGACGATGTGGCGGGCGGCAAAATCGCTACCCAATATCTCATCTCCCTGGGGCATCGCCGTATCGGCTATATTAGCGACCCTTTCGAGTCGCCTTTCAAGTTTACTGCCAGCTACGATCGCTATCAGGGCTATCGCCAGGCGCTGGAGACGGCTAGTATTCCCTTCCAGCCCGAATACCACTTATGGGATGAGCACGGCCGTACTCAAGCTAAGAAGCTGGCCCTAAAAATGTTGGCTCTGCCCGAACGGCCCACTGCCATTTTTACAGCCAGCGACACGCAAGCCATGGGCGTGCTCGAAGCCGCCCGCGATCTTAACTTGCGCGTGCCGCAGGATTTGTCCATTGTTGGCTACGATGACATTGAAATGGCTGAATACCTTGGCCTGACGACAATGCGTCAACTGCTGTTTGAATCGGGCAAGCGTGGCGTAGAACTTCTGCTGAACGTATTGCAAGACTTGCCCGTCGACCCGATTTGCGATGTTATCCCCACCGAACTTATCGTGCGGCAAACCACTGCCCCGCCGCTACAACTTCTTTTTGGGAGGAGGTGATTATCAACCTGTGCTATTCACCTTACACCACCATAATCGTCAAGCACAGTTAAAAAGTTCCTGAGGAGGAAAGATGAAATCCTAAACAAATTACGAGCAAGAAGCGCTCGACTTTGTCTCTGCCAGAGGAGGATTCTAAACCTTTGTTGAAAATCGGAATTATCGGTTGCGGCAACATCACGGTGAACGATCACGCGCCCACCGTGCGCGGACTTGACGGCGTGCAAGTAACGGCGATTGCTGATCCGGTTGAGAGCCGCCGCCAAAAAGTGCAAGCCATACTGGGCCTGCCGGAGTCGGCCTGCTTCGCCGATCACCGCGCATTGCTCGGCGCGGGTGTGGACTATGTGGTGCTGACCGTGCCGCCGAAGTTCCGCCGCCCGATCATTGAAGAGTGCGCCCGCGCCGGAGCGCACGTGCTGAGCGAAAAGCCGATGGCGACTGTTCCCGCCGATGCGCGAGTGATGATTGACTCGATGCGCGCCGCGAACTTGCGCTACGGCATGGTTCACAACTATTTGTTTTATCCCGAATACGCGCTGGCTCGCAAACTGATCGCCGACGGCGCGATTGGGCAGTTGCGGCACGTTAGCCTAAATTTTCTCGGCGTGCCCGACTCGCCCGGCGCCGCCGAATACCGCCCCCACTGGCGGCACGATCCGGCGGAAGCGGGCGGTGGCATTCTGATGGACATGATGCACGCCATTTATCTGGCTGAATTTCTTGTGGGCGGGACGATCCGCCACGTCAGCGCCGTGGCTGACAATTTTGATCGCGCCGGAGAGGCCGTCGAAGATTTCACACTGGCGACTTATTACTTCGACTCCGGCTACGCTACGGTGAACATGTGGTGGGGCGGCGGGCCAGGCGGCGTCGAGATCAGCGGCACGCAAGGCCGCATCATGATCTTTTACCAGAACTACGGTGTCGGCCCCTTCACACCGCTGGAAAGTTTCACGCTGGTGAACCAGCGCGGGCGCAAAACCTATCAGCCGCGCGGCGAAAATTACACGCCCGACAACTTCGCCCGCCTGCACGCCGACTTTGCCGAGGCGGTTCGCACCGGGCGCGAACCGGTTGCCGATGGCGAAGCCGGTTTGCGCGCGCTCGAAGCCGCGCTCGGCGCATACGAGTCGGCGGCGACGGGGCGCGTCGTGTCTCTGCCTATCGCGGCGGGCGGCGCGGTGTATCAGTCCGGCGTGATGGGCTTACAAAAGATGGACGTGTGGCGCGAGTCGCCGTTGTTCAAGCATCGGGTGTTTGGGTTGGGTGGAGAATAAACAATGCAACTCACCGGCGCGCAAATTATCGCTCATTCACTCGTCAAGGCCGACGTGCCTTACGCCCTCGGCATCCCCGGTCACGGGTGCTGGTGCCTCACCGACGCTTTTCTCGACGTGAAAGACAAACTGACAACGATGATGGTGATGCACGAACAGTCGGCGGTGCACGTGGCCGACGGTTACTTCCGCGCCTCGGGCCAGCCGCTGGCGGCGTTCACCTCCATCGGCCCCGGCTCGACGAACACCATCATCGGCATGGCGACCGCCTTTGTGGACTCCAGCGCGGTGCTGTTGTTGACCGGCTCCACGCACTCGTACATGCGCCGCCACGCGGTGATGCAGGAACTCGACCGCGCGCAGGCCACCAACAACACGCGCCTCTTCGAGCCGGTGAGTAAGCGGCAGTATTTTGCGGTGTCAGCTAAAGGTCTGCCTCACATCATGCACCGCGCGTTCAACGCCATGTTGAGCGGGCGGCCCGGCCCGGTGCATCTTGACCTGCCGATGGACGTGCAAGCCGAGTCCGCCGAAGCCGACATCCCCGACTTTGATCGCCGCGTACCGGCGGCGCGTCCGCGCCCCGATTCCGATTACACGCAGAAAGCGGCGCGTTTGCTATGCGAGGCCAAGCGCCTGGTCATCGTCGCCGGCGGCGGCGTGATTCTGTCCGAGGCGGCGAAAGAACTGGTGGCGTTAGCCGAACACATCAGCGCGGCAGTGGAGACGACGTGGCAGGGCAAAGGCGCGATCCCCGAAGATCCGCGCTCAATGCGTGGGGCGTCGGCACACAGGCCAGCGATTGCGGCAATCAACTGGCGGCCTCCGCCGACATTCTGCTCGCGGTCGGCTGTCGTTTCGTGGATTGGACATCGTCTTCTTTCCGGCAGGGCGTGACCTACACCATCCCGTCGACAAAATTGATTCATCTCGACATTATTCCATCGGAGATCGGCAAGAACTATCCGGCGGAGATCGCGTTGGTGGCCGACGCCAAAGCCGGGCTGATCGATCTGCTCGACGCGGCGCGGCAGGCTGGCAAAGCCAAAGACTACAAATCCGGCGGCTACTTCGCTGAAATTCAATCGAAGAAGGCCGAGTGGGACGGCACGCTGGCTCCGCTCCGAGATTCTGATTCGACTCCCGTCACCATGCCGCGGGCGATGAAAGAACTGCGCGCCGCGCTCGACCGCGAGGCCATTG
>CAYSIV010000005.1:0-11703 GCA_964431175.1 uncultured Anaerolineales bacterium
TTGGGCAAGTCGACCTACGCCCGTTGCGGTCTCATCGTCAACGTCACCCCGTTTGAACCGGAATGGGAAGGCCATGTGACTCTCGAAATCTCCAACACCACGCCCCTCCCGGCTCGCATCTACTCAAACGAAGGCGTGGCCCAGGTGCTGTTCTTTGAAGCCGACGAAGAGTGCGACATTTCCTACGCCGACAAGAAGGGCAAATATCAGGCCCAACAGGGCGTCGTGCTTCCTAGATTATAGTAACCGCAGACGCGAAGCGCACGGATTTTGACTCAAAATCAGTGTAATTCGTGTAATCCGTGGTTTCATTTCTCTTCAGTCTCACGTTTCTCTTATCTGGCGCAAATATTATTTTTACATGGTTCGCTTATTGTTTAGCCTGACGGTTTTGCATGACCAAGACAACGGAGCCAACCATGTTTACCTACGAATCTCTTTTGCAACGCCAGTTTGATGTTGTGACCGATCTGCGGGCCGAAATTGAAGGCCTGATGCGTTTGGGGGATATTCAAGCCTCCGACCGGGGCGAGTCGGTTGTGTTTGTAGGCCGCCTGCAGACCACTGCCGAAGACACCTACCGCCTGGTGCGCGACCGCTTCCGCAAATTGGGCTACACCGCCCTGTTGCGCCACGAGAACGGCGAAGACATCATCGTTGCCCAGAAGGGCGTGTCCATCTTCACCCGCTCGAACCCGATCATCAACGTCCTGCTACTGCTGGCGACAATCCTCACCACCACTTTCGCCGGCGCGGGCTTGGCCGGAGTGAACATCATCTCGGCCTGGCGGCTGGCGCTGAACAGCGGGCAGGTTCTGCCTTTGCTCTCGGCCCTGGGCACGGGCGCGTCGTTTGCGGCCACGCTTCTGCTCATCCTCGGCGTGCACGAGATGGGGCACTATATCGCCGCTCGCCTGCATAACGTCCACGTTACCCTGCCGTACTTCATCCCGGTGCCGTTCGGCCTTGGCACGTTTGGCGCGTTCATTCAACTCAAGTCGCCTGTCGAGAGTCGCAAGTCCTTGTTCGACGTTGGGCTGGCCGGGCCGGTCGCCGGTTTTCTTGTGGCCTTGCCGCTGATGATCATTGGTCTGCTCGCCTCGCAGGTGGTTCCGGCGGTTGGCGTAGGGGGCCGACTCGGCCAATCGATTCTTTTGCGCTGGCTGATTGATTTGATTCAACCGCATGCCGCCGGTTACGCCGTCGCCCTCAACCCGGTGGCAATCGCCGCTTGGTTTGGGATGCTCGTCACCGGCTTCAACCTTTTGCCCATGGGCCAGCTTGACGGCGGCCACGTGGCCTACTCGGTGTTGGGCAAGGCCGCTCGCCCGCTCGCCTATCTCACCTTCGGCGGGTTGATTTTGGCGGGCTTCACTCTCTGGCCGGGCTGGTGGACATGGGCATTCCTGGCCTTCATCACCGGCCTGCGCCACGCCGAGCCGCTCAATGACATCACGCCGCTTGACCCGGCGCGCAAATTCGTTGGCCTGCTCACGCTGATCTGGTTCTTTCTGATTATCACCCCCAAGCCATTCTGATGAAACTGTTTCCCAGACTTCGGAAGTCTCTTCTGACTTCCGAAGTCTTTTTGTTTTTCCTGCTGTTGACTGCCTGCGGGAGCCAGCCAACGGCGACCTCGACTCTCCAATTCCCCCCGACCTCGACGGCTCCCCCGTCGACTCATGTGGCAATCACCGCTTCTTCCCCAACTCTGACTCCTGCTCTATCCCCGACACCTGTTCCCACCATCCCCACGAACACCCTTGTTGAGCGCGGTGAACTGCCGCCCGGCTTCTCGCTCACCACGTATGCCGAAGTCTTCGGCCCCACCAGTTTGGCTTTTGGCCCGGATGGGCGGCTGTACGTGGCCTCGACGAACGCGGTGGTGTATGCCTTGGCCGACCGCGACGGCGATGGCCGGGCCGAGGAGCGCGTGACGTTTGCCAGCGGCGTTGAAATTCCGCTCGGCATCGCCTGGGTGGAAAATGCGCTCTACATTTCGTACAAGGGCAATGTGCGGGCTGTTGAGGACACCAACGGCGACGGGGTGAGCGACCGTAAGACCCAAATTCTCACCGGCCTGCCCGCCGACGGTTTGCACCAGAACGATGGCCTGGCGCCGGGGCCGGACGGTTACTTGTATCTTGGCATGGGTTCAACCTGCGATGCTTGCGCCGAGCACAACCGCCTCAACGGTTCGGTTCTGCGCTTCAAGCCGGACGGCTCGGAGTTGAGCGTCTTCGCTTCCGGCTTTCGCAATCCGTACGATGTGGCCTTCAACACGGCGGGCGATCTCTTTGCCACCGACAATGGCCGCGACAAGCTCGGCGACGATCTGCCGCTCGAAGAGTTGAACTTTGTGGGATCGGGGTTGAACTACGGCTGGCCGGCTTGTTGGGAGGGGAACGCTGGCTCAACCTGCGCCGAGGTGGCTCGCGCCGCCGCCACCTTTACCGCCCATTCTTCTGCCGACGGGTTGACGTTTTACAACGGCCAGAACTTTCCGGCGGAGTACCAGGACAATGCCTTCGTCGCCATCTTCGGCTCGTACATTTTGCCGGAGATCGAGCGTGGCGTGGCGCGGGTGAGGCTGACGAAAGTTGGCGAGACGTACGTGGGCGAGAGCGAGCCGTTCCTCAAACTTGGAACCAGTGGCCGCCCGCTGGATGTGACCGTTGGCCCGGATGGCGGTTTGTATGTGGGTGATTACGAGAGAGGGGCGATTTACAGGATTGTGTGGGGTGGGCCGTGAGGATTTGATAACCGATGAAATCGGGTCAAGCACTTCGCTGAGGGTGAGATAGCGCACGGTGCCTTACGCCGCCAACCGCTGATAGAGTTCAGCGTTTTTCTTGAGAACATAATTCGCGGCGCGTTGAAATGCGTCTTCGGGGCGGGTGAGTATTTCTTCGAGGCTCACCCGCACCAACTCTTCCGGCGTGACTTGAAAACGCGCGGCCATCTCTTTCAGTTTCAGCAAACGATCATCAGGAATAGTGATTGTGATGTTGGTCATAACCTCACCTTTGCCGGAAGGTTACCACCGAATAGAAAGAGATGCCAGTGAATTGTTGGAAGTTTCAGGGATGGCGAAGACTGTCAAACTGGCCCGGATGGCGGTTTGTATGTGGCGGATTATGAGAGGGGGGCGATTTATAGGATTGTGTGGGGAGGGCCGTGAGAGTTTTGTAAATTGTCTATCTCAGCAGGCAACTTGCGCCGCCAGCAAGTTGCCTCACGCATAGTGCTTCACTCGTCAGTTAAGTTCCTTTGATCTCAAGAGCAGTGCTTACCTGAAGTGGTTTGATTAACGCCAGATAGATGGGACATCGTTCTTGCCAGAGCTGATACAACTTCCTCACATTCTCATCACTGTCGGAGGCCTGAATCTGAATAGTGACCTGCAAATTTTGAAGGTCTGGCGCGGCTCCCTCCATCCCTAATGCGCCTCGGAGGTCTGCCTCACATTGTACGACGGCCTCCACCGACTCAAGACGAACACCCAGTTGGGGAGCTAAGGTGTCACGGATAAACGCCACTGCACAACCAGCGAGGGCGCTTAAGAGCAAGGCGGTGGGGCTTGGAGCCGTATTCGCGCCGCCCAACGGTTGCGGCAAATCGGAGCGCCACGAAAACGCGCCAGCCTCTAGTACGACCTGTGCGCCCTCGCTGTGTCCTTTGACTGTTGGCCTGATCTTTGCCTTGCTCGGGTCTTCTTGCCAAAGACGAATTGATGCTTGAATTGTTTCCGGATTCATGGATCGCCTCCTTTGAAGGTCGCGTTGGCAATAGTGTCTGAATCAGTTAAATCTTCTCTCTCGGCACATCATACTCCTAATTTCAACACTGTCGCAAGTTTGGGAATTCTTGAACAGCTTCCATCCATGCTCTTCGCCCCACCCCACCAATCTGCACCCTCTGCCAATCCACCAGCAGGACAAACGCGCCGCAGGTCTAGCCGCCGGACTCGAAGGCAGCTTTCACACAAATCAGGTTACTTGATCGCGTCAGCCACCAACTTGGCGATGGCCTTTGCGCCATCCTCGTCCGGCTTGTCGCCAAAGGCGACCACGAACGCGACCGAGTCGGTGACTTTCACCCAGAGCTGGCGGGCATCGGCGCCGTTGTTGAAGTATGCCTCAACGCCAATGCCGCTCACGTCCACATTCTGATAGAGTGGCTGATCGTTATACACCTCAACTGGCGTCAACACCACGTAACCGAAGTGGGCCTCCCCGCTGGCATCTTTACCCGCATCATACGAACAGCCGCTGGTGCCCGCCGTATCGTAATACTCGAAATGCTCTGGTGCGCTGACCAGTTTACGGCCCATCACTGCCTCGATGTCCTCTTGAGGGATGGCTTGGCAAAGATCAATCTGAGTCAGATCGTCACCGACAGTGATCGGCGACACGGCAGCTTTAGGTTCTGAGGCCGAGCTTAATGGGCCGCAAGCCAGGGCGGCAATACTCAAGGCTATTGCAGGGACGATCAGGAAAGAGTAGTTGAATCTGTTCATACGCTTCATTCCTTTCGCAAGTTTGGAGACTTTCAACCTGCTTCTATACAATGGCTTTCACCCCACCGCGCTAATCTGCACCCCTTGCCGATCCACCGGCGATGCTGAAGTGGAAGCTGCAATTTCAACCCGTCTCAAACAGCGGGCGCGGCAAACCAGATTGTTGGATGATGCCCAGCAAAGTACCTCGCTTCAACTCGTCGTGGTCTGGCACGGGGACAGTGAGGGTGGTATCTCGAACTTTCTTCTGCATCAAGATGTGACTGCCTTTTTGTCGTACCTTGCTGAAGCCATGCTTGGACAGAATTTTGCATACCTCCCGGCCTGAAAGGACGCGCAGTTTAGCCATTTATGCCCCGCGCGCTGTGTGTTTGGCGAGCGTTGGCAGTGTTGGCATGAGGGGCATGACGTAGGTTTTTCTCTTCAACCGGCGCCGAATTTCGGAGGGTGAGGCAACCTCAAAGAATCCTTCAACCGCCTCCAATAAATTCAACCGCGCCTTTTCAATCGTCTTCCCCTGACTCACAATTCCCAGTTCGGGGCAGGTGGACACATAACCATCGCCTTCTTGCTCAATCACGGCAGTCAGCTGCATTACTTTCTTCATGATTTTGTCTCCATTTGGCCTTTGATTTTGTGGCGACCCTATCGTCGTCCATCTGCATTGAGATTACAGCAAGTGTGAGTTTTTTTCAACCAACGACACTAATCTGCACCCCCTGCCGATCCACCGGCAGGACAAACGCGCGGCAAGTGACGCCAACCGACTCGAAGGCGGCCTTCATGGCGTCCGCAATCTCCCAATGATGGTCGGGAGCAAAGGCGGCCAGGCTGGGGCCGGCGCCGGAGAGGGCAACGGCGGCGGCCCCGGCGGTGCGCGCCGCGCTTACCGCGGCGTCGAAGCCGGGGATGAATTTGCGGCGGTAAGGCTGGTGCAGTTTGTCCGTCATCGCAAAGCCCAGCATTTCGTAATCGCCTAACTGCAAGGCCCGCACTACAAACGCCGCCCGCCCAATGTTGAACACGGCATCCTTGAGCGGTATGTTCTTGGGCAGAGCCTCGCGGGCCTCAA
Organism: uncultured Anaerolineales bacterium; assembly: GCA_964431175.1. Classification (GTDB taxonomy): domain Bacteria; phylum Chloroflexota; class Anaerolineae; order Anaerolineales; family VGOW01; genus VGOW01. Next base: position 5,592 of record CAYSIV010000005.1, read on the forward strand.
TCGTCGAAAGCCGAACGCCCGGCAGAGCAATCGCCACTTTGAGCGGCGGCACTTCGAGCGTGGCCTGTAGTAACTCGTCGCCGATTGCGCTCACCATCGTTAGCCCGCCGAACAGAGCCGCCGCCGCATTGTCGGGATGGCCTTCGATTTGATAGGCGAGTCGAAGCAGTTCGGAGCGGGACAGGGGGCCGCCGGCCAGGGCGTTGGCGGCGGCCAACCCGGCCACCACCGCCGCCGCGCTCGACCCCATCCCTGATCCAAGCGGGATGTCGTTGTGGATCTTGAGTCTGACTCCGACCGGGCCGTGTCCAATCTTCTCCCAAATTGCGTTGGCACTGCGAACGATTAAGTTGTTGCGGTCGGGGCTGAGTCGCTCGGTGCCTTCGCCTTCAATTTCAACTTGCAAGCCTGCGGCGGGGTCGAGCGCCGTCATCTCGACCGTGTTGTAAAGGCTGAGGGCCAGCCCCAGGCAATCGAAGCCGGGGCCGAGGTTGGCGGTAGAAGCGGGAACGAGGACGCGGACGCGGGAGGGCATAGCGACAAATTCCAAATCCCAAAAGCCAAACTCCAAAATTAGTGAATGAGTTGGTCGAGTGCGTCGAGTTCGGCGGGGATGGTTTTGATTTCCGGCGCGCGGCTGGTCACCGCGTCTGGGTCTTTGAGGCCGTGGCCGGTGACGACGGCGACGACGATTTGGCCGGCGGGATCGAGTCGGCCTTCGCCCACTTCGTGAGCAAACCCGGCCAGCCCGGCGGCGGAGGCCGGTTCCACAAACACCCCTTCGTGCGCCAGCCGTCGCCACATCGCCAGAATTTGATCATCGGTGATGGCGATGATGCGGCCACCTGACTCTTCGGCGGCTTCGAGGGCTTGCTCGCCGCGCGCGGGGCGACCGATGCGGATCGCGGTGGCAACCGTCTCCGGGTGCTCCACCGGGTGGCCGAGGACGAGCGGGGCGGCCCCGGCGGCCTGCGCCCCGAGCAGGTGTGGCCGCGACGAAATTTTTCCGGCGGCGCGATACTCTTTGAAGCCCATCCAGTAGGCGCTGATGTTGCCCGCGTTGCCGACGGGCAAACACAACCAGTCCGGCGCGCGCTCCAGGCCGTCGCAAATTTCAAAGGCGGCGGTTTTCTGGCCTTCGAGGCGATAGGGGTTGATCGAGTTGACGAGGGCGATAGGGCGCTTCTCGGAAATCTCGCGCACCATGCTCAACGCGTCGTCGAACGAGCCGTTGATGGCGATCACCTCAGCGCCGTAAGCCAGCGCGCCGGCGATCTTCCCGCTGGCCACCTTGCCCTGCGGCACCAGGACGATGCAACGCAACCCGGCGCGAGCCGAATAGGCGGCGGCAGAGGCGGCAGTGTTGCCAGTGCTGGCGCAAATGGTGGTCTTGGCTCCTTCAAAGACAGCCTGAGTGACCGCCCCGGTCATCCCCCGGTCTTTGAACGAGCCGGTTGGATTCAGGCCTTCATACTTGAGATAAAGTTGGAAGTCCGGCGCAATTTCAGCGGCGAGGCGCGGCGCTGAGATGAGCGGCGTGTTGCCTTCCAGCAGAGTGACAGGCGTAGCCCGATGGTCTATCTTGAGATATTCACGATAATATGTGACAATTCCCGGCCATAACGACATGCCGCAGATTATAGCACGCGGCTTTTATACTATTCCCGGAGGACACAATGACGCGCAAAAAACTTTTGAGTATCCCCTTGATGGTATTGGCATTCGCTTCGCTCGCCGCGCTGGCTTGCTCGGCCCTGAGCGGCGGCGGGGCAACCCCTGAGCCGACTGCGGTTCCTGCTTTGTTCAAAGATGATTTTTCCAGTTCAAGCAGTGGCTGGTCGACATTTACCAGTGCTAACGCCTCGGTAGACTATGTCGACGGCAAGTATGTGATGAAGGTTTTCACCGACAAGTGGTTTGTGTGGGGCAACCCAAGCGAGAGTTTCGATAACACTCACATTGAAGTAACAGCGCAGAACACCGGGAGCGCCACCGACACTTCTTTTGGCATCATCTGCAATTACCAGAGTGACACCCAGCAGTATTACTATGTCGGCATTGACACCCAGGGTTTCTACGCCATTGCCAAAACCATCCCCGGCCAGGCCGATTTCTTCCTGACGAATGACAACCAGTGGGCCACTTCAGACGACATCACCAAAGATGCCGCCTCATACAACATTGGGGCCGACTGCGGCGGCGGAACCCTTACTCTATACGTGGACGGCAAGCAGATCGCCTCTGTTACCGACTCGGATTATGGCGCGGGCGATGTGGGCCTGTTCGCCTGGACAGAGGAACAAGTCAACGGCGAAATTCACTTCGACGATCTGGTCGTGACGGCTTTGCCGTAACGCACAGGTATCTCGACGAAACAGAAAGACTCTCAGAAGTGAGAGTCTTTCTGTTTAGAACAACGGATCAGGCGAATTCTACGGATTTTAATCCGCTGAATTCGTCCCATCCGTTGTTCTTCTACCTGGAATACAATACCCTTATGCCGCCCAATCTCGACGACTACTTCCTCATCCCCAAACGCGCCGCGCGGCGAACCCTTGCCGGGTTGATGCTGACCTTTGCCCTGGCGCTCACGTTTTATCCGGCGTGGTTGCCGCTGGTGGCCCAAGCGCTCATTGTGGACGAGCCTTTGCAGAAAGCGGATGCGATTGTGGTGCTGGGCGGCGGAACGGGCGACCGCGAAGCGACCGGGGCGCGGCTGTTTGCCGAAGGTTACGCGCCGCTGATGATGACCACTGGCGGCGAGATTCTCCTCCCCGGCCTCCCCGGAGTAACCTCTGCCGGGCTAAGCGCGGTGCTGCACTGTACTACGACTGCTTCACGGACGATGCCCGGCTGACGCTCGCTTCGCTCGCCGCCCTCCCCGGCGAGTCGAAGCGCGTCATCCTCGTCACCGATCCGTTTCATACCTGGCGGGCGCAGTGGCTGTTCAACCGGGCCGCGCCAGAGTTAGAGGTCATCACGGTCGCCGCCAACCCATCGTGGTTCAATGCCTCGCAGTGGTGGGGGACAGACACCGGCATTATTGTGGTCGCTCAAGAATATGTGAAGTTTGCGGTGACGCTGGCCCAGGGGTGCGATGGCTGAGTTGCCCCAAACGCGGGGAGAGGCTAATATATTCCCTGCCGCGGGCAAACGACGTTTTCATGTTCCACTGCTCCAATTTGTTGAAAAGGTATGGCTATGAAACGACATCGAGTAATTTTCTTATTAGTGCTTCTGGTATTTGGCCAGGGCGCAATGTTCCTCACCTACTTCGCCCTCTACGTGTTCAACGTTGGAGCACGGCCCGAACTATTGTTGGTTGATACGCGCGGCTACTTGCAGGCCGGGCTGTCGCTGTGGTTCTTCACCGGAACCTGGCTGGTGCTGGGCGCGGCCTCGGTCCTCGTCGGCGTGGGCCTGCGGCGGATGCGGCCCTGGGCCTGGACTGCCGCCCTCGTCCTCGAAGGCGCAATTCTGATCCTGGCTCTCGAAGCTTACTTCAACCATCACGCCGACCCCTCCTTTTACACGGCAATGGCCGTGGCCGTGATCATCGTGTTGGCCCTCAATCAGCGCGAAGCGCAAATCCTGTACAAAGCGTACGTCGCGCCGTTTGAAGGGCCGTTTGGGAGATGACGATGGACGATCTTGATCTGCTCCGCCGTTTTGAACCGATCATTCGCTTTACCCAGGGTGAGCACTTCTTCCCGATGGATGTTGATCGCTACCTGGCCGAAAGCTCGCTGTGGGAAGTTCAGCCCGATCAGCCTCCAGTCTGCCTGATCCCTGAAACGAGGTTAACTCTGGCAAAACTGACCGCGCCGCGGCCTGCGCTGCACGGCACAGTGCATTACGTGCGTTTTGTGGAATCGCTCACCGCGTTTGAAGCCGCCCGCTTTCTGGCCAAACACCAAAGGACATTTCACCGTTCACGCGGGCGGCTGGCTCGGGTCGGGCTGGCCTCGCGCATTGTGGACGCGCTGTTTTCCATCACCCTCATCCTGCGCGGGCGCGTGCCCGGCGGCACCGCCGCCGCCGCCGCCGATGCTTATCAAAAGCTTCAAGCCAACGATGAAAAGTATGTTTACTATGGCCGGGTGGTTCGTCAGGGCGGCTACCTCTGTTTACAATACTGGTTCTTCTACTCGATGAACGACTGGCGCTCCAGCTTTCATGGGGTCAACGACCACGAGTCGGACTGGGAGCAGATCATCATTTACCTCAGCGATGACCTGAGGCCGCAGTGGGTGGCCTACGCCTCGCACGACTTCACTGGCGACGATCTGCGCCGCCGTTGGGATGATCGGGAGCTTCAACGCGACGGCGACCACCCCATCATCTTTGCCGGGGCCGGCTCGCACGCTTCATACTTCTCACCCGGCGAGTATATGCACGAAGTGGCCCTGCCGTTCAGCGGCCCGCTCACCCGCGTCTTTCGCGCCGTCGAAAAATTCTGGCGCGATACTCTGCGGCAAGGCGGCGTCTCCAGTGAAGAAGCTGAAAGGCGCGAGAAGGCTTCGGGGATGTTAGTCGTGCCATTTGTGGATTACGCCCGGGGCGATGGAGTCGCCATTGGTCCCGGCGGTGGCAAACAATGGGAAGCCCGCCTCCTGCCTGGGACCCACGACATTTCGCCCGACCACCCGCAAGCCTGGGCGCACCATTATCGCGGACTGTGGGGACTTTTCGCTCGCGACCCGATTGCCGGAGAGAACGCGCCGGCCGGGCCGAAATACAATCGTGATGGCTCGGTGCGCCGCTCGTGGGTGGACCCGCTCGGTTGGGCGGGACTCGACAAGGTGACGCCGCCCGACGATGTGGCCGCCGCCGCGGTGAGTGGGAAGCGCTCGATTGAAGAGCGGCTGACGGTTGCCCAGTCCGATATCGCCACCAAAATGACTCAACTTCGCGCTCTGGGCCTGGAGTCCGAAGCGATAATTGACGCGCCGCACTTCAAAGCGAATTATTCAGAGTACCTCAAAAAGATAACGGAATTGTCAAAAGAAGTTGAGAAGCTTCACGAGCAGGTGGCGGTTGACCAGGCGGTGCTGGAAGCTTTGAGCGCTTACGGCGAACGCCTGTCACGCGGTGAGCGTTTGCCGGCCCGTAGTCACATCAAAATGGCGCACCACCCCACGACCGAAGAAACGGAGCAGTTGGGGCGGCTGGCCGAGGCCTGGGCCGCCTTGAGCATTGGCCTGTTGATTCTCGGCTTCATTGCCATTCTGCTCATCGCGCCGCGCTTCTTGGTCAATGGGCTGGTGAGTCTGGTGGCCGTCATCTCGTTTCTCGAGGCCATCTTCCGGCGCGAGGCCAAAGAATTGATTCAGCGGGCAGTCGTTACGCTGAGTCTGGTGACTCTGGCGGTGTTGGCCTATGAGTTCGCCTTGCCGCTGTTGGAGATGGGGATTATTGCTCTGGGGGTGTTTATTATTGTGGATAATTTGAGGGAGCTGGCGGGGTGAGGTCATCCTCCACAATCTGCTCCCTCTCCTCCGTCACCGCCACTTCCCTCCCCGACGGAAACTTCACCAGCGTCCCCTCCTCAATCCTCGTCACTGTCACCCCGCGCCAGCGCACGCTGACCGGCCACGGGAACGGGTTGCTCCCCGAGAGCCACACTTTGCGGGAGGAGATGATTCGCACCCCGAGTGTCCGCAAAAAGAGATGCACTGGCGCAACGCCACACAAATAATCGCGCTCGCCCAATCCTTCGAGCACGTCCGAGTTGTAGGCCTCGCGAAACGCCTTTTCTGTTTTCAAGGTGTGGATCATCGCCGCCATGATTCGCTGGATGAGCTCGGCGGCCTCGGCGCGGTAGTTGTGGTTGGCCAATCCTTCGCCGATCATGGTGTTCCACATCATCCACACTCCGCCACTCCCGTCGCGATTGTCGGGCTGGTAGGCCGGGTCGAGGGCCGAGCAGTTGGGGATGCCATAAGGCCGCCAATAACGAGCCGGGTCGGTGATTGTTTTGCGCACCAGGTCTTCGAGGCGGTTGCTATGCGCCAGCCCGGCCCAAATTGGCAGGAGCAGAGTCTGATCCTGCCGGGTGTAATCCACCGTGCCGATCACCACTTCCCAGCCTGGCGGCACGTCTGTAACCTCA
>CAYSIV010000005.1:11713-46275 GCA_964431175.1 uncultured Anaerolineales bacterium
TCTCCACTTCGGCATAAAGCTTGTCGCTGGTGACTGATCCCTGCCCCCAATACCACGTCAGGCGGCGAGGCGGCAGAAATTCGATCCGGTGCCGGCCCCGCTGGCCGCGCCCGTGAATGGTCACGGTCACGGGTGGTGGTGAGGCATCACGCTCGCCAAACACGCGCACCAGCACTCGCGCCATCGGCGAAAATTTGCGGTTGACTTCGTAGGACAAGTTGCCAACTTGTCCAACCAGTCGCGCCAGTTCGCGGCCCGGCGGCGACTCGTGCGTTTCGATATCCACGTAGTGATAGGACGACGTCTCGTCGCCCCACATCCCATCCACAGCGATGCGAATCATTTCGGCGTGGGCAATGAGGGGCGGCGAGTCTTCTTCTCGGCCCAGCAGGCCGGCCATATTGATGAGCGAACTGCATTCGCGGTACAGGTAAGAGGCCAGATCGGGCGACTCGGCTAGAGTGATGTCGGCGGCCTGCCCCCACCTCTGCCAGCGCACAAACGATGGACAATCGTCGAAGGCTGATTGGATCGTATGACTCCATTCCGGCAGGCCGTCCTGATCGCGGTCGTAGCGCTCCTTGAACCACGTCATCACAAAACGCTTGAGACCTTCATACACTTCGGCGACGAAGTCGTAGTCTTCGGTATATTCGTAGATCGTCCAGGCAATCGTGGCCAGCAGTGGAATGCACAAGGCGCGGTTGCGCTGGCCGGCCAGCCCCGGCTTCCAATCAATGAAGCCGTCCGGCTCTTGCACGGCCAAATAGTTGCGGATGATGCCCTTGGCCAATTCCGGCGCGGCTTGCGCGATTTGCGGCAGGTTGACGTAGGCCTCGGTTGCCACTTGCCCGTCCCACTGCCAACTGTGATCACTGCCGTTGCCGCGTTGCGAGTAGCCTTTATTGATATTGCGGGCAAAGATGAACGACGGGTAGGGCAGGTGAGGCGTCGGCCCGACATACGATTGCAGCGCCACCTTGTAGGCAAAGGCAAAGGCGGCATCCCACTCCGGGTCGCCGGTGCGAATGTCGGGGATGTCAGCGGCGAGCGATTCGATTCGGGCAAAGTCCTCGGCCCAATCGCGCTCAAGCAAAACCCGGCAGGAGTCAAGTCCGGCTTCGGCGGTTGGATACGCCGACTGAACCCAGCGAATAGTTTGCGTCTCGCCCGGAACCAGATCGAGCGAACGGGCGAGGGCCGCGCCGGAGACCGGGGGGAAGCCGCCTTCCAGAAAAATAACCGGCACAATGCTTGGCGTCCCCGTTTGCCCCTGCAAAAAGTTGAGCGGCCCGAGTTTGGTTGGGCCCATGATCTTCCCTGCCGGCGATTCAAGCGGGTGCAGGATTGCATTGAGGCTCAACTGAATGGCCCGCGCTGCAGTGCTTTCGTTGGTGATGGTGAACTGCCCGGCCAGGCTGTGTGAATCGGGAACCCAGCACCCGGCCTGAACATGAACACCGCCCAGCGGGCTGAACGAATAATCAATGCGGTTGACGGCGAAACGATGGACGACAGGCGGCGCAGCAAACCGTTCGGGATCAGTGACGAGCGTTTCACCCTCGCGGAAGCCGGGAAAGAGCCGCATCTCTCTGGCCCGCAAACCATAAGTGGTGCGCAGAGCCACCGCCGACGGCTCACCGCCCGCCAGAGTCAATTCCCAAATCTGATCGTCGGCGTAATCGGTAGGCCCACAACGAGCGTCGGCGGCGAGACGCAGAGAAAGCGGATCGTTCTGAGTCAGCTTCCAGTTGCGCATTTTGAAAAGGATGAAGGATCAATTACCCTAGCACCTGCACGCTAGGGCAGGTGTGAAGGATGAATCTCTTGTTCATCCTTCATAATTCTGCCTTCATCCTTTATTATGGTTTGCTCCACGTTCGCGTGGCTTCATCCACGTGAAGAAGCTTGCCGTCAAAGTCGGTGATAGTGTGGATGAACGATCCGGGCGCGAACTTGCCGGTGGCGTCGAACTGGCCGATGGCGTAATCGGCGACCGTGGCCGGGTAAGGCAACTCGATCTTAGTCGCCCAGCCGAGGGCGGCGCGCACGGGGCCGTTCTCGCGCCACACTTTGCCAAAGCCGCGCTTGGGTTGCACCAGACCTTCGGGGGCCACAATCGTCTCGTCGGTTTCAGGCTCGCCTTCTTGGAAGGTGTCTGGGTAAGCCAGCCACAAACCGGCGTTGAAGGCGCGCGGCGTGGTCACATCCACGACCGGCTGGACGAACACCCACACCGCTTTTCGATCTGACACATAGATCATGAAACCCTGCTCAAACGGCTGATAGGCGGCGGCGAGATCAGTTTGAAACGGCGCCGGATAGCTCGAGGTGGGAACCGCCACTGCGCTGGCGGCTAGGGGAGGTGGCGCAGAGCCGTTGCTGGCGGTGACGACAACCGTGACTACCAGCGGCGGGGCCACTGCAGGAACAGGAGCGGCGCAAGAAGCCAGAGTTAGAGCGAGGAGTAAGAGGAAGAGGATGGAACGCATTGAGAAGTTGACGAAGGACGATGGACGGATGACGAAGCTTTATTCCTTCATCTTTCGTCCTTCGTCGTTCGTTGCCTCTTCAAACATTTCAACCTGATAACGCAAGGCTTCGACATTGGGAAAGCGCCAGGCGTCCCGGGGCGCGGCCATTTTTTCGCACAGCATTTCCAAAAAGAGCGCCGGGTCTTCGACCTTCTCCCATACTTGCGGCAGAAAGGTGGCGCGGCGCGCGCCAGCGCGAAGGATGACACCATCCACCTGTGGGCGCAGGGCGGCCAGCAGTTCTTCGGGTGTGCGGTGCGAAATGAGTTCGGGCACGGTGAGCACCGAGATTTCGATGTGCAGGTCTGGCGCTTCGACCGGACTCACCGGCGGAAAGCGCGGATCATTGAGGGCCGCCCCAACGGCGTGCGCTTGCACGTCGAGCGCCAGCGGGAATCGGGCCTCCAGGCCGCCAATACAACCGCGCAGTTCGCCATCGGCTGTTGTCAGAGTCACGAAGCTTGCTCGCGGTTCGAGCAGGCTGGGTGAAAGCAACTCCGGCTTGAGCGCGGGCAGCGGCTTCCCCGTCGCGGCGGCGGCCACGGCCTCGCGGGCGATGTTTAGAAGAGTGGAGCGATCTGTTTCGGAGAGCATAAGGAAATCCCAAATCCCAAACTCTCCAACTTCCGGTAATCTCTATTCCAATATACCAACGGCTCGCCTTCCACGTGTCCGGCGGCAAGAGCGCGGGCAACAAAGATGGTGTGCGTGCCGGCGGGGTGCGCGGCTTCGAGGGCGCAATCGAAGTAAGCCAGTGCCTCGTCGAGAATTGGCGCGCCGGTGATAGCAGTATGAATTGGCACGCCCTCGAAGCGGTCTGCGTTTTCGGTAGAGCGTCCGGCGAAGCGGTTGGAGAGTTCGGCCTGATTGGCGCGTAAAACTGAGATGGCAAAGGTTTTGGCCTCTTGAATCAGGCCAAACATTCGCAAGTTGTTTTGGACGCAGACCAGAATGAGCGGCGGGTCGAGCGAGACCGAGGTGAAGGAGTTGACTGTCATACCGTGCCGGCTCGTCGGCGTTTGGACGGAGATAATGCTCACGCCTGTTGTCCACGAGCGCATAACATCGCGGAAAGTTTCGGAGTCAATCATGACGAAAGTATACCTTATGACAGGCCTATGCCCACAATGCCAGCGCCAGTCCGGCCAGAAAACGCACGCCGGCGCCGATCATCAGCCCGGTTCGCAAGCCGGCCCAATCGCCCAGCCCCGCGCCGAGCAAAGAACCGCTAAGGATGCCAAGATTAAAGGCCACATTGTGCCAGGCCATGTGCGCCGGTCGGTCGCCGGGCGGCACACGCTCCAGCAGCCGGTTGAGCAGGCCGCCGTTGGTGATGCCCCACACCGCGCCGCCAACGATCGACGCTACCCAAAACAGGATGGTGTCCTGCGCCAGGCTGGTGAGCAGAGGATATAAGCTGTAGAAAAACGCGCCGACCACCAACACCCGACGATGCCCGTAACGCGCCGTGAGCCGCGGAAGTATCATCGAAGCCAGCATCATCATGGCGTAAAAAATCGAGTTGCCAAGGCCGATAATGCTGTTGGTAAATTGCAGGTCTTGCACCCAGAACAATGGCGTCATGGGAACCGGAACAGATTGGGCCAGATAAAACGCAAAGTAGGCGAACAGCATCGGGGCAAAAGCAGTTCGCAAAAGATCAACGCGACTCAAACGGTTGCCAGTGGGAGTGGCAGGCCGGGGAGCAGGGGCGGGCGCGATGGCGGCTGGGCGGATCAGGCCGAGGTGATAAGTCGTCATCACTCCGCCTATTGCCCCGATGCCAAACACAAGCTGATAGTTGGCGGGGGAAGCGATTCGATCCAGCAAGAAACCGCACAACAAAGAGGTGACGGTCAGGCTCACCGACACCAGGGCGTTGCGCCGCCCGACGACTTCGGCCCGCCAGCGTGTTGGCACGACTTCGGCGAACATGGAATTGAAGGCGATGGCTAACAGGGTGCCGGGCACAGAGATGAGCAGGATGATGAGGGCCATAGCCCACACCTGCCCGGCGGCGGGCAGAAGCCAGGGCAAGGGAATCAACGCAAAGTAGCCGAGTCGATTCCAGATGGCGGTGTTGAACGTTGTTTTGATGAGCGAGCGATTCTCCAGCCAGCCAACAGCGGGCAGTGAGACGAGCAGGTTGACGACCGCCGGCCCGCTGGTGAGCAAACTGATTTGAAAGCTGGTGGCATGGAGGCGGGCCGCATACACCGAAAGAAACGCTATCGCGCTCCCGGCCAGGACACCGAACCAGAAAATATCGGCATATAGCTGATTTGCGTTGTGCCGTTCTAACGTTGTCGTTTTAGACATGGGCGCAAGTTTATCATCTTGACAGGCGAAAAAACAAACGTGGCCTGGCCCATTAAGCGCAATCCATTGGCGGCGCGCGCCTTGCCCACGTTGGCCGATCAACTATTCGCAAGCGCGGGCGTGCCCGTTGGGGCTGAGTGAGACTTAGCGATAAAACCCGTACCAGCAACGTCTGCTTTGACTTCAGACAAAGCAGGTGTACCATAATACATGAGGCGGTGAAAAGATAATTGAGCGGATTGGATACACCTAATCGGCTTAATCCCTGGTTGGCTGGCTAGTTTGCCGCTCTAATGCTCTACTTGTATTGACGTGCTATAATCGCTGAAAATCCATCTGCCTAAAGGAAGGGCCGCATGCCAGAGCCAACTGATATCAATCTGAAACTACTGCAAGGTGCTGCCGAATTGCCCCCGGACAAGAAGTTCTATTTCAATGGGTTCACAGTAGCCATTTCCCCAATTGATTGTGCTATTGTGTTGAATTACAACAATCAGCCAGTAGCATTTCTTATCACATCATACACAATTGCCAAAACATTGAGTGCTCATCTAGATGGCATCATAAAAGGATTTGAGGACAAAACGGGACAGCGAATTCTAAAACTAGACGAGATACAGGCGATATTAGAAAAAGATACACCATGAACTTTTACGCGTTGACCTACAGCCGGATTCAACAGACGGAAAAGAAAATAAGTGCCTTCCGCCAACTTCAGGTAGGTTGGCACTATGGAGGTGGTATACCACCAAAGCCGGAAGTTATTCATAAGGCGTTAACACTTAACGTTGAAGCGGAGCGCGTAGGTTTTACCAAGACTAACGCTTTTTTGGGCGTTGAGGGTGAAATCCGAGTGACGGCCTATCAAGGTCAACTCTACCTTGAGTTGACCGTCGAGCCAGATGAGACAGTTACATTCGTTGCCGAGCAGAATGGCTCTGAACTAGCGTATGAAGAAAATCTAGATTTCGATGGTGCACTGACAAGAATACGATCATTCCGGGGCACAACATGGGCTTCATCAGGGTTATTCACCAGCGCAACTACGACCAAGATATTGGACGTTTCCAAAGCCTTGCCTTCAAACCATCTAGCGATGGTAGCGGAATATCTGTCATTGATGAAGATTGCATCTTACGAACAAGCCAAAGCATCTGCGAACATATCGAAAGGTACTACAAAGACAGTTCGGGAACTCCCTTTATATTCTGGAACATCCATTCCGAAATACTTCCTGCAAAGTGCCGTTTTATCCAAGTAACAAGCGAAACCGGGGACGATTGCCACCATAACATCGTAGGCTTATCAGTCAAAGAGTCACGAGATATTTTCAAGAAAGTTCAATTGAGTGACTTCAATATCTGTATGAGTAGTGGGCAGTACAAGCAACTTGAGAAATTCGATGTCGAACCACAAGCATGATCTTTTCTGAAAATCCTGGTGCCAGCCACCAAGCGGTTGCAGCCGATGCGCGGCGTGGCCGTTGCACTGAAAGCAAAGAGCCGTAGGGGTTGCCCTGCGGCTTTTGATTCGTGATCATGACATGCGCCCATGAACTGCTCCAGCGAGCACCAACACGCCCTAACTATCTGGCCGCACGGCCACTGTGACTGAAACCGTCAATGTCGTTTCAACCAGCGAGGTAGTTGAGGATGGCCGGGATAAAGCCGCTGAGGTCGGTGAGGCCGTCGCTGATCGTGCGGCGGGTTCTGCCGATGACCAGCGTTGGCACTTTGTTGGCCGTGTGGTGGCTATGGGAGAAGTCTTCAAGGTTGCCGTGATCGGAAGTGATAATGATCAGGCCATCGTCGTCCCACTTCGCGAGCAGGCCGCCGAGCATGGCGTCAAAGTGCTCCAACACCTTTGCCCCTTCCTCAACCGTGCCGCGATGGCCCACCAGGTCGGTGATCCAGTGCTCGAAGAAGGTGAAGGAACGTTGGCGAGAGACTTCGGCCAGCTTGGCGCCCGCTTCGGCGAGGGTATAGACAGGCGTGTCGGTATAGCCGAGTTCGCCGCGCCAGCCCTCGCCAGTGAAGTCGGCGGAGAAGGCGCGACCGGCGCGCAAATCGTCCGCCGTCATCAGCGGAATGCCAGCCGCGTCCACGGCCATTGGGATGGCCGAATACATGCGTTTGCCGCGTTTGATGGCGTCGAAGTAGCGTTGCGGGTAAGCGTTGATCAGGGTGGCGCTCTGCTTGCGCGCGACGAGCGTCTTGAAGATGTTCTCTCGCCGCAGAATGTTGGTGACGGCCTCATTGGGCTTTGGCCCCCAGTGCCCGCCGATGATGGCCGGGACGTTAAGCCCGGTGAGAATGGCAGCCTGGCCGGTGGCCGACTGCGGCGGGCCAGACACGCCAAGACTCGCATCGGTTGGAATGAAAGCCGTCTGCGCGTCTGGATTGTCCAGCGCCGGGGTAGCTTGCAAAAGACGATTGCCTTTGAGCAGGCGGTGAAGGTTGGGTAAATCGGCGACGACGAACGGGTTGGTTCGCGGGTCGGCTTCGCCCAGCCCAACACCGTCGAGGAAGAGAAAGAGAATATGTCTCATTTTCTGGCAAACATATACCAGGCTGATGGCATCCCCTGGCCGTGTTCGACTTTGACGTTGGTGAAGCCGTCGCTGAAAAGAGAGAGCATCTCTTCCACCGCCAGGCCGCCCATCGGCGCTTCGGGCTTGAAGGCGTAACACAGGAAGAGGCCGCCGGGGCCGAGCAAGCGGCGCAAACCGGCAATGTAAGCCGGGCGGCGATCGGCCGGGAGGCTATGGAAACAGCCGATGTCGAGCACCAGATTGAAGGGCGGCTCAAGAAACTCCAGGCGAGTCACATCGCCCTGAAAAAAGTCGGCGGCGACACCGGCGGCTGTTGCTTTGCGTTTTGCCGTCTCAATTGCTTTGCCCACAAAGTCTACCCCCACTGCCTGCCAACCATGTTGAACCAGATAAATCGCGTTCGTGCCCGTGCCACAGCCCAGGTCGAGGGCGCGGCCCGGCTTGAGCTTTTGCATTTCAATTAGCTCGACAAGCTCGGGCGGGGTGACGTTCGTGTCCCAGCGGGGGCGGGTGAACCAGTAGGTGAAGGTGAAGAAGAGGCGGCGCATAATGAACGACAAATGACTGAGACGAAGGACGATAGAGCGAATCCTTCGTCTATCGTCTTTCGTCTTATACCTTGGGGCGTGGCATGGAGAGCACTTCGCCGAACTTGGTGTACTCGTCGCGAGCCAGGCGGGCAATGGGGCGGATGCGGGCGATATCCACCAGTCCGTCGGGGGCAAGGTAGCCGTCGGCCACGTGCCAACACACGATTTCGCCAATCACCAGTGAATAGTCCGAGCCAGTGATCGGCAGGAGCTGGGAGAGTTTGGCTTCCATGTTGAGCGGGCTTTCGGCTACGCGCGGGGCTTTCACCACTTCAGACGGAGCCGGGGTGAGTCCGGCCAGTTCAAATTCATTTACATCTACGCCGTATTCGCCGGAAGTGATGTTCATCTTCTCAGCCAATTCTTCGGCAACGATATTGATCACGAATTCGCCCGTCTCTTGAATGTTGCGCAAGGTGTCTTTGGGCGCGCCCTGGCGCTTGCCAATGGAGACGACGACGAGCGGCGGCGTGCCAGTGAGAGCCTGAAAGAACGAGAACGGCGCCAGGTTGAGCGAGCCGTCGCTGGCGCGAGTGGAAATCCAGGCGATGGGGCGCGGGGCAACGGAGGAGATGAGCAGGCGGTAGCGGTCGCGGGGTTGGAGAGTTGCTGGGTCAATGATCATGGTAGTTAGAGATTGGACGCTTCGCGTAGAGAATTGGAGAATTGGAGATTATGGAGTGTAGAGGTTTTGGCGTTGAATCTCATCGCGGGCGGCTTCGGGGGGGTGGCCCAGTTGTTTGGCGAGGGCGAGGATGGCGTCGGCGGTGAGGCCCGAAAGGTAATCGTCGTTGGCTTCGAATGACGAGGGCAGGCCGGTGAAGCGCGGGGAGGGAAAAGCGAGATCGCCCTCGACGTTTGCGTAAGGCAGGAATTGCATAACGACGGTTGCATCTGGCGGGCATTGCCACTGCTCGCAGGCGGCTTGCAGAGCCGGGTCGGCGACTTTGATCAGGTTTTCTACAAGTTTGGTGTCGCGTTGTGAGTAGTGGACGATCAGCCTGACTCCGGTTGTGGTGGATTGTGGCTCGCCCCAAAACGACTCTGGCGCCGGGGCGAGTTGCCAGCCGCCGTTGGCCGGTTGATAGAAATAGGTGGCGGTGAATTGTGTGTCGGGGTTGCGGAGGGTTTGGTAGCGGCGGGTGATTTGCACCTCCACGGCCTCTCCGTAACGGGCGACGGCTTCCACCTTGACGGGGGGTTCATCGTAGGGCTTGCTGGCCGGGAGCGGCTGAGGGATCGACAGCTCGCCGGCGTGGGCGGCGGCATACGTGGCGGCGGCGGTGAGGGTGTTGGCAACGGTGATCATTCTCGCGGCGGTGAGACCGGAGATGACCAGCACGATTCCAATGAGGGCCAGAATGACAAGACGGCGATTTAACATATTTTGACTTCCCTTCATCTATAGACTAAAATCTTACCACTGTTCTTCTACTATTCCCCAACATTTGGAGGCTGATGCCACATCATGAAAGAGTATGGAACCGAGTTTATTCGTAACGTTGCCCTGATCGGCCACGTCGGGTCGGGCAAAACGTCGCTGGTCGAGGCGATGTTGTTCAACACCGGCGCCGTTAACCGGCTGGGTAAGACCGAGGACGGCACGACCGTGTCCGACTTCGAGGATGAAGAGCATCGCCGCAAAATCTCCGTCAGCACATCGCACGTCGTCGTCGAGTTTGACAATTACAAGATCAATTTTCTGGACACACCCGGTTTCACCGACTTTGCGGGCGAAGTGAAGGCGGCTCTGCGGGTAGCCGACGCGGCGATCATTCTGGTGGACTCGGTGGCGGGCGTGGAGGTGGGCACCGAATTGGTGTGGCAGTATTGCGACGAACTCAAACTCCCGCGCTTCGTGATCATCAATAAGATGGATCGCGACAATGCCAATTTCCAGCAGGCGCTGGAGACGGTGCAGAATCTTTCCAGGAATGTGAAGCTGATGCCGGTGCAGTTGCCATGGGGCGAGAAGCAGGCCTTCAAGGGCGTGATTGGTTTGCTCTCAATGAAGGCTCGCCAGGGCGCGAAGGGCGAGGCCGCCAACATTCCCGCCGAGTATGTTGAAGCGGCCAATAAGGGCCACACCGACATGATGGAAGCCGCCGCCGAGGGCGAAGACGCTTTGCTGGAGAAGTATCTGGGCGGCGAAGAATTGACGGCGGATGAGATCAAGCACGGTTTCAAGACAGCCGTAGATAACGGGACATTCGTGCCGGTGTTTGTGGCCTCGGCCACGGGCAACATTGGCATCGTGCCGATCCTGGAAGGCATCACCCGTTATCTGCCGTCGCCCACCGAGATTCCGGTTCCGCACGGTGAGGGCAAGAGCGGCGACGAGGTGGTGGCCGCCACCGACACCGGCCCATTGGCGGCTTACGTGTTCAAAACCACCGCTGATCCGTTTGTAGGCAAGCTGACCTATTTCCGCTTGTTCTCCGGCTCGCTCCACTCGGATACCCGTGTTTGGAATCACAACAAGAGCGCCGAAGAACGGCTGGGCACACTGCACGTGATGCGCGGCAAGGAACAGATTGCGATAAAGGCCCTTCACTCCGGCGACATTGGCACGGTGGCAAAACTGACGGCAACCGTGACCGGCGACACGCTGGGCGACAAGACCCACCCGATCCTCCTGCCAGCGCCAACCTACCCGGCGGCGCTTTACGCAGTGTCGGTGACCCCCAAGACTCAGGCCGACGCGACTAAGATGGGGCCGGCGCTGTCCAAGTTGTGCGAAGAGGATCCGACTCTCCATTGGCACGCTGAGCCAGCCACCCGGCAGACATTGCTTGAGGGGATGGGCGACCAGCATATTGACGTCGCTATCCGCCGCGCCGAGACCAAGTTCGGCACGGCCATCCTGACTGAGACGCCAAAGGTGCCGTATCGCGAGTCGATCACCCGAAACCACGCGGCCCAATATCGCCACAAGAAGCAAAGCGGCGGCGCGGGCCAGTTCGGCGAGGTGCATTTACGCATTGAGCCTCTACGCGAATCCGAGTTTGAATTTGACGACGAACTGACGGGCATGAATCTTTCGAAATCGTACCTGGCGCCGATTGAAAAGGGCATCAAGGCTACGATGGAACAGGGCGTCATTGCCGGGTACCCGATGGGCAACGTGAAGGTGATTGTGTACGACGGCAAGATGCACGAAGTGGACTCAAAGCCGATTGCCTTTGAAATCGCCGGGCGCGAGGCTTTCAAGCTGGCGGTGCAGGGAGCGGGGCCGGTGCTGTTGGAGCCGATCATGAATGTGGAGATCACCGTGCCGGAAGCGAATATGGGCGACGTATTGAGTGATCTGAACACGCGGCGGGCGCGGGTACATGGCATGGAGCAGGACGGCGGCAAGAGCATTGTGACGGCTGAGGTGCCGCAAGCCGAAATGCTGAGATACGTGACCGACCTGCGCTCGATCACCCAGGGCCGGGGCGTGTTCTCGATGACCTACCTGCGCCACGAAATGGTGCCCAACCACCTGACGCAGATGATCGTTGCCAACTCCAAGAAGGACAAGGCTGAGGAAGAGGAGTAGACGACAGACGACAGACGATGGACGAATGATAACTATCGTCTGTCGTCCTTCGTCCATCGTCATTGGTTGTTATGACCGACACTGAATGGGTGAAGATGACCGAAGGGGTGAAGCGCCGGATCAGGATAGACGGCGAGAAGATGATGCTGGTCGAAATCCGCTTTGAGGCCGGGGCCGTCGTGCCCATGCACTCGCACCCGCATGAGCAAGTCACTTACGTGGCCACCGGGCGGATGCTGTTTACGCTAAACGGCGAGAAGGTTGAGGTGCCCGCCGGCGGCAGTATCCACATGCCGTCGAACGCGCCACACGATGCGCGGGCCTTGGAAGCGAGTGTCCTGCTGGACACATTCAGTCCGCCGCGCGAAGATCTCCGGAAGTAAAAAGAAAACGCCGACCTTGATGAGAAGGTCGGCGTTTCGTTTACCCGGGCCTGCTGGAGCTCAGATTTTCAGCCGCGCCGAGAATGGCGATCCACCGGGCCGAGGTCTTGCCGGTTTTGGCTTTGACGGCTTCATTGCTGATTCCGGCAACCGCATCTGTTCTTTGTCTTGCCATGATAACCTCGCTCCATGACTTCCCAAAACGTACAGGTCGGCGTGTCAGACCCTGCGTATTCTGGGAGTCAATATGCCGACCTGCCAGGTTTCGGAAGCACGAGTCAACCCTGATTCTCTTTCCGGCCCCCGCTTGATTATAATAGCTTGCCATGAGCAAATTCAAACTCCTGATTGTGGACGACGAAGTCGATCTGCTTGCCGAACTCAAGCCCTTGCTAGAGCGATCCGGCTACGAGGTGGTGACGGCCAGCGACGGACAACAGGCCCTCGACCTTGCGCCGCGTGAGAAACCCGATCTAATCATCCTCGACGTGCTGATGCCGCGCCTCGACGGCCGCGAGACTCTGCGCCGTCTGCGCCGGGGCAACGACTGGACACCGGTGATTCTCCTCACCCAAGTGGGCACGCCCGCCGAGCGCGCGTTGAGCTTGCAGGAGGGTGCGGATGATTACCTCAACAAACCCTTCGAGCCGCTGGAGCTGATGGCGCGTGTGCAAGCGATTTTACGCCGGGCGCGCGGAGTGCAAGGGCAGCCCCTCAACACTTATCGCCGCTTGGTGAGCGGCGGCCTATCCCTCGACCGTCAAACGCGCCAGGCGGCGCTCAGCGCGCAAAATTTAAACCTCACCGCGCGCGGCTTCGGCGTGCTCGAATACCTCATGCTTCATCCGGGCGACATCATCCCGCGCGAACGCCTGCTTGATGAAGTGTGGGGCTGGGCCAATGCGGTTGAGACGCGCGCCGTAGACATCCGCATTGCCGAACTCCGCAAAGCACTGAATGAAGACTCCGCGCACCCGCGCTATATCCAAACCATCATTGGTGAGGGCTATTGTTTCATTAGCGAAGTGGAAGGCCGTGCATGAAGTGGCGCTGGTGGCCAGCCCTCGCGTTAACGGCACTCCCCATTTTCTTCGGCCTCGGTCTGTCGTTGTTGCTTCAAGCAGGCTGGTTCCCTAATTACCTTTTCGTCGGCCAATACCGCGCCGATTTGGCCGCGCTGGTTTCCCTCGGCGGCGCGCTCCTCGGCCTGGTCATCGCCCTCGTCTTCAGCCTGCGCGGCTGGGCCAATGGGCGCATCGAACGTGTGCGCCGCGCTGAACAAGACACCGAAGCGGCCGCCCGTCGCCGTTTCTTTCAACGCCTCGACCACGAACTCAAAAACCCGCTCACCGTCATCCGCCTCGGGCTGACCAATCTACAACAACAGCCCACCCTTCAAGCTGACCCATCGCTCGCGCGCATCGGGCAACAAACCCAACGCCTGCACAAACTCGTCAAAGATTTGCGCGCGCTCAGCGAACTCGAAGAACGCGGCATCGAAAAAAACCCAGTGCCATTGCCCGGCGTCCTCGACGAGGCCGTTGAACTCGCCTATAGCGCCCCCGACCGCGCCGACCGTGTGGTGGACGTGAACGTGCAACAAGTGCCGTGGCCCCTGCCCCCCATCCTCGGCGACCGCGATTTGCTCGTGGTGCTCTTCAGCAATTTGCTCGATAACGCCTTCAAGTTTACGCGCCCCGGCGGGCGGGTGGAGGTGCGTGCCACCGAAGACTCTCATCTGGCCGTCATCGAAGTCGCCGACAACGGCCTCGGCATCCCCGCCGCCGACCTCGACCACATCTACGAAGAACTCTACCGCGCCGAAAATGCGCGCGAAACCCCTGGCAGTGGCCTCGGCCTCGCCCTCGTGCAACGCATCATCACCCTCCATCACGGCACTATCGCCGTGCGCAGTCGCCAGGACCAGGGCACAGTCATCACCGTGCGCCTGCCGCTTGTGGCCGAACAACGCCCATAAAACGGCGGCGTGTTTCCACCCTGATACATACTTTGACCTGGCTGTTACCCTCCAAGCATGTGGCGCAACACGCCGCGTGATATAAATCAATTAAATATCCAGGCTGTCATTCAACAGCCCTCACAAATTGGAGGATTTTGTATGAAAAAAAATATTTTCTTTATCTTTGCCTTGGCGTTGAGCGCGTGCGGCGAGATCGGTCTGGAAGGCCAGGTGCTCATCTCGACGGAAACGGCAACGCCGTCACCGGCAGTAGTGGTCGTTACGGCGACAGCCCTGCCGACTGCCACTGCGCCGCCGCCCACCGCGTCACCCGCGCCCAAGGCCAGTGCCATGCCCCAAGCGGCCACCTACCCCGTGGCCGACGAAATCTGGTCGAGCGACTCACCCGATAGTCAGTGGCGCGTCGAGGGCGAATACGCGCCCGACGGGCAAGGCACCGACAACATCCGCCTCACCCTTAAGCGCGCCGATAATTCCGCCCAATGGCTGATGGTTGACCGTCACGACCCCGGCGGGCTGGGGCAATACTTCCCCAAATACTTTTACTGGTCGCCGGGTGGACGCTACCTCTACTTCGCCAATGAATCTATCTCGGATGGCTGTGCGCTCTTCACTGCGCGCCAAGACCTCTACCGCGTGGATTTGCAAGCCAAGACGCCCACGCTTGAAACCGTGTTGCCCACCGACTCATACGCCTGGGCGGTGGCGCTCTCCCCCGACGAAAAATCGGTGGCATACCTGGCGAGCGCCGATGGGCGCTGGGTGAACGGTCAACTCAATGTCAAAAATATCCTCTCACGTCAAGTCGTCACGGAGAAAGTCGCCGGCGAGGCCACAGTGGCCTGGGGATTGATCTGGTCGCCCGATGGCACGCAAATTGCTCTTACGCAGGCGTCAGCTGCCAACGGCTGTGACCTCGCCAGCACTAGCCTCGTGCAATTCGACGCGTCCACTATCAAAGAAAGTCGCATCCTGCTCTCGGAAGACACCCGCGCCTTAGAGACCATCGCTTGGGGCGAAGATAACACCCTGACCCTGCGCGACCGTGCGGGCGGAGTCTGGCATTTCGACCTCGGGACCGGAGTCCTCACCCAACCGTAGCGACGCCTCTCGCCGTTTCTAATCGGTTACACGCCTTTAAGCCGCTGTTACGTGGCAAACATATGGCCCAACACCCGGCATGGTAAAACACCATCAACTATCCCGATTGTCAATCGGCAATCATATTCACTTTTGGAGATTCTCATGAAAAAGTTACTCTTCATATTTCTCGCCCTCTCGCTGATGTTCTCAGCCTGCGGCCAACTCGGCCTGGAGGGGCAGGTCATCGCCCCGACTGAGCCACCCACGGCGACGAGTAACCCCGCTCCCACTGCCACTACTGTGCCGCCCACGCCTCTGCCGGCCGACCCCACCGTGCAGTGCCCCACCCCCGGCGAGGGCCAAGCGTTGTACGTCAGCCGCGAGAACGGTTACTGCTTTCTATACCCGGCCGCCTTCAGCGCCCAGCCGGACTTCCTGCGGCCGGCGCAGGCGGTGGAGCTGAACGGGCCGGGGCTTACCCAAGGCATGGATACCGTAGCAGTACACCTGACGGTGGCCGCCAACGGCCCGGCCAATGGGCTGGACAGCCAGAGCTACGTCGAGAAGTGGCTCACGGCTTACCGCATGGACCCTAGCCAGACCATTCAACCGCTGAGCCTGAACGGCCAGACTGCGGCGCTGATTGACAACCTGCCAGGTGGTATGTTTGCCCAGCGTCAGGCGTTCGTGGTCGCCAACGGCTTCAAGTACCAGGTAACGCTCAGCCCCCGACCAGAAGACGTCCCACAATTGGCCGAGACGGCTGGGCAAGTCTGGGACTTGGTAGCGCAGTCGCTAATGTTCTTCCCGCCTGCCACCCCCTTACCCCTCGCCCGACCGGACGAGGTTTGCCCCAAGGCGGGCGCGGACACAAAACTGTTGGTGGACGAGGTGCAGGGTTATTGCCTGCTCTACCCGGCAGACTTTGAGCTGAGCCCTGACTTTCCAGTAGAGATCATCGGCGGGCCGGTGCTGAGGGATACCCAGAGTTGGGGCAAGGTGCGCACCTCGCTCACCTTGGCCGGCTATGACCAGCCGCCGAGCGAGCTACAGCAACCAGTGCTACCGGAGCAGATTGACCCCAGCACCGTCCAGACAACCACCATCGGCGGCGGCCAGGCAGTAATCTATGACTTTGTGGGCGGGCCGTGGCGCCAGCGCACAGCGGACATTCTGGTGAACAATAGCCGCTACACCATGGTTGGCCCGTGGGATGCGGAGGCCTTCCCCCAAGGCGTGGCCGATGCCCAGCGATTGTGGGACACGGTGCTCAAGTCAGTCGTCTTCTTCGAGAAATGGCGCTGACGGGGATCAAGAGATTACCCAACAAGCGCTGATTGCTAGAGCCGCGCGGCAGTGGAGAAAGGAAGTCACTTGCGGTGGGGGAAGTGAAAGTTGAATAGCTGATTGTGGAAATGAAAAGAGCGCCAATTGAGAGGCGCTCTTTTTGTTTACTTCCTCCCCAACATCCTCAACGGCTTCTCCAGCAACTTCTTCAGCCACTTCTGTTGGGCAGAGGGCTTTTCCACGTCGCGCCAACCGGCTTCGTAGTCCACCAGGCCGTCAATGTATTTGCCCTGCTTGAGGCGCACTTCGCCCAGCAGGCGGAGTGTTTCGGGGAGCAGGGCTTTGAGAGTTGATGATGGCGCTAAAACAGCGCCAGAATACTAATGTTTGGCTCGTCACTTAGGGCCGAAATCACGCCGTAATTTTCCCGTAGCAGCAACTCGATGTCGCGCGTCGAGCAGTTGCCACGTTGAATCCAGATAACTTTAGGTGGAAACCCGAGGAGAAGGCCCAATTCGCTGAAATCAGCATCTTTGGTGACGATGATGTAGTCGTGCTGACGCGCATATTCCCATACTGTCCGATCCGATGCGGTGTCAAGGCCAATGACAGATACATGCACTGAGTTGGGATACAGATCGGCCAAACGATCAACCAGGTGCGGAGACAAATTCTGGTCGAACAAGAGCAGTTTCATAGCTGAACAGCTAGCATGAGGCGCTCACGTTGAGCGGCAAAACTCAGGCAAGCCAGGATGTCTTCCTTCGTGAGATAAGGGAAATCGTGTAAGACTTCCTGCTGGGTCATTCCAGAGGCCAGGTATTCGAGCACATCATAAACCGTAATTCTCATGCCGCGAATACAAGGCTTGCCGCCTCGTTTGCCAGGTTCAATCGTAATAAGGTTTTGATATTGCATTCTGTTCTCCAAGTCGTGTTAATGATCCCTAAATCCTAGACCACCTCATTATACGACTGTCTCACTCTCACGTTTCCCTCAACCTCTCATTTCCTCCCCAACATCTTCAACGGCTTCTCCAGCAACTTCTTCAGCCACTTCTGTTGGGTAGAGGGCTTTTCCACGTCGCGCAAACCGGCTTCGTAGTCGGCCAGGCCGTCAATGTATTTGCCCTGCTTGAGGCGCACTTCGCCCAGCAGGCGCAAGACTTCGGAGCGGGCCACTTTGTCTTTCTGGGGGTCGAGGAGAGAGAGGGAGTCGTTCAGGGAGTCGGCGGCGCGTTTCAGGTCGCCGGTTTCGAGGAGGACAGCGCCCAGGTTACCGAGGGCTTGCGCGGTTCGCAGGCTGTCATTCAGGGCGCGGAACTCGGCCAGGGCGGTTTCGATGGCAGGCAGGGCGGCGGTGTAGTTTTTGGCGGCGCGGTGGGCCACGCCGAGGTTGTTCAACATCTCGGCGGCCATGGCCTTGTCCCCCTCGGCGCGGAAGGCCGAGGCCGCCTGTTCAAACGCGGCAGCGGCTGTGGCGAAGTCGCCTTTCTGGTAAGCGGCGAGGGCGGCGGCCTGGAGCGAAGAGGCAGACACAAACCAATTTCACCGCTAAGACGCGACCCCGCAAAGAGAAGCGGGGCAGGCGAGCGCAAAGAGTTTACAAAAAAACTTTGCGTCCTTTGCGCCTTTGCGGTGAGATCAAAACGTGATGTCGAGAAGCCCGGCGGCGATGTCGCGCAGTTTGTTGGCCGACATGTCCGAGAGGCGCATCGACACCCGGACGTAGGCCTCGTTGACGGGATTGCTCACGAATTCTTGCACGTCGGGCGGCAGTTCCTTGAACTTTTCGAAGGCGCGGCGGGCGGCGTCCCACTCGCCTACCGGCCCCTGTTTCTCGAAGAAGCTGTCAATGTTCAGGCCCAGAACCCAACCCAGGGTTTCAAGCTCCGGCACCGGCGCAGGTTGCTCGCCAAACTCGTAGGCCTTGAGGCGCGAAGAGGGGATGCCGACCGCGGCGGCCAATTCTTTGAGAGAGATGTTTCGTTTGAGGCGGGTCTCCCGGAGTTGAGCGCCGATGATCCGGTGTCGGATTTCAATCAGTTCGGTGGTGTTAATGTTGGAGCCGCGTTCCTGATCGTCGCTGATGATGTTGTCGCCCCAGAAGTGGGAGAGGGGAGTGTCCAGGTAATAGGCCAGCAGTTCTAACTCTGGCAGGGAAACCGACTTCTTGCCAAGTTCGTAAGAGGCGTAAGCGCTGGCGCTCATGCCCAGTATCGTAGCGCAATCTTTAGGGGTTTTGCCGGCGGCCAGCCGCGCGTCGCGTAGCAGGACGCCAATGATTTTGGCGCGGATGGCTAAGGATTTTTTATCGGCCATGAAAGAAGGCTCCGAAGTAAACTGTAAGCTGAACTGGGCGAGATTATAGCATGGGCTACTTAGCGGATTAGAGCGAACAAATCTTCATTACCGCCGCCGAGAGCCTAACATATCGCCCGCCGCGCCACCGCCAAAAATTTCGGGCGGCAGTTTGAACCCGTGTGATTCGAGCCGGGGTGAAAAGAACGGGCGCAAGCCGGTGGGCTTCATGCCAAGCGGTCTGCCGTCAGCGCCAAGCGACTCGTCATATTTGAAGATGTCTTGGGTCACCACCGACTCGCCTTCCATGCCGCTGATTTCGGTGATGTAGGTGATCTTGCGCGAGCCGTCGGTCAAGCGGGCCTGCTGGACGATCAAGTCCACTGCTTTGGCAATTTGCTCGCGAATGACTTTGAGCGGAATCGCCAACCCGCCCATTAGCGACATCGTCTCAATGCGGCCGATGGCCTCGCGCGGGTTGTTGGCGTGCAGAGTGGTGAGCGAGCCATCGTGGCCGGTGTTCATGGCCTGCAACATGTCAATGGCCTCGCCACTGCGGATTTCGCCGACGACGATCCGCTCCGGCCTCATGCGGAGCGAATTTTTCACCAGGTCGCGAATACTCACCGCGCCCGTGCCGTCGGGGTCGGCGGGGCGGGCCTCCAGCCGCACCACGTGCGGCTGGCTCAACTGCAGTTCGGCTGAGTCTTCCAGCGTAATCACCCGTTCGTCTTCCGGGATCAGGCTGGAAAGCACATTGAGTAGAGTCGTCTTGCCGGAGCCGGTGCCGCCGGAGACGACAATGTTGAGCCGCGACACCACGCAGGCTCTCAAGAACTCGGCAATCTGCGGCGTCATCGAACCGAAGTTGATCAAGTCCTGCATAGTAAGCTTCTTGGTTGAAAACTTGCGGATGGTGATCGTTGGCCCGTCAATGGCGCTAGGCGGGATGATGATGTTGACCCGGCTCCCGTCGGGCAGACGGGCGTCAGCCATCGGCACCTTCCGGTCTACCCGCCTCCCCAGGGGGCGCAGGATTCTTTCGACGATTCGCATCACGTGTTCGTCGTCGTCGAACGTCACGTCCGACATGACAAGTTTGCCTTTGCGCTCGACGTAGACCTGGCGGGGGCCGTTCACCATCACTTCGCTCACCGTCGGGTCGTTAAGCAGTTTCTCAATCGGCCCGTAGCCTACAATCTCATCCACCGCTTCGCCGAAAAGGGCTTCGACCATGTCGTTGGGCAGGGTAACATTGGCCTGGCTGTAGATCACGTTGAAGCGCTCGCGCAACATTTGGGTGACGGCGGGCGAACGTTTGAGATCCGTCTGGTCCTCGAGCCGCCCGGCGATCTTGCTCAACAGCCACTTCTTCAGGCGGTTGTAATCCTCGTCCGAGATGGTGTTGGACTTGGGCCGGGCCGGCTCGAGCGCGGCCGGTGGCGGTGGCGGTGTCGCCGGGGAGCCCGGGGTCGCCGCCGTCTGCGGGGCGGGCGTTTGTTCCTTGGGAGTCTGAGTGAGGCGGTTGCGAAGAGTCATATGAGTTCCTAACTTGCTGGCTCGTCTTCAAGTGAGAGCCAGACGATGTGATCCCGGTTGAGGGTGATGAACGTCGCATCGTAAGCCAGTTCGCCGTCGAGCTTGTACACTTTGGCGCTGGTCACAGCAATAAATTTGTCGGCAATCTCAAGCTGGTCTTTGATGCGCTCATCCTGCCTCAAATACATCTCGCCCACGATCTGGTGGGTGATGGTTTGGATGCGGACATAAACTGCATCCTTGCGGACAACCTGACTAAAGACTTTACCTTTTGGATCGTATTCAATCGACATGGGCGGCCTCTGAAGGGGTGGTGGATTCTACGGTTGAACTGTAACCGAGATTCGATAGCGGCGCAATTGACAGCCTCGCGGCTGGAATGCGCCGCTCATGACGAGCGTTGCCTTATGGGGAGCGTAAACGAAAATGTTGAGCCTTTACCGATACTGCCTTCGACATTGACGTGTTCGCCGTGCGATTCAACAATCTGGTTAACAAGAGCCAGTCCCAGCCCGGTGCCGCCGTAGCGCCGGGTCGAAGACCCGTCGAGCTGATGAAAGGGCTGGAACAATTCAGGCACACGCTCGAAGGGGATGCCGATGCCGCTGTCTTTGACGGCGATCAGCACCCGCGAATGGTCGGCGTTGGGGGTGAGCGTGACCAGGACGCTTCCGCCAGCCGGGGTGAACTTGACGGCGTTGTCCACCAATTGCAGAAGCACCCAGGCCAGTTTTTCTTCGTCGCCGTGCGAGAACACAGGCGAGGCCGGAGTCTGGCTGGCGAGTGACACGTTCGCCTTCACGGCCTTGGCATCCGAACGATTCAGAATCGTCTGCACCACATCCGACAAACAGAACATGGCGGAGTTGATCACCAACTCGCCCCTGGCGGCGCTGGCAAACCGGATGAGGTCTTCGATCAGCCTTTCCAGTTGATCGACGGCGGCGGTGGTAGCCTCCATGGCTTCGGCTTGATCGGCGGTCAGGTCGCCGATCAAACCGTCGGCGAACAAGTAGATGTAGCCTTTGATGCAAGCCAGCGGGGTGCGTAGCTCGTGCGAGATGTTGGAGACGAAGTCGGTCTTGAGCTTATTGACTTCATTGACTTTCTTGAGGGCGCGCTCCACTTCGGCAGTGCGCTCGGCCACGCGCTCTTCGAGCTGGCGATTGCTGGCCTGGAGGGCGGCCTGAAGTTCCATGACCTGAGCCACAATAGCCTGGTCGAGACTCTCGCGCGGGAGCAAGCCCAACTCGGTGATGGCTTCGCCCAGCATCTTGCTCATGCCAGTCTCGCTCTTCTTGCGCTGTTGATAGTCGAGCGCTTGTTGAATTTGGGGCAGGGTGAGCAGGCCGCGCGAAAGCAGGAATTCGCCCAGGCGCGGGACAACAGTATCGGGCAGGAAAGGCGGGGTCCGGCTCGGTTTCTTGGACGTGGTCGAGTATTCGAGCAGAAGGGTGACGACGGCCAAATCTACGCCACAGCCGGAGCAATATCGGTCTCCGGTATTGAGCGGGGTTTGGCATTGAGGGCAGAGAGAGCTACCAGTTGCCATTCAACATCCTTATAGATCAGCAAAATACGCGTCTGCCGCCAGATCCATATATTGCGGCAGGGTTTCAGGTTGCAGGTTCTTGTAGCGCGTCATGTCAATCAACTGTTCCAGCAAATCGCGCGGGTGTGACATCTTGAGGGCCCGCTTCTTTTCAATGTAGTGCTTCTTCATCAGGTGGACGAAGCCTTCGTGATTGTATTTGATCTTCAGCCGTTCGCACATCACCTGAAAAACTTTCTGGAATTCCTGCGGGCTGGGATCGTCGACCTTGATTTTGTGACGGATGCGGCGCAGGAAGGCGGCGTCCACCAACTGCGCCGGGTCGAGATTGGTGGAGAAGACGACCAATTGCTCGAAAGGAATTTCGATCTTCTTGCCGGTGTGCAGGGTGAGGAAGTCGATGCGGGTTTCGAGCGGCACGATCCAGCGGTTGAGCAGGTCTTGCGGGTCCATGCGCTGGCGGCCAAAGTCGTCGATGAGAAACAGGCCGCCGTTGGCTTTCATCTGGAATGGCGCTTCGTAGAATTTGGAGTTGTCGTCGTAGATCAGGTCGAGACTTTCCAGGGTAAGCTCGCCACCCACCATCACCGTCGGCCTTTCGATCAGCACCCAGCGGGCGTCAATATCGGGCGATTGTTCGCCGGGGCGGCGCTGGTGGTTGAAGTCGTCGTAGACTTTGATGATGTTGCCGTCAATCTCAGCGGCGTAGGGGATATAGATCGGGCTGGTGGCGAGCAGGCGGGCCATACGGGTGGCAATGGTGGTTTTGCCGTTGCCGGGGGGGCCGTAGAGAAACACCGATCGCCCGGAGTTCAGGGCCGGGCCAATCTTGTCGATCATGGTCGCGTTGACCGTCAATCCCTCGAACCCTTTCTTCACATCATCTTCGTGCAGGGTGAGGCCGCGCAGAGCTTGGGCGCGGATGGCGGCGTTGTAGCGCTCCAGCGGCACGGGCACGGGGCCGACGTACTGGTTGCGGTCGAGGGCTTGCCGGGCGCGGGTGATGCCGGCGTTGGTCAGGACATATTGGTAGGCGTGGGTGCTGAAACCGCTGGAACCGGTGACGTTGGTAAGCTGTTCGCGATCCAACCCCTCCAGCACAGTCTGGAGGACGCCTACGAACGGCAGGCACAGCTCGCGGGCCAACGCCAGACCGGTGATCTCGCCTTTCAGGTAAATCGTTTTGAGTACCAGTTCGCCGATGAGGCCAGCCGAGATGCCAGTTTCGTGAACGTTTTGCGGCGCGGTGAGGAAGTCCAGCTTGGCCGCCTGTGTTGCGGCCTGTTGGGCCAACACCGGCGCTGAGGGAGTGGACGAGGCCGCGGGCGGAGGCGCGTCCGCCGCTTGTTGCGAGCGTTCTTGCGGCGGGCGGCTTGGCTGGGGCTGGTTCGCGCCCATCAAACGTGATCTAGATGATGTCATAGTCGCTAGTGATCCTCACATGACAAATGACGAATGACAAATGACGAATGGTAGAAACACGCCCATTTGTCATTTTACATTTGTCATTTTGCATTCGTCATTCTTCCAGGGTACTGATGTCGCCCTCGGGCAAACCCTGCGCCCGCGCCTTGAGTACCCGGCGCATAATCTTGCCACTGCGCGTCTTGGGCAGTTTGTCCACGAACTTCACATCCTCGGGGCGGGCGATCGGCCCCATGTGTTTGGCGACGTGCTGGCGCAACTCCTCGGCCAGCGCCTCCGACGGTGCAAATCCGGCGCGCAAAAGGCAGAAGACATGAATGGCCGTGCCTTTTACTTCGTGCGGCAGGCCAATCGCGGCGGCCTCGGCCACCGCCGGGTGACTCACCAATGCCGATTCGATCTCCGCCGTTCCTAATCGGTGACCGCTCACTTTGATGACGTCGTCCACCCGGCCAATGATCCAGAAGTAGCCGTCTTTATCACGTTTGGCTGAGTCGCCAGTCAGGTACTTGCCCGGATATTTGCTCCAGTATTGCGCCACATAGCGATCCGGATCGCCGTAGATTGTCCGTAACATGGCCGGCCAGGGGTTCTTGAGGACGAGATACCCTTCGTCGCCGTCGGGGACGGGATTGCCCTGTTCGTCCAGAACTTCAGCTTCTTGACCGAAGAAAGGACGGGTGCCGCTTCCGGGTTTGAGGGGCACGGTTGGGGTAGGGGTGATCATGAACATACCCGTCTCCGTCTGCCACCAGGTGTCCATGATCGGGCACCGCTCTTTGCCGATCACACGATGATACCACTTCCAGGCTTCGGGGTTGATCGGCTCACCCACTGTGCCGAGCAGGCGGAGGGACGATAGATCGTGCTTGTTGGGCCAGGCTTCGCCGAAGCGCATCAGGCCGCGAATGGCGGTGGGGGCGGTGTAGAAGACGGTGATGCCGTAGCGCTCCACGCACTGCCACCAACGATTGGGATAAGGAAAGGCCGGACCGCCTTCAAACATAAAGGAGGTGGCCCCGTTGAGCATCGGCCCATAAACAATATACGAGTGGCCCGTCACCCAGCCCGGGTCGGCGGCGCACCACCAGCGATCATCATCCTTCAAATCGAACACGTACTTGAGCGTGGCGTAGATTCCCACCATGTAGCCGCCGTGGGTGTGCACAATGGCTTTGGGCTTGCCGGTGGAGCCGGAGGTGTACAAGATGTACAGCGGGTCTTCGGCGTCCATCACTTCGGTGGCGCACTTGCCGTTGGCAATGGGCAGAACCAGCAGGTCGTGATACCAGTGGTCGCGGCTGGCTTCCATTGGCGCCTCGTGGCCGGTACGCTTGACGACGATGGTGTTTTCAACTGACGGGCATTTTTTGAGCGCTTCGTCCACGGTGCGTTTGAGTTCGAAGATTTTGCCGTTGATCCAACTGCCGTCGGCCGTAATCACCAACTTGGATTGGCTGTCTTCGATGCGGCCTTGCAGAGCGTCTGTTGAGAATCCGGCGAACACCACCGAATGCACCGCGCCGATCTTGGCGCAGGCCAGCATGGCGAACACAATCTCTGGAATGCGCGGCAGGTAAATCGTTACCCGGTCGCCTTTGACGATGCCCATGGCTTTGATGATGTTGGCGAAGCGGTTGACTTCGCGGTTGACGGCGAAGTAGGAGTAGGTGCGGTGGTCTTTGCCGCTCTCACTCTCCCAGATCAAGGCCAGCTTGTTCTTGCGCCAGGTCTTCAGGTGGCGGTCAATACAGTTGTGGACGATGTTGACCTTGCCGCCGGTAAACCATTTGAAGAACGGCTTGTTGGAGTCGTCGAGAGTTTTATCCCACTTCTGATACCACTCCAGTTCGTCGGCGCGCTCGGCCCAGAAGCCGGCCAAGTCTTTGCCAGCGCGTTCGGCCAGCGCTTCCCAGTCCTTAATGTGCGCCTGAGCAATGACTTCCTCAGATGGAAAATAAACTTCGCCTTCGAGTTTGGGTTTGTTGTTGGCGGTGGGCATAAGGGCACTCCGTTAGGGAAAAGTATTCAGGATAGTATACGGCAAGAATTGGTTAGGATTGTAATGTGGGGAGAGGAGATTGGCAACTGCCTTTATCCTTCACGGACACGCCCCCAGCGCCGTCCCGTCTGCCGCGTAGCAGGCGCAAAACTCGGCGTCCTGGCCGTCGGTGGCGCCCTCCCACAAAAAGAAGCGAGCGTTGGAGCGGACGCACACCGCGCCGCCGCTGGCCCGCTGGTCACGCTCCACGCGCTCCGAGTAATAACCCAGCCCGCGCTGGTTCTCTGTTTGAATGAGCCACACCCGATCCAGGTTGCCCTCACTGCGTTTCCACTCAAGCTCGCCTTGGGTCGCGAGCGTGATGGCAAAGCATGGGGTGAGCATGACGCCCAGCCAGAGCAGAAGCATGAGAGCGTAAACCACGTAACGAACCGGTCGTGGGAGCCTGTTCATGGGCTGAGAGTTGGCAAGGCGCCGGGTGCTGACGGTGCTATTGCTGTGCGGTTGGGGAAAAAGCCGGGCGCTATTGGCGCTACCGAAGTACGTCCGGCGATTACCGTTTCAAAGAAGCCCGGCCTGGGCGGGCGCGGGACAAGCGTTTGAATCGCTTGCCGGGTGGCGATGAAATCGGGCGCGGCCCAGGTGGGTGCGAGCCGCGTGCTGGCCGGATCGATCAGTTGAGCCGCCTCGCGGACAAATTGCCGCCAACGCTCCAGGCGATCTGGGTCCATCGGGCGGGGCAGTTCTGGCGCCAGACCGCGACGGGCAATGAACGTCTCCTGCTCGGCCAGCAAGTCTACAACGCCAAAATCGTTGCTCAAGCGGCATTGCCCCTCGAGGCACGAGACGATGAGACTGTCCGACGCGGCGTCGTAATCCACGCTCAGGTACGAGCCGCGCACCGAGGCCGACCCAATCGGCGTTTCCACGTCGAACGAGCCGCCGTTGAGCGACGAGTTCAGGATGACCCACAACTCGCCGGAGATCAAGTCGAGCAGGGTGTTCGGCTGTTCGTCACTGCCCGATAGTTCGGTGACGGTAAAGTGTGTTTCCGGGCCGATGCGGACGATGGTATCGGGACTCAGATCGAGTCGCGACTCACCGTCGGCGCCGGTCTTCACTTCGCCGCCCGCTGGCAAGGTCTGGCCGACAGCGGCCTCCCCCCAAGCCGCCTCTGAAGACAACCGTGATTCGACGCTATTGGTCACTTCGGCGAGGGTGGCGGCACGGGAGGCGGGTGGAATGGTAGTCGGGGTGATCGGTGGTTGGGATGTTGGGACGGGTGATGGGCTAGTGGCGGCCCGACCGGCGCAGGCGGCCACAATGATGATCAGAAATGTGGCCCACTGGAAAGGAGCAATTGCTTTCTTCACTTGAAAAACCTTCTTTGCGTTCTTTGCGTCTTTGCGGTGAAATCCCTTCACGCAAACAACGCCCGCACTTTCTCAGACTCGGGCGCGCCCTTGCGGCCAATGACTTTATACATGCCCACCGGTTTGGTCTTGCCCTTCACCAGCCGGGCTTCGCCGAACTCGGCGTCGAACTCATCCTTAATTCGCTCGTAAGTGAACTCGGTGATGAGCAGAGGCCACTTGAGATCCTTGGTCAGGTCTTGCACGCGCGAAGCCAGATTCACGCTGTCGCCGATGCAGGTGTAGTTGATGCGCTTCTCGGAGCCGATCAAACCGACGAAGGCGTCGCCGGTGTTGAGGCCGATGCCCATCTCAAAGTTGGTGGGACGGGTTCCTTCTTTGGCCCACTTGGCTTTGAGTTTGTCCAAGGTGATTCGCATGTCAATGGCGGCTTCCACAGCCCGCTTGGGATGATCCGGCTGAGCGATGGGCGCGTTGAAGAAGGCCATGATCAGATCGCCTTCGTATTTGTCAATCGTGCCGCCGTGTTTGAGAATGACGTCGGTCATCACTCCCAGGTATTCGTTGAGCAAGTCCACCACTTCGTTTGGTGACATCTTTTCCGACATGGTGGTAAAGCCGCGAATGTCGGAGAAGAGGACGGTCAGCTCGGTGCGCTGACCACGGCTGGCCTCCAGCCCGCTTTCTACCATCTGCTCCACGACTTCCGGCGAAACGAAGCGCTCGAACATGCCGCGCACGCGCCGCCGGGCCAGGGCTTCGGTGGTGGCCCGCTCGACTGACGGCACGGCAAAACCCAGCACCAGGCCAATGAGTGGGGCCACAACGTAGATTTCGGCGCGAAGTTGGGTGAAGGCGACGAACCACAACACCAAATAGGCGATCGCCGCTCCAAGCGTCAGGAAGATTCCGATTAGCGGGCGGCTGGAGATGCTGAAGATGTAAGCCAGTATGCCCAAAAACAACACCGCCAGCGCGCCCAAACTGGCCGGCCAGCGACTGACGAATTGATTGCTGATGATGGTGTCAATGACGTTAGCGTTCACTTCCACCCCCGGCATGGGGTTGGTGCTCCCCTCGAACGGCACGGAATAGAGGTCCTGCAAAGAGACACTGGTTGCGCCAATGAGAACGATCTTGTCTTTGAAGAGCGATGGGTCAATATCGCCGTTGACGACTTGATAAGCCGATTTCTGCTCAAACACCTTGCCCGGCCCGCCGCGAAAGTTGACGTTCATATAAAAGCGGCTTTCAAGCGGCACGGTCACATCCCCGAATTGCATGCTGTCGGATTTGATGGACTTTGGAAGCGGCGCACCGAGATAGTTGAGAGCAGTGAGCGTTGACCAGGCGAAGTAGGCTTTTTCGTCGCTGGGGTTGATCAGATAGATTGGCATTTGTCGGATGAAGCCGTCGGCTTCGTCGCGCTTAAGGTTAGCCAGGCCCAAATATAAAGCGCCTTTTTCCAGCTCAGGCAGGGGACGACGAAATTCTGTTATCTGAGCCCCGCCTTTTTCAGCGAAACGGAGGTTGATATCGTTTGCTAAGATGACGTTGCCTGCCTGAGCAATAGCTTTGGCGAGTGCCGCGTCGCCGCCGGCCTCAGTCGTCGGCTCATACCAGAAAACGTCGGCTGTGATTGACTTTGGCTTGCCTTCCGAGATTTTGGCGATCAGTTGGGCCATGTAACTGCGCGGCCACGGCCATTGCAATTGTGTCTGGCTGAGCGATTCGTCGTCAATGGCGACGATGACAATAGGCGCGGTGGGCGGCAGCGGGCCACGCAAAGTGAAGGCGGCGTCAATTGCCTTTAGCTCAATGAATTCAAAGAAGCCAAACAGAGTGAGGGCGGTGATGACCAGCGTGGTGGCGACAGCCAGAATCGTGGTGCGGCTAAAGAGTGTGGAACGCAGTCGTTGAAGGAAACGCATCGAGACTCCTTGAGAATACGAAATACTGAATACTCAATACCCAAGACAACTATTCAGCTCTCACTCAGATATTGAGTATTGGGTATTTGGTATTCGGTATTGAACATTCACCGTAGCTCAATCTTGTAATCCACCACTTCCACATCCGGGTTGTTGGCTTCAATCCAGCGCACCGATTTTTCCAGCAGGCTCTGAGCCAACCCAGCGTCGTTGGATACGGTGACCAGGCCAATTTCGGCAGACTGCCACACATCTTGCAGGTCAATTTCGGCGGCGGCCAGGTTAAATTCTTTGGGCAGGCGGGCCAAAACGGGTTTGAGCCGCCGGCGCTTGCCTTTGAGCGATTGGTTGCCGGGGAGGTGCAAGCGAACAGTGCAAGCGCCGATGATCATTGGCGACGATTGTAGCAGAGAGTGAAAGGCTTGGAAAATGGGTGGTTGGGAGGGTACAATACATTCCATGTCCAAAGCCCTCAATGTCCTCCTCGTCGTCGGCCTTCTGGTCATTGCCGGGATTACCGGATATGGCCTCATTTCTGCGGCGCGCGAAGCAACGCGACCCATAGCAAATCCCGGCGGCACGATAGCGACATCGGTGGCGGCGATTTTGCCTCCCACACCCACGCCGCTTCCCAATGGCGAAGCCGTAGTGCTTTCAATTAAGGCGCTGGCCCGGCTGGAGACAGCCCAGTTCACCATCGAAAAAGTCATCATCAAAGAGCAAGGGCAGGGGGCGCTCGGCGCGTTATTCGGCGACCGGGTCATCTTTGTGGCCCATGGCGACGTGATTGCCGGCGTGGATCTGGGCAAGATGATCGCCAGCGATGTGGTCGTGTTGCCCGATGGCAAAGCTTTTGTCACCCTGCCGGCGCCCGAAATTTTTGTGACCAACATTGATAACGACAAATCGTATGTTGTTGATCGGCAGACGGGCCTGCTCACGAAAGGGGATGTGAATTTGGAAACCGATGCCCGCCGCGAGGCCCAGGCCGAAATTGAAGCCGCCGCCCGCGAAGCGGGCATTATCCAACAAGCCCAGACGAACTCGGAGATTTACGTCCGCCAATTGTTAGCCATGTTGGGCTACACCGACGTGACGTTTGTTTTCGCGACACCGACACCCTGAGGAGACGATGGATGAAGGACGATGGACGATGGATTCGTCTGTCGTCTTTCGTCTGTCGTCGTAGTTGCCATGCCCAATAACGACCCTAACACCAACCTGCTTGCCGAAACCGACAACTACGCCGTTTACACCGCTGAAGAACTCGACGGCGAGACCACCTATCACGTCGAACTCGATAAAGTAACCTTGCACTTTTTCCGCGAGGAATTTGAGGAGTTTTTACGGCTGGTGAAAGCAGTCAAATTGTAAGTTGGCGTAATGAGTGGACCTCAACACCTTTCGCGCCCTGCTTGCCTCGGACGGTCAAGCCGCCATTGCCGGGGCGGCTGAACTCGCCCCCGCCGAAGAAACCTTCCTCACCTGCCTCACTCAACTCCAAAAACGCTTTCCAACTGACCTGGCCAAAGCCGCTCTGGAAACCGTCATCCTCCGAAGGAGATGCAAAGCCAGCGCCAAATTCTCCCGCGCCGACTCGATGTACTTCACTCGCCCGGCGCTGGAGATGGCCTCGAGCGAAATCATCAGCCGCTATCGCGCCCAGCGGTTCGCGCCCTTTGCGCGTGTCGCCGATCTCTGCTGTGGCCTCGGTGGCGACACCATTGGCCTTGCCTCACGCTCCCCCTCTGACCGTGCGGTTCGGTCAGGGGAGGGGGCCGGGGGTCGGGGTGGGGGCCAAACCCTGGCCGTTGATAACGACCCTCTCCACCTCGCCCTCGCCGCCGCTAACCTTGCCGCCTGCCATCTGCGCGCCGACTTCCTCGAAGCTGATCTGACGAAATCGCCGCTCCCCGCCGCCGACGCTTACTTCTTCGACCCAGGCCGCCGGTCAAATAGCCGCCGTATCTTCTCCGTGCGCGACTATCAGCCGCCGCTCTTCCTGATCAACTCCTGGTTGCCCAGGCCGCTCGGCGTCAAAATCTCGCCCGGCGTCAACCTGGCCGAACTGGCCGACTACGACTGCGAGATCGAATTCATCTCCCTCGGCGGCGACCTCAAAGAAGCAGCCCTCTGGTTCGGCCCCTTCAAAACAGTTGAACGCCGCGCCACAATTCTCAATTCCTCCAATTCTCCAATTTCGCTGACACCTTCATCATCTCCCCTTCCTCTTGTCTCCCTGTCTCCTCCTCTGTCCTTCCTATACGAACCCGACCCGGCCATCCTCCGCGCCGGGCTGGTAAGGACGCTCGCCAACCAAATCGGCGCTCGCCAGATCGATCCCGACATCGCCTACCTCACCTCAGACACGCTCACCCCCACGCCATTCGCCCGCGCTTTCGCCATCGAAGCCGCCATGCTCTTTTCACAAAAGCGCTTGCGCGAGAAACTGCGAGCCATGAACGTAGGCCGCGTCACCGTCAAAAAACGCGGCTCGCCCCTCGACCCGGACGAGTTCGCCCGTTCGCTCAAACTCAAGGGCGACGAGGAGCGCATCGTCTTCCTCACCCACGTCATGGGTAAAGCCTGGGTGTTGATTGGCAAAGCTGTTATCTGACCATGCCTTTCTTAGCCGCGAATTTCACGAAATCCAGTTCGTGTAATTCGTGCAATTCGTGGTTTGAACTTCTTGGCAATACAGTGCGTTTTGCATCCGCTTCAATTGGCAGTAAAATGAGCAGAAAGAATTTCCAGTCACGGAGGCGCAAATGTTCGACTCAATTTCTCGCGGATGGGGTTTCCTCAAACAGGCAATTTCAATGGCGGTTCAAGACCGCGACCTGATCAAGCCTTCCATTATTTCTCTGTTCGTCAACGCCATTGTGGGCTTTGTCTTCGCCATCCCCCTGGTCGGGGCGGCGCTCGTGCTCGGCAGTGAAAATATTGTTGGCCGGGCGGTCCTGTTCGTCTTTGGGGCGATCATGCTGTTCGCTCAATATACCGTCTCCTATGTGTTTTCTGGGATGACGGTGTATTTGATCTACGGCTTTCTGGCTGAGGGTGACGGGCGGATGGACAAAGCCTGGGAGATCATCAAGCGCGACATTCTCGACATCATGAGTCTGGCCGCGGCCTCGGCAGTGGTAAAAATTGTGGAGAACGCCCTGCGCGGGCGCAATGGCCGCCGCAATCTCATCGGTGGCCTTGTCGCCAACATCCTCAACACGGTGTGGACAACGGCCACATACTTTGTCCTGCCAGCCATGATCATCGAAGACCTGAATCTGCCCAACGCCCTCAAGCGGGCTACGCACATGATCAAAAATAATTTGCTGTTGGTAGCGGTTTCTTACGTGGGGGTGAATGCCATCACCGGCTTCATCGGCTTTGTGTTGGTGGCTGGGGCCATCATCTTCGGGGTAGCCGTCACTGCCGGGCTGGGCGCGCTGGGCAACATTGGGTTGATTGCCGGCCTCGTCGTGGCTGTCATCGTCTTTGCCATTGTCGTCGCCGTTGTCACCGTGTTCACGTCTTACATCGGCACGGCTTATCACACCTGCCTCTTCATCTGGGCGCGCGACACTGAGAAAGCGCAAGCCACCGGCCAGTCGGCCCAAAGCGTGCAAGCGCCCGCGCCGCTGGCGGCTGTATTGGGATCATAAAATGCGTCAAGAACTTCTTTCCTGGACTGACGTTGACAAACTGATCGACACCATCACGCCTCAGTTCAAGGGGCGGTTCGACGCGATGGTCATGATCACGCGCGGCGGCATTGTGCCGGGCGGCCTGCTGGCCGAGGCGCTCGACATCAAATACATTCTCACTGCGGCGGTTCGATTTTCTGATGTGAATTTGCCAAGCGCTAAATTGGCCGCCTGGCCCGAGTTCCTGCAATTCCCCGACGAGCACTTGATTCAGGGCCGCCGGGCGCTGGTAGTAGATGATGTGTGGGGATCGGGCCGGACGATTACGGCGGTGAAAGACCGGATTATGGGGGTGGGCGGCCACGCCGAAACCTGTGTTTTCCACTACAACCCCTATCGCTCGCTCTTCACCAAAGCCCAGCCCAGTTACTATGCGGCCATCACCGACGCCTTCATCGTCTACCCCTGGGAAATCGATCGTGGGGTTGACCCGATTCTGGCCGGCCAGCCGATGATGGGTTAGAAACGGGGTGAAGTGATTTTCCTGCTTAGGCCTTCATCATCTTGATCGCCATCATTAGCCCCAGGATGAAAGCCAACAAAATCAAGATGGTCGCCATTTCCCAGCTAATCATTCGGCCTCCTTTGGGCTTGGCTTTTGAGGTCAAGCCCAACCAAACTGGTAAACTTTATCCTATTGTGTAATCTATCACAAATAGGGGGCGTGAGTCAACTAATTGGGGCAAACTCTAATCTGTTTGCGTCGACTCTTGGCGAGACTTCAACTTCCCCGACCCGTGAGCGGCGGGCGGCGCTGTTCGCGCAGTTCGGGTGAAGACCAGGGAGCGGGGGGAGCAGCGGTCAGGCCGGCGAGGGCGAGTAGGACGATGTCGTAGTTGACGCGCCAGCCGGCGTAGCCGCGCCAGGCCTGATCGCGATCCGGCTTGAGCGGTACGCCTTCAAGCAGAAGTTGTTCGCAAGCGAAGTCGAACTCGGCCCGGGTGACGGTGATGGGATCATCAGGCCTGGGGTCAGGGTTATAGGAGATACGGAAGTAGTCGGCAATACGGCGGAGGGCGGTGTACCCGGCGCGAATACACAGCGGCCCTTTGACATCGAACGGTACATCTATTGTTGAGACAACGATGGCGGCGGCATCGAGCACTGCGCCAGCCGCGTTCACCCACGAATGCTCTGGGATGGGCGAGCGAAAAAAGTTGAGCATGGGCAGGGAAGTATGAGTCTCTTCCAGTTCGGAGAACCAGGCCTCCCACGGCACCCACATCTCCTGAATCTCCTCCAGCCGCCGTAAACGGTGATAGCGCACAATCAAGTCCACCGCCGACGGCGGCGACCCGGCCCGAACCTCCAGCAGGTTGACCAGCGCCTCACGTTTCGAGAACGCACCATAGATCGTGGGCATGTAGCCAATCAACAATGCGATCAGAAGCGGCCCGGTCGCGGCTTCGCTGAAGGTGAGAATCTTTTGGAACAAAGTCTCGACGGTGGCTGTGCCGAGGGTGAACAGCGACGAGCCGCTCACGGTGAAAGCCGCCTCCCATGGGTTGAGGCCAAGGATTTGCACCTCCAGCGCCCAGAACATAAGTGTGTAGCCAATTGCGATGATGGCCAGCCACGTCGCCAGCAGAACGAGCAGGCCAATGGGCGCGTAATACGCCAGCGCCCGGTCGCGCTCAAGATAAGTGCGCATGGGGCGCATGAAAAGGTTGAACACCCGACCCAAGCCGCGAAAGGCGATTCGGGTCACTCCGTCGGGCGCGGCGCGGGGCAGGAGGAAGGTACGGATGGCCGAGCGGAGGGCGATGAAGACGATGTAGAGGCCGAAGGCGAAGGAGAGGAAACGTAGGAAGGGCATTCAAAGTGTGAAATGTCACTCTGAGCGAAGCGAAGAGTCTCTATGGCAGTCGCGGAGATTCCTCGCTTTGCTCGGAATGACAGGGTAAGCTCTGGTTAAACGTGGAAGGCTCTTACTTCTGCACATCAATATCCACGAACGCTGTCATTCCCCACCGCAACGTCACGCCGGCGGCGTCGAGCTGGAGGGTAACAGGATAAGTTGTATTGCCCCGGTTGGTCTCGGCTAGCGAGCCGATCTCAGTGACGATGCCGCTAAAGGTCTGGTCGGCGAAAGCGTCGAGGGTCACGGTGACGGTTTGCCCGGGGTGCACCAACACCACGTCAGTTTCCGAAAGGTCGTTGGTCTTCACCTGCCAATGTGAGAGGTCCGCCAACACCAGAACCGGGGCACTCGGCGTAACCACTTCGCCCACTTCGGCGTTCAGGCTGACGACGGTTCCGGCGAACGGCGCCTGAAGCTCGGTTTGCGCAAGTTGCGCTTCTGCCGCGTCGCGAGCGGCCTGAGCTTGCGCGACCTGAGCCTCGGCGGCGGCCTTTTGTTCGTCACTGGCTCCAGCCTTGAGTAAATCCAGTTGAGCGTTGATGGCATCGCGTTGCGCGGCGGCGGCCCACACGGCGGCCTGGACGGCTTTGATGGACTCGGCATTCG
>CAYSIV010000006.1:0-25159 GCA_964431175.1 uncultured Anaerolineales bacterium
TCGCTCTGCTCAGGGTGACAACCGGTGGAAGACTTCTGCCAACGTGTACTAGCAGGCTGTCGGAGAGACATGAAAACGCCCTTGTTTTCAACCCTTTCTTGGATTAGGGGTGGGCAATTTCCCGCCGAAAAATCGCTCTCTCCGACAAACTGCAAGGGTAAATCGCCACTGTCACATTACATAAGGCCTTAATATCAAGCCGGGCTGTCGCTTGCTTGCTATGTTGTGCGAAAGCGACCCCAGGCGTGGTCGTTGGCCAGTATTGATGCTACAGTCTCGAATTACGTCGGAATTAAGTAGAACTGAACAGCCCTGGACTATCACCCGACTACGCCGCTCACTCCCGGCAACCTGCCGTGGCGCATCCTCTTCGGCTTCGAGTCTTCCGTAGTGACGGCGATGATCGCTTCCGGCAAAGTACTGATGAAAGACCGCCAATTGCTGTTCCTGGATGAGGCCGAGATCACGGCGAAAAGCCGGGAACTGGCGGTGAGGGTGTGGGAGAGGTTTGCGGGGTAGAGGAGACGAAACTTTGACGAGCATCGCTATCTTAGGCGGCGCTGGCCAAGAGGGCTTCGGGTTGGGCCTGCGTTGGGCCAAAGCCGAGCGCAACAACATCATCATCGGATCGCGTTCGGCGGAAAAGGCGCAGACGGCTGCCGCCGATGATGAAGGCTTATCTCCGCATGGACGTGGTTCGCGGGATGGAGAATCCCGCCGCCGCGCAGGCCGCCGAAATTGTCGCGCTCACCGTGCCGTATTCGGCCCACGCTGCCACAGTCGAATCCGTCCGCGAAGCCGTGCTAGGCAAAGTCTTTGTGGATGTGACCGTGCCGCTCGTCCCGGCCAAGGTCTCGCGCGTGCAAATGCCGCCCGCCGGTTCGGCCAGCCAGGAGGCGCAAAACCTGCTCGGCCGCGGTGGGCCTGCGCGCTCACGAGATCGCCATAACGCTGGTCAATGGGCTGCAAAGCGAACGCGATCAGCCGTTGAGTGACGTCGACACGGTGGCGGTGTGGCCGCCGATTGCGGGCGGCCGCCTAGAGCAGATTCCACATCCGTTTACGGCAACGGAGTCGAGGCTTCAGCCGGAACCGCCTAAAGGCTCGACTCCAAAAGCCATAAACCAATCAGGAATCTGCTTTAGGTCGCGCTCCGAGTTTGTCCGGGGATCGGCGCGATAGGCATTCGTGATCGCCTGAGGCGCCGGGCTGTGCCATGCTACAGGCGCAGGCCCAATTGGCGCAACTCGTTCTTGGCCGCCTCGTACATCGCCAGCCACTCGGGCTTGGGCTGGACACGCTCCACGTCGTAGGCATCGCGGAAGTGCCGGCCATACGGGCGGGCCTCCAGATCGGGTTTGTACTTCTCGATCAACTGTCTCACGAGCGCGTCGGCGTCTGTGCGGCTCATGCCAGCGGCGGCGTGAGCCACCTCGGCCATCCAACGCGATTCCAAGCCGCTGACGTGACCGGGCATGGTGCCCACGCCAGAACGCGGCCCGATCAGCGCGCACGCCCCCGAGACCGTGGCCAGAATGGCCTGCGCGGCCACCTCATAGAAAAGCGTCTTCGTCATCGGCCCGCCGACGGGCGTAACCACCACATCGGTCAGCAGGCGGGAGTTGCGCGCTAATGCTTGCTGGGCGATCCCAATCGCCTGAAGAATCTGCGGCGTCGTAGTGTTGCCGAAGAACGGGTGAGTCGGCGAAACCGAGTGCGTGGCCGGCATGTACACCATCTGCATCAAGATGCAGCCGCCCACAATGGCGACCGCCATCGCCTCTTTGCCGCCGACCGTGCCGCCGTAGATCGTGTTGTAGAACGAGTGGATGATCGATCCGGTCTTGACTAGGTGCGCGACTTTCGTAAGCAGAAAGTAGTCGGTCTTGAATTCCGAGATCATCGCCACGTGATGCCAGTCGAAGGGACTGAAGCCACCCCAAGAGGTGGCCGAGAGTTCCGCAATCTCGGTGACCGAATTCTCGACACAGCCCAGGCCGAGGCCGGGGCGCCCGGCCCGCTGGCAGGCCGCCTTGGTCAACTCCAGTTCGTGCCAGCCGAGCAGCACTTCCCAGGGCGAGCGGCCGCGCGGCTCGCGGCCGTACACCGTTTCCAGTGTGCAGTTGATCATCGCGTCAATCAGCGGCTCTTGCGCGTAGGATTGGTGGATGGGCAGGTAAACGTCCTCGGGCAACGGCGTGCCCACGCCGCCGCCTTTGATAAACACCCGCCGCGTGTCCTCCACGCGGCGCTTGCGCTCGGTGGCGC
The DNA here is from genome assembly GCA_964431175.1 of uncultured Anaerolineales bacterium. Taxonomy (GTDB): domain Bacteria; phylum Chloroflexota; class Anaerolineae; order Anaerolineales; family VGOW01; genus VGOW01. The sequence goes on from CAYSIV010000006.1 coordinate 2,269, forward strand.
GGTCGAGGCCTTGCCCCACGGTGACTTCGGTGGGCGCAAATTGCAGTGCCGTGGCGATCTCGTCCGGGGTGAACAGTATTCGGCGCGAAGTGCTGAGACAGAACACGCCGAGTTGCTCGGCCATCTTCAGCCCGGCCTCCCACACGCGGTCGGCGAGGGCATCGTCGGCCAGCACCACCGCCTCTTCGGGCTTGGGCAGCCGAACGTCGAACTCCGCCAGCAGCCCGCCCATCACGCTGGGGATCGTCATCATATCGTGCATCTCCTCTTCGACAATCGGGCCGGTCTCAGCACGGTCTAACACGTCGAGCAGTCGGGTTGTGTTTCTCATTTCAGCATCTCCTGGCTGAGCGCAGGTGCGGGCAGGCCGGCGCGCTTGCGGTCCATCAACTGCAAGCAAACGTTGACGGCCCGCACGGCGTCCTGGCCGAAGCCGTCGGCGCCGATCTTACGGGCGTACGCCTCGGTGATCGGCGCGCCGCCGACGACGACGAGGAATTGATCGCGCACGTTCCAGCCCTTGAGCAGTTCGGTCAGGTCGCGCATATAGGGCATTGAGGTGGTGAGCAGTGACGACATGGCGATGATGTCGGCTTTGCGCTTGCGGGCCTCTTCGATGAACTGGCGCGGCGCGACATTCGTGCCGAGGTTGGTCACGTCGAAGCCGTTGACTTGCAGCATCAACGAGACCATGTTCTTGCCGATGTCGTGAATGTCGCCCTGGCAGGTGCCGGTGATCACCACGCCTGCGCGCATCGTCGCTGCGCTGGGCGTGCGCAGGGTGGCGGGCTCAAGCACCTGCTCGTGCAGCGCCTTGACCACCATGCCGGCCCGCATCAATTCTGGCAGGAATATCTCCAGCCGGGCGAAGGCTTCGCCGATCTCGTACAACACCGGCTGGATCGCGTCGAGAAAGAACTCCAGCGGCGTGATTCCTTCGGCCAGGGCGTTCGCGGCGAGCTGGACGCCCCGGTCTTTGTCGCCGTCGTCAATGGCCGCTCTAAGTTGCGTTCGGATTTCGGTGAGGCGCGGTTCGGAAATACTCATGCTCTTGCCTTTCGTCGTGGGCTACGCTGTCGGTCTTCTGAGTATCTTGAATTGGATGAGATCGGATATGTAATATTCCTCCGAAAAGAACAGCGGCAGGTCGTCGGCGCTGTAGCCGACTTCGGCGATATAGAGAAGCGGCGTGCCGGGGGCGAGGCCGAGCGACCGGGCAACGTCGGGGCTGGCCGGCATGGCGCGCACGTCGGCGATCTGGTAGGTTACCGTTTGCGCGCAATCTTCCGCGAGGAAGGCATAAAGGGATTTTGCAGCCAGTGTTTGGTGGAGCGAGGCATCGCGGAGCAGGTTGGCGGGGATGATGTTGACCACATGTATCACCGGCACGCCATCTGCGGCGAATGCTTTGTGGGCCGCGACGACTTGATCGCCGGGCCGGAGGCCCAGGCAGTCGGCAGCCTCCGCCTCGGCAGGTGCGAGGCGCACTCGCGCGTCGGCGACCGAGGCTTCGCGCCCGGCGGCGCGGATCAGCGCGAGAAACTCCATTGACTCGTCAAGTCGCGTCTGGATTCGGACGACGTTGTGGTTGACGAAAGTCCCCAGCCCCTGCCGTCGGGTAATCAGACCTTTTCGCTCCAATGCGGACAGGGCCTCCCGTACGGTGACGCGGCTGACTTTGAGGCGGCTGGCGATCTCCGTTTCGGCAGGGAATCTCTCGCCCGGCTGGGATCGTCGAATCTGTTCGAGCAGATTCTCGGCTATCTGTTCCGCCCGGGATTTGGCGACGTTGGTCATTGTGCCTCCGTTGTTAGTCGTCCAACAACCGTGTTGTGTATAACATCCTCTTCGCTTTCTGTCAACTGACGAATGTCACCTTTCCTCGCCAAAGTATTGACTCGCCTTGGTTTATAACGTATTATGACATCGTCAGATGTCATACAACTGCCGGTGTTTGGGGAGGCAAGCGGTGGTCAACGGCGCATTTCGCTATCAACGAAAAGGAGTCGCTCTATGGATCATTCCACACTTATCAAGGAATTGGAAAAGGCCGTTGTCGAAGGCGAAGAAGCCCTCGCCGAGGAGGCGGCCCAACGCGCGCTAGGAGCCGGCGTTGACCCGATGGCGTTGATCAAGAACGCCATCCAGCCGGCGATGGACCAGATCGGCACGGCCTTCGACTGCGGCGATGTATTTCTCCCGGAGCTCATCCGCGCTGGCGACGCGGGCAAGGCCGCGCTCAAGCACATCATCCCACGCCTCTCGGCCGCCGACGCCTCCGCCGCGCAGGCCGGAACGGTGGTCATCGCCACCATGTTCGGCGACAATCACGACATCGGCAAGAACGTCGTTTCGGCGTTGCTCGTCGCCAACGGCTTCAAAGTCATTGACGCCGGGATCAACTGCCCGCCCAAGATGTTGATCGAGACGGCCCGGAAAGAGGGAGCGACCATCATCGCTGCCTCGACGCTGATCACCACCTCGCTCCCGTACCAACGTGAAATTGTCCGAACTCTCAACGACAGCGGCCAGCGCGGCCAATTTTTCTTCATCATTGGCGGTGGGCCGGTGACGCCCGAATGGGCCAAGAAGATCGGCGTGGACGGCTATGGCCGCGACGCCAAAGACGCGGTGGAGTTGTGTTTGCGGCTGGCCGACAGCGCCAGCCGACCGCCGCTCGCCGAGCCGATTATTGTCGGCGCGCTCAAGCGCTGAGGAGGTATTCCATGCCTGTCAAAACCGACATCGTCGAAATCCTGAGCCGTGCCCAGACCGGTGAGTACTGCACGACGAAGGAGTGGGACGTGCAGCGTCTGCCGAATGCCATTCGCGCGCTGCTGAAGAAATACAAACTCGAAAAGACGTGCGACAAAGTAAACCCGGTCAACTCAGACGATTCGCTGGCCGACACGTTCTATAAGGCTGGCTACGAATTGGCCCTACAACTTGGATTTTTGTGCGACGATACCGAACGCATTATCAAAGTCTCGCCGGAGGAACTCGACTACGCCGTGGCGCACGCGCCTTCGGAATTGTTCATTGGCGAAGGCAAAGATGGCACGTGGCTCAAGGCGCGCAAGCCCGGCGACCCATACCCGATGGGGGTGTGCTCGTCACTCGGCATCACCATCTCCGAAGAGATCTATCCGATCCTCACCGAGTATATTGCCCGTGAGCGGGAAATTGACCTGCTGGAAGGTGGTTCGCTCGTCACCATTCGCGGCCACGAAGTGCTGGCCGGCACGCCATGGGAGACGCTGATGGGCTACGAGCACGCCCGCCTGCACCGCGAGATCCGCCGCCGCGCCGGACGGCCAGGCATGGGCGCGCTCGGCCTGATCTCGGCGGTGACCGAATACGGCCAATTCGACGCCTACGGCCTCCCCGACACCTTCCGTCCCACCGACCTCGCGCTGATCCTCGTCCCCTCGGAACTTAAGATTGACTATCGCACCTTCCACAAAGTCGTCCACACTCTCAATGTGGGCGGCATGATCAAGGGCGACTCGCCCGCGATGATCGGCGGCATGTCCGGCCCGCCCGAGGGCTCGGCCCTCTCGGCCATCGCCTGGGCGCTGCTCTCGCGCCCCATCCTGCAGAACCACGTCGGCGGCTGCCAAATCTACGACGTGCGCTATCTGTCGAACGTGAACCGCGAAGGCTTGTGGACGCTGAGCATCGCCAATCAGGCCATTAGCCGCAACACGCACCTGCTCACCCAGCCGATTGCCAACTCGGTGTCCGGCCCGGTCACCGACAAACTGCTGTACGAGATCGCGGCCGGTGTGGCGACGATCGCCTCGTCGGGCGCGACGATGACCACCGGGCCGCGCACGGCCGGCGGCAAACTGCACGACTACCTCACGCCGCTGGAGTGCCGCTGGGTGGCCGAGATCGGGCACAAGGCGTCGGGGCTGCAACCGAAGCAGGCCAACGAGATCGTCAAGGCGTTGCTGCCCAAGTACGAGGCCGACATCAAGAACCCGGACGTGGGCAAGTCGTTCCACGAGGCCTACGACATCAAGACGATGAAGCCGACCGAGGAGTGGGACAGCCTCTATCGCCGGGTAAAGGATGAAGTCATCGAGCTCGGCATTCCGCTGGAGCGGTTCTAGATCAATCTCTGAGCAGACAGATTGGAGCAGACCATGATCACGGAAAAGGAATACGACGAACTCCGGAGCGCGATCCTTGAAGGCGACAGCGCCAGAGCGACCGCCTTAGCGGAGAGTTTCGTCGCAGACTTGTCCAGCCTCCCGAAAGCGATGGATACCGCCGCCGAGACCATCCGCACGGTCGGGGATTGTTTTGGCCTCGGCGAAATCTATCTCCCCGAAATGGTGCTGGCGGCCGACGCCATGCTGGCTTTCAATGGCGTCGTCGGGCCACACCTCGGGAAGATCGCCGGCGCATCGAGGGCAACCGGCAAGGTGGTCCTCGGCACCGTCAAAGGCGACATCCACTCCATCGGCAAGGACCTCGTCGGCACGATGCTCAAAGCCTCGGGCTTCGAAGTGATTGACATGGGGGTGAACGTGGCGCCGATGGACATGATCAAGACCGCCGACCAAACCGGCGCGAAGGTGATTGCGCTGTCGGCCCTTATGACGACCTCCATGCCGTACCAAAGAGAAGTAGTCGAGTTGATGACGGCCCTCGAGAAGCGCAAAAACTACTGGGTCATTGTCGGCGGCGGGCCGGTGACGGCCGATTACGCCAAGAAGATCGGCGCCAACGGTTGGGCCACCAGCGCAGCCGGTGCGGTTGCTCTCTGTGAGCGTCTGCTGGGCGGGACAGAAAGCCCGGATACAGCAGAATTCGCCATGGAGAAGAAGTGAGATGAGCATCAACTACGAACGAGTCCTGCAGGTGTTGGACAAAGCGCACGGCGGCCCGGTCCATCTGGACAAGGACTTCAATCTCAAGATCATTCCTCAGTCCCTCGCCAGGGCAACTGAGAAATATGGCCTGGCGAAAACGTGCGATACCGAAAACCCGGTCAACACGGACGACGATCTGGCCGACCGTTTCTATCAGGCCGGTTTCGACGCCGCTGTCGAGATTGGTTTGATGTGCAAAGACACCAATCGCTGCATCACGTTCACGCGCAAAGAAATCGAAGCCGCGCTGAAGGAGGCCCCGCGGGAGTTTTGGTTGGGTGAGGGCAACCAGCGCGTTCGTTACGCGCACCGCGCCCCCGAAGACCTCACCCCCCCGGTCTGGACGGTGCCTCTCAGCATCGCCGTAACCGAAGACGTGTTCGTCCCGTTGGTCGAGGGCCTGGCCCGCATTCCGCAGGTAGATGCGCTGGAAGGGCCGTCGCTGGAGACGATCCATGGCCGAAGGCTGTGGTCAGGCTCGCCTTACGAGCATCTCGCCGGCCGGTATCAGGCCGACCTGATGCGCGAAGCGAGCCGGCGAGCCGGACGCGAAGGCATGCCCATGGACGCGGTGGGCAGTTCGACGACGCACTATGGCGTGCTGGGCGGATATGGCGTGCCCGGCGGCTACCGCCCCAAACACGACCTGGTGTTGATCCTCTCGATTGCCGACTTCTGGACATCCTTTGAATCGCTGTTCAAGCTGACGCAAGTCGCGGTCACCGGCGGTGAGCACATCTCGGCCTCGTCGTGGGTTATGCTGGGCGGTTATTCCGGCGGCCCCGAGGGGACGGCGATTGCCTGCATTGCCTATACCCTGCTGATGGTCGCCGCGTACCAGGGTTCTCGCTCCGGGGTCCCGCCGTTTGACTTGGCCTACATGGGCAACTGTGGACGCCGCGCGCAGTGGGCGTTAGGTGTGTGCAACCAAGCCTTGGCCCGCAACACCCACATTGTGGTACATTCTATCAATAACCAGGTCGCCGGGCCTAGCACCAAGATGCTTCTTTACGAAACTCTGGTGGGTATGACCAATATGGGCGCCTCCGGCGTGTCGAACGTCGTCGGCACGCGCTCGGCGGGCGGACGACTCACCAACTATCTCTCGCCGCTGGAGCATCGGTTCGGCGGTGAGGTCTACAAGGCGTCGGCGGGTATCACGCGCGAGCACGCCAACGAGATCGCCCGCCGGTTTATTCCCAAATACGAAGACCAACTGCGGGAGCCTCCAGATGGGATGTCGTTCACGGAATGCTACGACGTTGAACAGTTGAAGCCCATTCCCGAATGGCAGCGAATGTACGACGAGGTGCGTGAGGAGGCCATCCAAGCCGGGCTTAAACTGGGCTGATGGACCGCCTATGGCGTTAGCGCGTTCGGTCAAATACAGCAGCCAGCCGCTCTACATACGGGCGATTGCCGCGCTCCACGAATTGCTCGACCAGGGCGATTACAAGCCCGGCGATCTCCTGCCGACTGAATCCGCCCTGGCCAAGCAGTTGGGCATCTCGCGTTCCACCCTGCGCGAAGCCATGGGGCATCTGGAATCGCACGGCCTCGTTATCCGGCGGCAGGGCCTGGGCACGTTTGTGGGCGCGCCAGTGGCCGCCAGCTTCCGCGGCGGCATCGAGCAACTGGAGACATTTCATTCCTTGGTCACCCGCGTCGGGCTGAACGCCAAGCGCGTCGAACGCGAAGTGACGTTCATGCCAGCGTCGGCCGACCTGGCCGGGTTGCTGGAGGTGGAAGTCGGTGTGGAACTCGTCCGTGTGCAAGTCGTCGAAGCCGTCAACGACCGGCGGATGGCCTATCTTGATTCGCATCTGCGCCAGCAGCCTGGCGAAGTGGACGTGTTGCGCCAGTCTGTCGAGTCGGTCATAGACTATCTGGTCGAGCACCGCTCTCCTTCGCTTTCGCACGCGCGCTCCGATTTTCAGGCCCTGAACGCGAGCGAGGCGGTCGCAGCCAAACTCGACGTGCCGCCCGGCCGGGCGGTGCTGCACCTGCGCGACGTCTACTATGCCGCCGACGGCGCGCCGATGGGAGTCTCGCTCAATTATTTCCTGACCGACCTGTTTCGCTTCCATGTCATCCGCCGTGTGCCTGAGCGCACACGGGCGGCACCGTAAGACCAGGAGTAGGCTATGATCCACATCGAGCAGAAGTTTGACGTTCGCGCGCCGCGCCAGGCGGTGTGGGACTTTCTGTCCGACATGAGCCGCGCGGCGGCGTGCGTGCCGGGCGTCGAGAAAGTCGAGCCGTTGGCCGACGACAAATACCATTTGCGCTTGAGCATGAAAATAGGGCCGATCAAGGCGACGTTTGACGGTCACGTGAAGTTTGTAGAGAAGCGCCCGCCCGATCTGATGCGAGTCCAGATGGAGGGCAAAGACACCATCACCGGGAGCAAGATTCGCATGTCGGCTTCGGTCGAGATAGTGCAGTCGGGCGGGGGAATGGTGACGGTAGCGGGCAAGGGCGATGTGGACGTTCTCGGCGCGTTGGGGAAATACGGGCAGGGTGTGGCCGACAAAAAAGTCGCCGAGGTAGCCGGCGAATTCGCCGCGGCGATGCGGGCTCAAGTAGAGCAACCGATGCAAGCAGCGTAGCGAGCCGGTCTCGGTATAGGTGTTCGGTAGTAACGTGGCGGTGTGGAGGTTCCTGGCGCTGTTGGGGAGTCGGGGGCAGGCACGCGCGCCATTGGCGTTGGGAACACCCTACGTGAGGGAAGGTTAGCGACTATGACACAGAGCGTGTCGTCCCTGTTGGTCAAGAACATAGATTGCCTGGTCACGATGGACGACGAGCGGCGGGTGCTGGCCGGGGCGTGGCTGTTGGCGCAAGGCAACAGCATCGCGGCATTGGGCGAGTCAGCCCAACCGCTCCCGACCGCCGACACGGTGATTGACGCCAGCGGCCACATCGTTCTGCCGGGCTTGATCAACACTCACCATCATCTCTTCCAAACTCTGCTTCGGGTCGTGCCGTCTTTTCAGAACGCCGGGCTGTTCCCGTGGCTGAAAGAACTCTATCTGCTGATGGGGAGCCTGACCGACGAAATGCACCGCGCCGCCTGCCAGGTGGGGCTGGCGGAATTGCTCCTCTCCGGCTGTACCACGGCGCAGGATCATCATTACCTCCTCGTCAACGACACCTCATTCGACGCCGAGATCGAAGTTGCCCGCGAGTTGGGCATTCGTTTCCATCTCAGCCGGGGCAGTTTCTCTATCGGCCAGTCCAAAGGCGGTCTGCCGCCCGATGAAATCGTCGAGGACGAGGAGGCGATCCTCGCCGACTGTGAGCGGCTGGTCAAGAAGTATCACGATGCCGGACATTGCGGGATGATCCGCGTCGAACTCGCGCCGTGCTCGCCATTCTCGGTCAGCGAACGCCTGATGAAGGCGAGCGCCGATCTGGCACGCCGCCTCGGCGTGGAATTGCATACGCACCTGGCCGAAACCAAAGACGAGGAAACCTACTGCGTTGAGCATTATGGCCGCCGCCCGGTGCAGTGGATGGCCGACCTGGGTTGGGTGGGCCAGGATGTGTGGTTCGCGCACGCGATTCACGTGAACGCCGCCGAGATCGAATTGATGTCGCGTACCGGCACGGGCGTGGCGCACTGCCCATCGTCGAATATGCGGCTCGGCTCGGGCGTCGCGCCCGTGAAGGAATATCTGGCTTCCGGCGTGAAAGTGGGCCTGGGCGTGGATGGAAGTTCGAGCAACGACAGCTCACACCTGTTGACCGAGGCGCGGATGGCGATGCTGTGTCAGCGGGCGACGCGCGGCGCAGACGCGCTCACGGCAACGCAGGCCCTCGAAATGGCGACGCTCGAAGGTGCGAAAGTGCTGGGGCGGAACGACATCGGCGCGTTGAAGGTTGGGATGGCGGCCGACTTCGTGGGATTCGATCTGAATCAACTCGCCTTTGCTGGGGCATTGCATGACCCAGTCGCCGCGCTGGTGTTCTGCACGCCAAGCCAGGTTAGTTTCTCGGTTGTCAACGGTCAGGTCATCGTGCGCGACGGGCAAATTCCGGGCCTCGACCTGCCCGCGCTGATTGCCCGTCACAATCAGTTGGCCGCAGAAATCGTTTCCCGCACCGAAAAGAAATACGGACACGATTTCACCACGAAAGTATGGCGAAGAGCGGGCGAGAAGTGAGCATCGGATTGGAGACTACCCTTCGATACCGCCCGGCTTACGGGCATCTTGCCGCGCTGTGTTTAGGCGGCATCCTGCTCACGGTCCATCGCACGCTGCTGTACCCGGTGCTCGACACGGTGGCGGCGGAACTCGGCCTGACGGCCGCGCAAGCCGGGTCGGTGGCGAGTGTGTACTTCGTCTGCCTGCTCACTTCGCAGATCGCCCTGAGCTTCTACGGCGATCGCGTTGGCCTGAAGCGCGTGCTGGTGGTGGCCTACGTGCTGGCTGGAATCGCCGTAGCAGGCATGGGGTGGTGGACGCGGGACTACGCGACACTCATGCTATTCGTCGGCTTCAACGGATTGATGATGGGCATCTTCTGGCCCATCGGCTACAGCCTGGCTGTCGTCGGCGTGCCCGACGACCGGCGCGGGCTGGCGACGGGGATTGTCGGCGCGGGGCTGGCCGCCGGCAGCGCCCTCGGCCCGGCGCTCGCCGGGGTGCTATTCAACAGGATGGGTGGCTGGCGAATGCCTTTTACCCTGATGGCTATACCTACCATCGCGCTGGGCCTCGCATTTATCGTGCTTCTCGTCGATGCGCCGCCGGTCTCCGGTCAGTCGCAAACGGCGTCGCGGATCGGCATTCTGCGCGACCGCGATCTGGTGAAGTTGTTTGTGGCGAGTTTCTGCGCCTTGTACGCCTTCTGGGTCGTCTTGGTATGGGGGCCGACGTTTCTGCAAGCCGAACGCGGCATGAGCCTGGCCGATTCGGGCTTGTACATTGCGCTGGCAACCGTGGTGGCAGTTCCGGCCGGGCTGTGGCTGGGCCCGCTGTCGGATCGCGTGGGGCGGCGGCACATTTCGTGGATCGTGTTCCTCGTCAGCGGCTTGGCGTTGGCGTTGAGCGCCGTCGTGCAAGATCGCTGGCTGTTGGCCGTCGCCCTCGTCGTCTTCGGCCTCACCGGCAAGTTCGCCTGGGATCCGGTGCAGGTGGCCTGGCTGGCCGACCGGGTGCGACAGGATCGTACCCGGCCCATCGGGCAAGTCGTGGCGACCTCGAGCATTATCGCCATGACTTCCTCCGTCATCGGGCCGGTCGTGAACGGTTGGATCAGGGATCAAACCGGCTCACTGCGATTGGGCTTCTTCATCGGCGCGGTGTTGGCAGTGACCGGCGCGATTCTGTGCGCCACCGTGCGGGACGTCAAGAGAGTGTAATGGCGGATCAAGAAACTTACACGGTGGTTTTCCAGCCTTCCGGCGCACGCGGCAAAGCGGCCGCCGGGACAACCGTGCGCGACGCGGCGCGGCAGGTGGGCGTGGAGATCGAGAGCCTCTGCGCCGACAAAGCCACCTGCGGCAAGTGCCGGGTGTTGATAGAAACCGGGCGCTTTGATCGCATGGGGATCACTTCGACCATCGAACATGTTTCCCCGATAGCGAAAGACGAGGAGAGCTATCTTGCGCCGCGCCTCGAGGCCTGGCAGAAGCATGGCGTGGAGGTGGCGAAACTGCGCCTGGCCTGCCAAGCCAAAGTGTACGGCGACCTGCTGGTCTTTGTGCCGGAGTCCAGCCGGGGCAACCGGCAGATCGTCCGCAAGTCGGCGCGCGAACGGCGGGTCGACCTCCGCCCGGCGGTGCGCAAGTATTACGTCGAGATGGAGCCACCGACGTTGGCGCATCCGCTTGGCGATTGGGAACGACTGTTGGCCGCGCTCATGCCGGCGATGGAGCGGGTGCATACTGAACCGGGCTGGCAGCCGCCCGTGCCTGACGACCTCGGCGTGGATTACCCGGTTCTCCTCAAGTTGGCTGAGACCCTGCGTGAAAGACAGTGGAAAGCAACAGTGACGGTGTGGGACGACCGGGAGGTAATTGATATTCAGCCCGGTTACCAGGACGAAGCCTATGGCGCGGCGGTGGATATTGGCTCGACGACGATTGCCCTCTACCTGTGCGACTTGCACACGGGGGAGATCGTCGCCAGCGATTCGATGATGAACCCGCAGACGGCCTACGGCGAGGACATCATGTCGCGCATCTCGTACGTGGTTGAGCACGAGGGCGGCCTGGAAACACTGCACCGCGCCGTGATGGACGCGCTCAACACCCTGCTCAAACGCGCCCGCCGGGAGCGGCGGCTCAAGCTGGAGGACATTTACGAACTGGTGATCGTCGGCAACAGCGTGATGCACCACCTGGCGCTCAACCTGCCGCCGAATCATTTGGGCCTCGCGCCCTATCCGCCGACGATCCAGCGCGCGCTCGACCTCAAGGCCCGCGATTTAGGATTGGAGGTTAATCGCGGCGCGAATGTCCACATCCTGCCGATTGAGGCCAGTTTTGTCGGCGCGGACAATATGGGCGTGCTGATCGCCGAAGAGCCTTACAACCAAGACGAGATGTGGCTGATCATAGACGTGGGCACGAACGCCGAGTTGGTGCTAGGCAACCGCCAGCGCCTGCTGTGCACCTCTACGCCGACCGGCCCGGCCTTCGAAGGCGCGCACGTCGAGTACGGCATGCGGGCCGCGCCCGGCGCAATTGAACGGGTGGACATAGACGCGGCCACGTTGGAGCCGCGCCTGCGCGTGATCGGCGGAGACAGCGAAAACGGCGCCGATGGCCGTATCAAAGGCATCTGCGGCTCGGCCATCATTGATGCTATTGCCGAGATGTTTCGCGTGGGCATCCTCGACGGGCGGGGGCGGTTCGCCAAAGGCGTGCAGTCGCCGCGCGTCCGGCAGGGCGCGTTGGGCGCGGAGTACGTGCTGGCGTGGGCGCACGAGACTTCTATCGGGCGTGACATCCCAATCACGCTGCACGACGTGCGGCAGATACAACTCGCCAAGGCTGCCCTTTACGTCGCCGCGCGCATCCTCCTGCGCGAAATGGGCCTCGAGCGCCCGGACAAGATTCTTCTTGCAGGCGGCTTCGGCACTTACATTGACAAGACCAAAGCCATGATCCTCGGGATGATTCCGGATTGCCCGCTTGAGAATGTCTACGCGGTGGGAAACTCCGCCGGGGACGGCGCGCGTATTACCCTGCTCAACAAAGACAAACGGCGCGAGGCCATGCAAGTCGCCCGGAGCGTGCAACGCATTGAACTCCCGGTGGATCCGGACTTTCAAAACGAACTAATGCTCGCGCTGAATTTCCCGCACATGATTGACCCGTTCCCGCACATCGCTCATCTGATTCCACAGCACACGGCTGATCCGATGGCGAATCACTTTCTGAGGAAGTAGAAGCCGCGAATTTCACGAATGACACGAATTGGAATCGAGTTCGTGTAATTCGTGGCAAGGATTGTCGGTCGCATATCGTGAATACTTCTGTGAACAATTCCCGCGCTGATGTTCTCACGCTCTTGAACGGAAATCGTGGCGGTCGTCGTCCGGTGTTCAGCGGCCTGATCAGCGTCACGCAGACCGGGCTGGACAGCCTCGGGCTTCATTTCCACGAGACGCACGCCGACCCCGCCAAGATGGCCTCGGCGGCGGCGACGACGTATCGCTTGTTTGATTACGAATCGGCAGTCGTGCCGCTCGATATGTGCGTCGAAGCCGGCGCGCTCGGCGCGGAGGTGGACTTTCGCGGCGATGCACCTGCGCCGATGTTCCCGGTCGTCGTCAGCCCGCTGGCCGACTCGCCTTCGGATTTGTCGCTCGATGTGTCCGGCGAGGTCACGAAACGCGGCAGGATCCCGGTCGTGCTCGAAGCCATCCACCGGCTCAAAGACGACGTGGGGCGAGAGGTCGTCGTCGGGGCTTGGATACCGGGGCCGTTCACGTTGGCGTCGCAGATCGTGAACTTCGTCAACCTGATGAGGGACGTCGCCTCGTCGCCGGGCGAAGTGGGCCGCGTCCTCGACGCGCTGACCGATCTGCTGGTGCAGGTGGCGCTGGCCTATCGGGACGCCGGGGCGGATTTCATTACGATCCACGAGATGGGCGGATCGCCGGGCGTTATCGGCCCCAAGGCATTCCAATCGCTCGTCCAGCCGCGCTTGCAAAGGCTCGTCGCCGCGATCCCGGCGCCACGCGTGGTGAGCGCGTGTGGGCGCACCGACCGCTACATGCCATTGCTGGCCGAGTCCGGCGCGGAAGCGTTGAGCGTGGATCAACTGGGCAATTTGGCAAAGTCGCGGGAGGCAGTGGGGACGAGTGTGTTGCTGTTCGGAAATCTCGATCCCATCGGCACGCTGGCGAACGGCGACGAAGCGAGCGTGCGGAGCGCGGTGCGCCGCGCGATCGGCGAGGGCGCAGACGCGGTGTGGCCGGGGTGTGATATGTGGCCGCCGGTCCCGGCGGCGAACATGAACGCCATGTTGGACGAGGCCAGGAGTCTGGGATCATAGCGAGGGGGAGGAGATAACTATCATGCCGAAAGAACGAGTTGCACTCTACTTGCAAGACGCGCACGATTTGCGTGAGGGTCTCGAATACGTGAAGTATGCCGAGAAGCGGGGTTTCGAGGCGGCGTGGCAGGCCGAGAGCCGTTTGGTGCGCGACGCCATCGTGCCGATGGCCGCCTACGCCGCCGTCACCGAGCGACTCAAGGTCGGCTCCGGCGTGATCAACAACTGGACGCGCAACATCGGCCTGCTGGCGGCGACCTTCCTCACGCTCGACGACCTCGCGCCGAACCGGGTGATCTGCGGCATCGGTGCGTGGTGGGACCCGCTGGCGAAGAACGTTGGCATTGAGCGGCGCAAACCGCTGCGGGCGATGCGTGAGACAGTCGAAGTTCTGCGCCGCCTGCTACAGATGGAGAACGTCACATTTCACGGCGAATTCCATCACGTCACCGGCATCGAACTCGACGTGATACACGGACGCCGCGAGCCGCGCCGCGTGCCGATCATGATCGGCGCGACCGGCGATGCCATGATGGAGATGACCGGCGAGATCGCCGACGGGTGCGTGCTCAACTACTGCGTGCCGCCGGAATACAACGACAAAGCCCTCGAACTGCTCGACAAGGGCGCGAAGAAAGCCGGCCGCCGTGTCGAAGACCTCGACCGCCCGCAACTCATCGTGTGCTCGGTGGACCCCGACCGCGAGCAGGCGCTCGATCGGACGCGCGAACTGCTGACGCAGTATCTCGCGCAACAGCCGCACATCGCCAAAGCCTCGGGCGTATCCGAGGACATAGTGAGGCAAATTCAATCCATCCTCGGCTGGCCGGCCACGCACGAGCAGATACAGAAGGCCAAGAAGTTCGTGCCGGATGAACTGCTCACCCACATCACGGCTTCCGGCACGCCCGTGGAGGCCCGGGCGAAGGTCGAGGAGTACAAGAAGCGCGGCTGCACCTGCCCGATCCTGTATTCAGTGGGCGGCGACGAGAAGTTGTTGATTGATACGTTCGCGCAGGAGTGACCCAACAGTGGGGATGAGGGAAGGACAGCAAATGTCAGCCAAACAGACCTATCTTCTTATCGTAAACGGCAAGCAGTACGCGGTCAGCGCGGCCCCCGAGGCGCTGTTGATGAACGCCCTGCGAGACGACCTGCGTTTCACCGGTGTGAAGGACGGATGCGCGACCGGTCACTGCGGTAGTTGCATGGTCATCAAAGAAGGCGAGGCCGTGCGCGCGTGCCTCGTGCCGATGAAGAAGGTCGCCGACGGCGCGCGCATCACCACGATTGAAGGCCTCGCCGCGCCGGACGGCGAACTGCATCCCATTCAGAAAGCCTACGTCGAGCAGGGCGCGACGCAGTGCGGCATTTGTACGCCGGGCTTCATCATGGCCACCAAGGCCCTGCTCGACAAGAATCCCAATCCTAGCTTCGAAGAAATCTACAAAGCGCATCAATTCAACCTCTGTCGCTGCACCGGCTACAGTTCGATCATCCGGGCAATCCGGCAAGCGGCGGGGCAAGCGCCGCCGCCTCCGCCGACGGTCAAGAAGGCGCTAAGCGCCATCAGCCGCCCGCTGCCGCGACCGGACGCAGTGGAAAAAGTAACCGGCCAGGGCATCTATGCCGACGATTTATACGTCGAGGGAATGTTGTACGCCCGCGCCCTTCGCAGCCGCTACCCTCACGCGCGATTGTTGAAAGTGGACACGCGCAAAGGCAAGGCGCACCCGGGCGTGGTCGCCGTGCTGACTGCCGACGACATACCGGGGCGGATCGAGTCCGGCGTCCACGAACTGGATTGGCCGGTGTTGTGCCGTGCGGGTGACAAAGTGCATTACGTCGGCGATGCGGTGGCGCTAGTGGTGGCCGAGACGGAGGAGGCCGCCGAGCAGGCGCTCGATCTGATCGAGGTCGAGTATCAGCCACTGCCGGTCGTCACCGATCCGAAGCAGGCCGCGCAGTCCGACGCGCCGGTTCTGCACGAGCATCACCCGACCGGCAACTTCAAAGCCACCTACCATCTCGAAAACGGCAACGTGCAGCAAGGCCTCGCCGACTCGGACGTGGTGATCGAGCGCGAGTATCGCACGCAGCGCGTCGAACACGGCTTCATCGAGCCCGAGGCCGGACTGGCGGTGCCGGAGGCCACGGGCCGCCTCACGGTATACTCCGGCGGGCAGATTCCGTTCGGTGACCGGGCGCAGATTGCGGCGACGCTCGGCGTGCCGGAGAGCCAGATTCGTGTGGTCAATTGTCTGATCGGCGGCGCGTTCGGCGGCAAGGAAGACGTGTCAGTGCAGATCCACGTCGCGCTCGCAGCCTGGCACACCAAGCGCCCGGTCAAGATGGTGTTGAGCCGCCAAGAGTCGCTCCTCTTCCATCCAAAGCGCCATCCGACCATCATCAAGATGAAGACCGGCGCGAAGAAGGATGGCACGCTCGTTGCGCACCAGGTTGAAATCTACGGCGACGGCGGGGCGTATGCCAGCCTGAGCAATCACGTCATGCTCCGCGCGACGACCCACGCCGCCGGGCCGTACGAAGTGCCGAACACGCTGGTGGACACCTATGCGATGTACACCAACAACGTGCCGTGCGGCGCGTTCCGCGGCTTCGGGGTGACACAGAGTGCCTTCGCGATGGAGAGCCAGATGGACGCGCTGGCCGAGGGGCTGGGCATTTCGCCAATTGACATCCGCCGCAAGAATGCGCTGGCGGTGGGCAAGAAGACGCTGGCCGGGCACGTGCTAACCGAGAGCGCCGGCCTCTTGCAGTGCATTGACGCGGTCGCCACTGAGATGGAGAAACACTCATTCGTGGCCGTGGAGGGCGACAAGCGCCGCGCGTGGGGCTTCGCCAGTGCCTACAAGAACACCGGCTTTGGCAGCGGAGCGTACGACGCGGCGGGCGCGGAGGTGGAGGTGTTCGCCGATGGCCGGGCGGCGGTGCGAGCGGGCGCGGCAGAGGTCGGGCAGGGGCTGGTCGGCATTCTGGCCCAGACGGTGACTGAAGAACTGGGCGTGCCGTACGACAAAGTGGAAGTGCTGGTGGCCGACACCGACCTGACGCTCGACGGCATGGCGACGACGGCCTCGCGGCAGACGTACGTGAGCGGCAACGCTGCCCGACACGCCAGCCTCGAAGTCCGCAAGTTGCTCAGCCAGACCGCCGCCGAGTTACTCGACGCACCGCCGGAGACACTCGTGTTTGCCGACGGGATGGTGTGCGCGAACGGCAACAGTGTGTCGTTGGCGGAAGTAGTGAAAGCGGCGCGGCGCGAGGGGCGCCAGCCGAAGGTGGCGTATCAGTACGTCGCGCCGATGGTTCCGCAGTATCACCACTTCGCCTTCGGCTTTGGCGCGCAGGCTGCGTTGGTGGAAGTGGACGTGAAGACCGGCGAAACGAAAGTGCTGAAGGTGATCGCCGCATGCGACGTGGGGCGGGTGATTAATCCGTTGGCTTTGCAGGGGCAGATTGAGGGAAGCATCTCGATGGGTTTGGGGATGGCGCTGCAAGAGAAGTTTGTGATGGAAGACGGCTACGTGAAGACCGACACGTTGAACAAGTGCAAGTTGCCGACGATTGAACAGACCCCGGAGATCGTCACGCTGTTCGTGGAAGAAGAAACGAAGGATGGGCCGTATGGGGCGAAGGGTGTGGGTGAGTTGGCTTCGATCCCGACGACGCCGGCCATCGTCAACGCTATCTACAACGCCACAGGTGTTCGCTGTTACAGCCTGCCCGCCGAGAAGAAATGGCTCAGGGACAGGCTGGCAGAGAAACGCCAGTAGGGACGGAGGGCCTGCGTGCCGAAGTTCAAGCGATTCTTGACCACGTACTTCGAAGCATTGCTGTCCACGCTGGCGGTGGGGCTGGCGCTGCTCATCGGCGCCGTGATCCTGTTGGCACTCCGCGTTAACCCATTGGCCGCTTACGGCGCGATGGCGCAAGGCGCGCTCGGCAACGTGAACGGCCTTACCCAGACGGTGGCAACCGCGACGCCCTTGCTGTTCGTCGGCCTGGGCATCTGCATTGCCTTTCGCAGCCGCGTGATCAACATCGGCGGGGAAGGGCAGTTGGTGATGGGCGCGCTGGCGGCTACGGCGGTGGCGGTGGCGCTGGCGCTGCCGGGGCTGCCGAAGAGATTGGTTTGATGATGGCCGGCGTGGCGCTGACGCCCGGATAAATCTTAGCCGCCAGGAAAAGGAGGTAGGCACCAACGCGGAAATCGGTACAACTCAAAGACACGTAAGGCAAATACCTGGGCGCCTAATGGGCGCGCAATCTTGTTTTGCAAGGAAGGAGATTAGAACATGTCCTACAGATTCACTCGTTGGATGGCGCTGATTGCCTTGTTGGTGATCGGCGCGCAGATTTTGACCGCGTGCGGCGGGGCGGCCACAACCGCAGCGCCGGCAGCCACAACCGCAGCGCCGGCGGCCACAACCGCAGCGCCGGCGGCCACAACCGCAGCGCCGGCGGCCACAACCGCAGCGCCGGCGGCCAAGTTCAAGATGGCCGTCATCCTCACCGGCCCGCCCGACGATAACTCGTGGAATGAGGCCGGCTACAACGCGATCCAGGCCATGAAGGCCCAAGGCGCCGAGATCGCATATTCGGAGTCGGTCTCCGATGCCGATGTGGCGCGCGTCGAGCGCCAGTACGCTGACCAGGGCTTCCAGATGATCGTGGCCCACTCGTTCGGCTACGGCGACCCCACCTTCGGCGTGGCAACGGAATTCCCGAAGGTGAACTTCGCCTGGGCGGGCGGCATCAAGAAGACCGCTAAGAACGTGGCCGACTACGACCAGCCCTTCTACGAGGCGGCTTACTTGATCGGCATCCTCGCCGGGCACGTCTCTAAGTCCGGCAAACTCGGCGCGATGTACGGCTTTGACATCCCGGTGTGCCACGCAATGGGCGAGGCTCTGCTGGCGGGCGCGAAGACCGTGAACCCGAGTGCGACGCTCACTGTCACCGCCGTCGGCGACTGGATTGACGTGGCGAAGGCCAAAGAGGCCGCGCTGGCCCAGGCGGATGCCGGCGTGGATTACTGGATCGAGTGCGGCGAAGGCCCGGCGCTCGGCACGATCGAAGCGGCCAAGGAGCGCGGCGGCTACGTCACCGGCTACGTCGGTGACATGAGCCAGAACGGCCCGGACGTGGTGATCGTCAACCTGGTCTGGGACATGGTGCCCATGTTCACCAAGATGATGCAGGATACTCAGGCCGACACGTTCGACAATCCGTGGTACGTCTTCGGCGTGAAGGAAGGCGCGATGAAGCTGGTCTACAACCCGCAGTTGCAGGACAAAGTGCCGCAGGCCGCGCTCGACGAAATCGCGAAGGCCGTGGAACAAATCAAGAGCGGCGCGTTCACTGTGCCGTATGTGCCTGAGGCGAAGTAGCGACTCACCCACCCCAGCCCCCTGCCCTAGACTAGAAAAGGGCAGGGAGAGTGTGTTTTCCCTTCTCCCCCTATGCGGGGGAGAAGGGGCCGGGGGATGATAGGATGATAGGGCCCATGTCCTCTACCTCTACCCCCATCGTGGAAATGCAGGGCATCGTCAAGAAATTTCCCGGCGTGCTGGCAAACGACCGCGTGGACTTCGACCTGCGCCCCGGCGAGATCCACACGCTGTTGGGCGAGAACGGCGCGGGGAAGACGACCCTGATGAACGTCTTGTACGGCCTCTACCACCCGGACGCCGGCGAGATTCGATTGCGCGGGCGCGCGGTCCATTTTCGCTCCGCGTTCGACGCTATCGCTCACGGCTTGGGCATGGTTCATCAGCACTTTATGCTGGTCGGCCCGTTCACGGTCGCTGACAACATGACACTGGGCCAGCCCTCGCCCCGCGCGCCGCTGCTCGAACAGACGCGCGCCGTGCATCGCCGCATCTCAGAAATCTCGGAGCGTCACGGTTTGCGCGTTGACCCGTCGGCGGTGGTGTGGCAACTCTCGGTTGGTGAGCAGCAACGGGTGGAAATCCTCAAGGCGTTGTACCGAGGCGCCGAGGTGCTGATCCTCGACGAGCCGACGGCTGTCCTCACGCCGCAAGAAACCGACGAACTGTTGAAGATCCTCCGCATGTTGGCCGGGCAGGGCAAGAGCATCGTGTTTATCAGCCACAAACTCAACGAAGTCATGGCTGCCAGTGACCGCGTCACCGTCCTGCGCGACGGGCGCGTGGTGGGAAGCGTGCCGACGAAAGAGACGAACGAACGCACGCTAGCGAAGATGATGGTGGGCCGCGATGTCATGCTCACCGTGTCCAAAGCGCCGCCGAAGCTGGGTGAGACGTATTTGAAGGTCGAGGACTTGTGGGTGGACAGCGACCGCGAACTGCCCGCGTTGCGTGGCCTGGGTCTCGAAGTCCGCGCGGGCGAGATCCTCGGCCTCGCCGGGGTGGCCGGCAACGGACAGACCGAACTCGAAGAGGCCATCGTGGGCCTGCGGCACGTGAAGAAAGGGCGTATCCTGATTGACGGCCGCGACGCGACAAATCATACGCCACGTACTATCATCGACTCGGGCGTGGGCCTCATTCCATCGGATCGCTACGGCATGGGTATGCTGCCGGATTTCTCAGTGGCCGAAAACCTGGTGCTCTCGACGCACGGCGGCCCACCCTACACCCGCCGGGGAATGCTTGACCGGAACGCGATCCGGGCGCACGCCGAGAAACTGGTCCGGGACTTCGACGTACGGACGCCCTCGGTGGACACGCGCGGCGGGAGTCTGTCGGGAGGCAACATCCAAAAAATGATTCTGGCGCGCGAATTGTCGGGCCGCCCCAAAATGCTGGTCGCAGCCCAGCCCACGCGCGGCCTCGACGTGAGCGCGATCGAGTTCGTCCACAAGCAACTCGTCGCCCAGCGCGACGCAGGCGTGGCGATCCTGCTCATCTCGACCGAACTCGACGAAGTGCTGTCGTTGAGCGACCGGATTGCCGTGATCTACGAGGGCCAGATCGCCGGGACGGTGAATACCGCCGAGGCCGACCTGCACGAGATCGGCCTAATGATGGCCGGACACAAGCGGGCGGAGGCGCGCGCATGAACACGATTGCGGAGCGTCGCGCTGCCCGCCTCATCGAGATCGGCAAGTGGCTGCGTCCCGCCGCACCTGCATTGGGCGTGATCGCCGCGCTGATCGTCGGCGCCGGCCTGCTGATGCTGGCGAAAGTGGACCCGGTGATGGCCTACGGCGTGATGATCAAGGGCGCGTTCGGCGGGCCGAGGCAGATTCAGGAGACGATCCTCAAAGCCGTGCCGCTGGCACTGGTGGCGCTTGGCCTGTCGGTGGCTCTGCGCTGCCGCCAGTGGAACATCGGCGGCGAGGGGCAGTATTTCATCGGCGCGCTGTTCGGCACGCTCGTCGCCGTCACATTCACGAATTGGCCAGCGATCCTGCTCATCCCGGCGACATTGCTTGCCGCGATGGTCGGCGGCGGGCTGTGGGCTGCCATTTCGGCCTACCTCAAAGTCCGGCGCGGGATGAACGAAATCATTTCGACGCTGATGCTCAACTACATCGGCGTCCTGCTGGTCGAGTACCTCGTGCGCGGACCGCTGCAGGATCCGGGGAGTTTTCTGCCGGAGAGCGCGCAGTTCGTGCAGGCGGCGCGGATGCCGGCATTGGTGGGCCGCTTGCACCTCGGCGTGCTGCTCGCGCTCCTGCTGGCGCCGCTGGTCTATTTGCTCATCTGGCGCACGCCGATCGGCTTTCGCCTGCGCGCGGTGGGCTTGCAGTCCAAGGTGGCCCGCACGGCGGGGATCGATCCGGCCTGGAGCATTGCCTTTGCGCTGATCTTCAGCGGCGCGCTGTCGGGCTTGGCTGGTATCATCGAGGTCAGTTACCTGCACACGCGGCTCAAGGGCGCGTCAATCTCCGGCGGCTACGGTTTCAGCGGCATCCTGGTCGCGCTGATCGGCCGGCTAAATCCGTTCGCCGTGTTGTTGGTGGCGGTGTTCTTCGCCGCGTTGACAATCGGCATGGACGCGATGCACAGCCTGGCCCAAGTGCCGGCCACGCTTGCCGACGCGCTTCAGGCGCTGGTGGTGCTGTTCGTGCTGGCGGCGGAGGCGATCGCCAGGAGGGGAGAACAGTGAGCAGCGCACCGATCACTGATCACTGACTGGAAGGCGGACTCTCATGCCCTGGGATACTATTCTTACATGGACTTTCTTCATCGCCCTCGTCACGGCCGGCATCCGCTTGGCTGTGCCGGTGATGCTGGCGACGCTGGGCGAGGTGGTGACCGAGCGCAGCGGGGTGGTGAATCTCGGGCTGGAAGGTGTGATGATCAGCGGCGGCTTGGCCGGATTCTTGACGGCTTACACGGTCGAGAACTCGGCGCTGGGGCAAGCCGTGCCCTGGGCCGGGACGTGGCTGGGCATCTTCGCCGGGATTCTCGGCGGAATGGCGATGGGGCTGGTGCTGGCTCTATTGTGCGTCACGCTCAAAGCCGACCAAGTGGTGAGCGGCGTGACGCTAGTGCTGCTAGGCGTGGGCATGACGAGTTATCTTTACCGTCAGCGGTTCAGTTCGCTCACCGCGCGTGTCAGCGGCCTCAAGCCCTGGCCCGTCCCCGGCCTCTCGCGCATCCCGGTGATCGGTGAGATTCTCTTCAACCACGACGTGCTGACGTACATCAGTTTTATCCTCGTCGCCGTTGTTTGGTTTTTTCTGTACCGTACCACCTGGGGCCAGCAGATTCGTGCGGTGGGTGAGCACCCGGCGGCGGCGGAAACGTCGGGCGTAAATGTCAGCCAGACGCGATACATTGCCATCTTGATCGGCACCGGGCTGGCCGGGATGGGCGGCGCGATGCTCACCGTGGCTCAACTGCATCTGTTCCGCGAGGGCATCACGGCCGGCAAAGGCTGGATCGCAGTGGCGCTCGTGATCTTCGCCCGCTGGAGACCGGAATTGGCGCTGCTCGGCGCGCTGCTCTTCGGCCTGGCCGACTCGTTGCAGTACCGAATTCAGGCGTTGGGCACCACTGGACTCGGCGCACGCGCGATCCCATACGAGTTTCTGCTGATGCTGCCATATTTTCTGACGCTGGCTGTCTTGTTGACCCGCATTCGTAAGACCGACACGCCGGCGGCGCTGGGAAGGCCATATGACAAGGGAAAACGGTAGCAGTATCCTTCTGCACAGTATTGACACCCTCGCCGCCTTTGACGAAGACCGTCGGCGGCTGGGCGATGCGTGGATTCTCGTCCGCGACAATCGCATCGAAGCCGTCGGGACGCGAGGGACGGAACCGGGCCAGGTTGATCAACGTATTGACCTAACGGACCACGTCGTCCTGCCCGGCTTGGTCAACACGCACCATCACCAATTCCAGAGCCTCCTGCGGAACGTTCCGAGTATGCAGGATAGTTCGCTCTTCCGCTGGCTGCACGACATATACCTGCTGATGAGCGAACTGACCGACGAAGACCTGTATGTTTCGTCGCTGATCAACCACGCCGAACTCC
>CAYSIV010000006.1:25169-25525 GCA_964431175.1 uncultured Anaerolineales bacterium
GTCAACGACGTGCGGTTCGACACTTGCATCGAGGCCGCCCGCGACATCGGTATTCGCTTTCATTTGGCGCGCGGCAGTTTCTCGGTGGGGCAGAGCGGCGGCGGTCTCCCACCCGATCACATCGTCGAGAAAGAAGACGACATCCTGACCGATTGCGAGAGGCTGATCCAGAAGTACCACGACGCTACATCGGGCGCGATGACCCGCGTTGACCTCGCCCCGTGCTCGCCGTTTTCTGTCAGCCCGACGCTGATGAAGGAGAGCGTGGCCCTCGCCCGCAAGTACGGTGTGGGCAGTCACACCCATCTGGCCGAGTCGCCCGACGACGAACGATATGTGCGCGAAACCTACGGCAA
>CAYSIV010000006.1:25535-45052 GCA_964431175.1 uncultured Anaerolineales bacterium
GTGGTACGCGCACGCGGTGACGCTTTCCGACGACGACATTGCGCTCATGGGCCGCACGCGCACGGCGGTCGCTCACTGCCCGAACTCGAATATGTACACCGCCGCCGGCTGCTGCCGCGTGCCCGATCTGCTCAAGGCCGGCGCGACGGTGGGAATCGGCGTGGATGGAAGCGCGGCCAACAATGCCTCGAATATGATTGACGAGGTGCGTAACGCGCTTCTCCTGCAGCGGGTTTTCCACGGCGCCGACTCGATGACTGCCACTCAAGCCTTGGAGATCGGCGTGCTGGGCGGTGCGCGGCTGCTGCGCCGCGACGACATCGGCGTGATCGCGCCTGGCATGTGCGCCGACATCATTGCCTTTGACACTCGCCAACTCCCGCTCGCGGGCGGCCTGCACGATCCCCTCGCCGGGTTAGTATTGTGCGAGACGGGCCGGGTGGGCTTTTCGATGGTCAATGGCCGTGTCGTCGTCGCCGGAGGTCAACTCGTGGGCGTCGATCTGCGCTCGTTGGTGGATCGCCACAACCGGCTGTCGAAGGCATTGGTAGAACGATGCGAGAAACGCTACGGCGCTTCTCTTACCACTCTGGCCTGGCGACGGGCCTTTCCCTACCAGACGAGAGAGGAATCGCAGTCCAATGACTCGAGTTCGTGATTACCTGAAGGCCCACTCACTCCAGGAAGCGGTAACGCTGGCCGCGCAGTCCGAAAGGCCGTTCTGCTTTCTGGCGGGCGGCACAGACTTGCTGTTGAAACTTGAGCACGGAGATGGTTCGCCGATCACGTTGATAGACGTTTGCGAAGTGCCGGAGATGAGCGTTGTCGAGGCAGGCGGGGACGGTTGGACCATCGGCGGGGCGGTGAAGATGGCCCAACTCGAGCAGACGTTTCTTCCGGCCAGCCCGTATCGCGCGTTGGGACAGGGGGCCGGCGAAGTAGGCTCACCGCAGATCCGTAATCTCGCCACCATTGGCGGGAATGTGTGCAACGCATCGCCCTCCGCCGACACTGCCGCGCCATTGCTTGCCCTCGACGCGAGGGCCACTCTCCTTTCGCCGCACGGCAGCCGCGAACTGCCGCTGGCGGAACTCTGGCGCGGTCCGGGTCAGACCGCGCTGGCCGAGGGCGAATTACTGGTGTCGCTTTCCGTGCCGGCGGCACCGCCGGCGGCGGCGAGCGAGTACATCAAGCGCAAAGTCCGCGAGGCCTTAGACCTCGCCATCGTCGGCGTGAGTGTGTTTTTGAGCCGAGCAGGAGGCAACTTCGACGCGCGCATCGCCCTGGCGGCCGTTGCGCCGACCCCCATTCGAGCGCGCCAGGCCGAGGCGCTGGTGAACGCGAGCAACCGGTTGACCGACGAGGTGATCCGCGAGGCCGCCCGGCTGGCCGAGCAGGCGTCTGCGCCGATCAGCGATGTGCGCGGCTCGGCGCAGTACCGGCGGGCGATGGTGCGGAAACTCACGGAGAGGGCGTTGCGGCAAGTTCGAGAGGAGTTGGCAGAGTAATGCACCCCATGGCGAAATCCATCAGCCTTCTCGTCAACGGTCAACGCTATGCGGTCGAAGTCGAACCTTCCGACTTGCTGATTGACGTTGTGCGCGACAAGTTGGGTCTCATCGGCGCGAAGAAAGGCTGCGGCACCGGCGATTGCGGCGCTTGCACCGTGATCCTGGCTGGCCGCCCGGTAACGGCCTGCTTGGTGCTGGCGATGGCTGCCGAGGGCAAGCCGCTTGAGACGATTGAAGGCCTGGCTTCAGGCGATCGGCTGCATCCGCTCCAGCAGGCCTTCCTTGATTTCAATTCGGTGCAGTGTGGCTATTGTATCCCCGGCGTGCTGATGATGGCGAAGGCGACGCTCGACGCCAACCCCCGCGCCGATGCCGACGACATCCGCCGCGGCCTGGCCGGCAACCTGTGTCGCTGCACCGGTTACAGCAAGATCATCCAGGCTGTGATGGCGGCAGCCAGAGCAACGGAGTGAGGAGGTAAATCCATGCCCAAAACCACCGAAACTGCCCAGCCCGTGATCGTAGGAACGCCTTCAAGGCGCGACCTGGCTGAGCGTATGGACACCGCGCTGGGCAAGTCGGTTCAGCGCGTGGACGGCGTCGCCAAAGTCACGGGCAAGGCACTCTACAACACCGACACCTCGGTCCCGAACATGCTGTACGGGAAAATACTGTTCAGCGACCGGCCTCATGCGCGCATTGTTCAAATTGACGCAGGCCGGGCGCTCGAACTGCCAGGCGTGCGGGCCGTCATCACCGCTGCCGATGCACCCGTGGTCCGCACTGGCCTCTATATTCGCGACAAACTGACCTTTGCGCGTGAGAAGGTGCGTTTCGTCGGCGAGCCGATGGCCGCCGTCGCCGCGACAAGTGAGCGCCTGGCGGCGGAGGCCGTCAAACTGATCCGGGTCGAGTACGAGGACTTGCCCGCCGTGCTGGACGCCGAACAGGCGACGAAAGAAGGCGCGCCGATCGTTCACCCGGAGCAATCGTCGTATTGGACGCTTTCGCCATACGTTCGCCATGGCAACGTCTGCATGGAAGCGCGGCTGAGTCAGGGCGACGTGGATCGGGCGTTCGCCGAGGCCGACTTTGTTTTTGAGGACACCTATACGACTCCGCCTCAGCACCAGGTCTCCATTGGGCCGTTTGCCTGCCTCGCCAGTTTCGGGCCCGATGGCCGCTTGACGGTGTGGACGGCCACCCAACAACTGAGTCTGTGCCATTGGGAAGTGGCGTTCTCTCTCAATATGCCGATGATCAAAGTGCGCGTCATCCCGGTCATGCTCGGCGGCGGCTTCGGCGCGAAGGTCAAGTCACAGTATGAGCCGGTGTGCGCGCTGCTGGCGAAGGCCGCTCGCGCGCCGGTGCGGCTCACCCTCACCCGCGAGGAGGAGTTCTTCACGGCACCGCCGGCGGCGCCGTTCCGGATTCATCTCAAGTCCGGCGTGAACAAAGATGGCACGCTCGTAGCCCGCGAGGCCGACATCCTCACCGACACCGGGGCGTATGCCGACCACGCGCTCGGCACGGCGGCGCATTCGCTCTCGGCGATTCAGGGCACGTATCGCATTCCCAATTGCCGGGGCCGCTCGCGCGCCGTGTACACCAACAACATCAATTTCGGCTGTCTGCGCGGCTATGGTATCACGCAGGTGCTGTTTGCCGTCGAGGCGCAGATGGATACGATGGCCCGGGCGCTCGGCCTCGACCCGGCGGATTTTCGTCTGCAGAATCTATGCGCCGACGGCGAGGAGATCATCACTACCGAGAAACTGCACAGCGTCCACATCCGCGAGACGATGAACATGGCGCTGGCCGCTTCGGACTATCGCCGCAAGAGAGGCCGGCTCGGGCCGAATCGCGGCATCGGCCTCGCCAACCTCGTGAAGTCTACCGGCTTCCTGCCCTCGGCGGCGGTGGTGCGACTCAACGAGGATGCCACCGTGAGTATTCTGACGGCCGTCACCGACATCGGCACGGGCACGCACACGGCGCTCTGCCAGATCGCCGCCGAGGCCTTCGACATCCCGGTCGAGCGCGTGAGTATCGCCGCCCAAGATTCGGACACGGCACCGTACGACTCCGGCTCCATCGGCAGCCGCACCATCTACGATTCGGGCAACGCGGTGCGGCTGGCGGCCGAGGACGTGAAGCGGCAGATGGCCGAGGCCGCCGCCGCCGCGCTCGGCTGTGCGCCGGAGGCCATCGTCATCCGCGGCGGCCGAGTCTTTAACGGCCACAAGCTCGACGACGGCTTCACCTTCGCCGATCTCCTCGGCATTTCGATGTATGCCGGGCGGGGACCGCTCATCGGCCGCTCATCGCATCTCTCGTCCAGGCCGCCCAAGCAATATCCGGGTGAAGGTTTCTTTGACGGCCCGTATGCCACTTTTGCTTTCGGCACGCACGTAGCCGAGGTCGAAGTGGATCCGGACACGGGCCGGGTCGTCGTCAGCCGCTTCACCGCGATCCACGACGTGGGCCGCGTGATCAACCCGGACGGCATCGCCGGGCAAGTGCAGGGCGGGGTAGCGCAGGGCATTGCCTTCGGCTTGTTCGAGGAGATGATCCTGCAAGAAGGCAAAGTGATGAACCCGCACCTGGCCGATTATCGCGTGCCGACGACGCTCGACGTGCCGGAGGTGACGATGGGCTTTGTCGAAGAACCCGATCCCACCGGGCCGTTTGGCGCAAAAGGTATCGGCGAGTATCCCATCCTCGGCCCGGCGGCGGCCATTGCCAATGCCATTCTCGACGCGACCGGCGTGAGCCTGAAGGACCTTCCCATCTCGCCGGAGCGGTTGTACTTTGCACTGCATCCGGAAGACAGGTGATGACACGCCCACCTGACACTTTGACACCGGAGGAATCTAACCCATGATCACCACACTCTGCTCCAAAACCAACACCGTTCGCATCAGCCTCGACTCGCCGTTCGTCATCATCGGCGAGCGGATCAATCCAACCAATCGCAAGAAGCTGGCGGCGGCGCTTCAGGCGCTTCAAACCCACGCGGACAACCCCAATCATCCTGAATTCAAAGAGGGGTATGCTTACGTCCAGGGCGAAGCGGTCAAACAGCTAGAAGCCGGAGCCCACGTCCTCGACGTGAACGTAGGCTTTGCCGGAGGCGACGAGGCGCTGGTTATGCCCATCGCCGTCAAGGCGATCCTCGAGGCGGTAGACGTGCCGCTGTGCATAGACTCGCCCAGCGCGGAGGCAGTGGAGGCCGGGTTGCGCGTATTCAACGAAATGACCGGCGGGAAGGGCTTGATCAATTCGACGACCGCCGAACGGGAGCGCGCTGCGAAGGTTCTGCCGATTGCCAAGAAATACGGCGCGGCGGTCGTGGCCCTGGCCCACGGTGAAAGCGGTATCCCCGTCAACGTGGAAGAACGATTCGAGGCCGCTAAAACGATCGTTCAACAGTGCGCCGATCACGGCATCCCGCCGGAGGATATTCTGCTCGATCCACTCACGCTCACGGTCGGCGCGGACGATCGGGCCGGGCGGGTGTGCTTAGACACGTTACGGCGCGTGGTGACGGAACTCGGCCTGAACACGACCAACGGCGCGAGCAACGTCGCCTTCGGCCTGCCGGAGCGTAAAGCCATCAATCTCACCTATCTGCCCATGCTCATCGCCACCGGCCTGACGAGCGCGATCACCAATCCGCTGGAGACGGAGATCGTCGCGGCGTCGAAGGCTGCCGACATGCTGATGGGGCGCGACAAGTCGTGCCTGAACTGGATCAAGTATCAGCGGGCGAGGGCCAAGGCGTTGGCAGCCGCCGCCGCACAGGCATGAGAAACTTCGAGTTCCTCCGTCCAACCTCGCTCGACGAGGCGATCTCTCTGCTTCAACGGCATGGCGACGATGCCAAAGCGATGGCCGGTGGGCAGTCGGTCGTCCTGCTTCTGCGAGAGGGATTGATCGTCGCCGAGGTGATTGTGAGCCTGGCGAAGATTCCCGGGCTGGACGACATCGAGGCAGCCGCCGACGCCTTGACGCTTGGGGGGCTGACGACTCACCGCCAGGTGGAGAAATCGCCCGCCATTCGCGAGCATTTCCCGTTCATTTGCGAGGCGTATCCGATGGTGGCGACCGTGCCGGTGCGCAATATCGCCACTATTGGCGGAAACTTGTGCCACAATGCTCCCGGTTCCGATCCCCCGGCATGGTTCATCGCTCTCGATGCAACGGTGACTCTGCGCGGGCCGGAGGGCGAACGGACGTTGACCGTCGAGGAATTCGGCACAAGTTACTACGAAACGGCGTTGAAGCCGGCTGAGATACTTACTTCGATCCGCTTGCCATTGATGAGCGCGAACACGAGCATTGCTTACTACAAATACGCCACCCGGCCGATGGATATGGCGTTGGTCGGGGTTGCGACCCGCGTCACGCTCGAACCGGAGAGTGATCAGTGTGCCGAGGTGCGAGTGGCCCTCAGCGGCGTGGCACCGACGACCCTTCGCGCTCGCAACGTCGAAGCCGCGCTGCGCGGCCAGAGACTGACCGCGGCCGTAATCGCCGAGGCCGCCGCACTCGCGGCCGCGGAAATCGAACCCATGTCGGACGGTCACGCTTCGGCGGAATACCGGCGCAAACTGACCGTGCCGGCGGCGAGGAGAATGTTGACCCAGGCCTGGCGGCGCGCTCAAGCCTCCAGTGCCAACCCGCGGAGCGGCGCATGAAGCAAAAGATTACCGTCGAAGTCAACGGCCGGATGCGCGAACTCGAAGTCGAGCCGCGCCGATTGCTCGTCGAACTGATCCGGGACGACTTGGGACTAACCGGGACGAAGCACGCTTGCGAGTCGAACATCTGCGGCTCATGCACGGTGCTGCTCGACGGCCAGAACGTGCACTCGTGTTGCGTGCTGGCAGTGCAGGCAGACGGCAAGAAGGTGATAACGATTGAAGGCCTGAGCCGGGGCGCGGGGCTGCATCCGGTGCAACAGGCCTTTCTCGATCAACTCGGCTACCAGTGCGGCTTCTGCACGCCGGGGATGATCATGTCGGCGGTGGCGCTGCTGAGCGAGAATCCGGCACCGACCGATGAGGAAATTCGATTCGGCTTGACAGGCAATATCTGCCGCTGCACCGGCTATGTACAGATCATCGAGTCGGTGAAAGCGGCGGCGAAGGCGGACAGTGAGCAGTAGGTGAGAGCATATGGTTGAATATCAAGATCGTTTTGTCTCGGTCAATGGCTTGAAATTGTATTACGTCGCCTGGGACGGGCCGGCGGATGCGCCGCCGCTGGTATTGCTGCACGGCGTGACCGGCAACGCGCATCAGTGGGATCATTTCGCGCCTGCATTTGCCAATCGCTTTCGTCCACTGGCCTTGGACCTGCGGGGCTTCGGCGACAGCGAATGGTCGCCGGATGGCAAGTACGAGAGCGTTGACCTGGCCGCCGATCTGGCGGGCGTGTTCGCCGATTTGCAGTTGGGGCGGGCAGTGTTCGTCGGCGCTTCGTGGGGCGGGCTGATCGGGCTGATGCACGCCGCCGCGCATCCCGACAGTGTGAGCCACCTCGTGCTGGTGGATGTCGGCTTCGAGTTCAGCCAGCCGGAGACCGCGATCCCGGAGCGCAAGTGGAAATTCGAGTCGCCGGCCGAACTGGAGCAACTCGAGCGCGGGGTAAACAAGTTCGCCGCGTTGTGGACGATGCGCCCGTATCTGCGTCACGAACTGCGCGAGCAGAACGGCAAGTGGGCGCGCAAAACTGATCCCGCCTTCCGCCAACGCTGGCCGTTCCGCAATCGGGCCTATTGGGAATATGCGCGGCAGGTGCGCTGCCCCGCGCTTCTCATTCGCGGCGCGGAAAGCCCGGTGCTTTCGCCCGAACTGGCGGCGCGCTCGGCAGCGAGTATTGCCGGCTGCCGATTCGTCGAAGTGCCGCATGCCGGACACTCGGTGCATCTGGACAATCCACCCGCCTTCGAGGCGGCACTCAGGAGTTTTCTGCTATGAGACTTAAAGACAAGGTTGTCATCGTGACCGGAGCGGCCCGCAACATCGGACAGGTATATGCTGTCGGGCTGGCGCAAGAGGGCGCCAAAGTCGTCGCCGCCGACGTGCTCGACTGCGCCGAGACCGTGAAGTTGGTCGAAGCGGCCGGCGGCGAGGCCCTGGGCCTGCAGGTGGATGTGTCCAACGAAGACGACGCGCGCCGTATGGCCGCCGCGACGAAACAGCGTTTTGGGCGGATTGATGGGCTGGTTAACAACGCCGCCATCTTCGGCGGGCTGGCCCTTAAACCGTTCTACGAGATCACCCGCGAAGAATGGGATCGCATTATGGCAGTGAATTTGCGCGGCGTGTTCAATTGTTGTGTGGCCGTGTTCCCTTACATGAAAGAGCAGAATTATGGCCGCATTATCAACATCGGGTCGAACACCATCTATCGCGGCGTGAGTGGATTTCTCCATTACGTTACTTCCAAAGGCGGCGTGCTGGCGCTCACCCGCGCGCTGGCCCGCGAGGTCGGGCCGCATGGCATCAATGTCAACTCGGTCGCGCCCGACTACATACCGCACAAAGACAACGACCGGGGTGAACAGCACGATCTCAATATCCAGAAGCAGCGGGCGATCCAACGCACCGAGAAGCCGGATGATTTGGCCGGCACGCTGGTGTTCTTGCTTTCATCTGACGCGGACTTCATCACCGGCCAGACGATTCTCGTAAACGGAGGCGTGTTTATGCAGTAGTGCGGTGTGGGGTCACGAGGTGGCCATTCGACTTGGCAGCAATCGGAAGGAGGCGAGGGACTGATGGAAGACAATGACCTAGTTGCACTGGATACGACCGGCGAGGAGATCTTGTACCGGGCGATGCGCGGCTACTGGCAGCCCGCGCTGTACGCGAAAGACCTCACCGACAAGCCGCAACCAGCCGTGGTGTTGGGCGAGCGGCTGGTGATTGCCCGGATGGGTGGGGAGGTGGCAGCCTTCCCCGACCTGTGCGTGCATCGGGGAGCGGCCTTGTCGCTGGGCTGGGTGGAGGGCGATCAGCTACGTTGCGCGTTTCACGGCTGGACCTATGGCAAGGACGGCGTTTGCACTTCTATTCCTGTCCGGTTCGGCATGCGAATTCCACCTCGTGCCCGCATTCCCCGGTATTCTGCCGCAGAGAAAAATGGATTGATCTGGGTTTGTCTGGAAAACGAGCCCAAACACCCACTGCCAGAGTTTCCGGAATTCAACGATCCAGCCTTCCGCCCTGTGCCGACGCCGGCCTATGATTGGGATTGCCACTTTGCCCGCCGGGTCGAGAACTACGTGGATTTCGCGCATTTTGCCTGGGTGCACGATGGCATCTTAGGCGATCGAGATCATCCCGAGGTGCCTGATCACGAGGTATGGCGTGAGGGGGCCGAACTGCGGACGGCGGTGGACGCGGAAGAGCCCACCGCCGCGCTCCGCAATCGCGGGCGCAGCGCGACCGCCGAGAAGGTCATTACCCACCGTGAGTACCGGATATTCATTCCCAACGCGGTGTGGGTCAATCACGTGATGTCGCCGTCTTCCCGGCGTTACGTTCTTTTCATGACAGTCTGCCCGATTGCGCCCAAGCGTACGCGTACTTTCACGTTCTTAACGCGCAATTTCGATCTCGACTCGCCCGATCAGCAATACGTCGACAACGACACGACGATCATCGGGCAAGACAAGCCGATCGTCGAGTCGCAACGCCCGGAGGAACTGCCGGTGGACCTGAGCGCGGAACTGCACATCCGAGGGGCGGACCGCGTCTCGGTGGAATACCGCAAGTGGCTCATCGAGATCGCCAAAGAGGCGGGCTGGAAGAGCCACCGGGTTGAACAGGCAGTTCGAGAGGAATCTTAGACCGATGTTCAAGCGCATCCACTCCGGCACCAGTTCCACCTATGTCGAGGGAATTGACAAGGTAACCGGCCGGGCGAAGTTCACGTTCGACGTGACATTGCCCGGTATGCTCGTCGGCAAGTTCCTCTATCCAGAGTATCCCCACGCGCGGATCAAACGGCTGGACACCGCTGCGGCGGAAGCGATGCCGGGCGTGCTGGCGGTGGTCACACACCGTGACGTGCCCGGCGAGAAACTGTTCGGCTACGTTGTCAAAGACCAGCCAGTGTTTGCGATTGACGAAGTGTGCTTCGTAGGCGACATCGTCGCGGGGGTGGTGGCTGAGGATGAGGACGCCGCCGAAGCAGCGCTGGCCGCCATCGAGGTGGAGTACGAGCCGCTCCCCGGCGTCTTCGACGCACGCGCAGCCATGAAACCTGACTCACCTCTTGCCCGTCTCGATCGCCAAGACAACATCATCTCTCACCAGCCTATCCTCTGGGGCGACCCGGACAAGGGTTTCGCCGAAGCCGAGGTGATTGTCGAGCACGAATACACGACCGGCGCGGTGGATCAATTGTTCCTCGAATGCGAGGGGACGGTGGCGGATTGGGATGGCAACGTGCTGACGATCTACACCGGTGGCCAGCACCCCCACCGCGACCGGATTCAAGTTGCCGAACAACTGGGCCTGCCCGCCAATCGCGTACGGGTGATCTATTTGCACGTCGGCGGTGGCTTTGGCGGCAAGGATGAATTGCACACACAAGCCCCCGTGGGCGTGCTGGCGTACAAGGCTGGCCGTCCGGTGAAACTGATCCGCAACCGCCGCGAGTCCATGCACACTCACGTAAAGCGCCAGCGTTTCTTTATTCGCTACAAGACTGGCGTGAAGAAAGACGGCCGGATCACGGCGATTGAAGTGGAAGCCGTGTTGGATGCCGGCCCGTACACGAATGCTAGCCTGCCCGTGGCCGGGTTCGCCGCCGAACACGCGGCCGGCTGTTACAACGTGCCGAATGCGCGCATCAACGCCTACTCGGTGGCGACCAACAACCTGAACGGCGGCGCAATGCGGGGCTTTGGCGGGCCGGAGATGGCGTACGCGCAGGAACAGAATCTCGACATCGTGGCCGAGCAGATCGGTTTGGACCCGATTGAAATCCGGCTGAAGAACGGCATGGAGAAAGGCTCGGTCATGCCGACGGGCGCGGAGATGTATTACGACATCGGCCTCAAGGAGACGATGCGCCGCGCCGCACAGGCGGCGAACTGGCAGGAACGCGGCCGGTGGCTGAAGCGTCAACCGGCTCGGCACTTGCGGCGCGGCCTCGGGATGGCGTCCATTCTGCACGGCATGGGCGTTGCCCGGACGCTCATGGACTATTCGCGCTGCTGCATCGAAATGGCTCCGGACGGGTCGGTCGTCTTGCAGACCGGCACCGCAGACATCGGCAGCGGCGCGCGCACGGCGCAGTTGCTCATGGCCGCCGACGCGCTGGGGGTGCGGCCCGAAGACATTCGCCTGACTCGAATTGACACAGAAACTACGCCGGACGCCGGCCCGACGGTTGCCTCGCGCTCGACGTACATGGTGGGCAAAGCCATCCTGCAAGCGGCGACGAGCATTCGGAATTCGCTTCTGGAGGCGGCCGGCGATGAACTTGAGGTCGCCGTGGAAGACCTTGAAATCGGTCAGGGGCGAATCACTGTGCGCGGCGTGCCGGAGCGGGGCGTGTCGGTGAAGGCCGTAGCTCGCAAAGCCTGGGAGGCCAACAAACCTCTGCGCGGCGAGGGCCACTCGGTATATTGGCAGCCGCCGAAGCCGATGTCGGAGTACACCTATCCGGTGCCCCATTCCATCTTCGCCTTTGCGACCCAGATCGTACAGGTGTTGGTGGATATTGAGACTGGCCAGGTGAAGGTGGAGAAAGTATGGGCGGCGCACGACGTGGGGAAGGTGATCAACCCGTTGGGGGCGCTCGGGCAGATTCACGGCGGCGTAGTGCAGGGCCTGGGCACCGCGCTGACGGAGGAACTTCAGCAGGAGGAAGGCCGGCTGATGAATGCGTCGCTAGAAGGTTATCTCGTGCCGACCATCATGGAAAGCCCGGAGATCGTTCCAATGCTGTTGGAGACGCCGCATCCCGACGGGCCGTTCGGAGCGATAGGCTTGGGCGAGCAGACGCTCGATCCAACGGCCGCCGCCATTGCCAACGCCGTGGCCGATGCAATTGGCGTCCGGCTGTGGGAGATTCCCATGACTCCCGAACGCGTGCTGGCTGCGCTGGAGACCGGACGCGGCGCCGGAGCATGAGTTTTACGTCAGCATCAAGGCCGCCGCTGGCCGAAGGATAGGATCTTAGGGCGAACGCATCTAAATTGGGGAAATGCGAAGTGTGAAAAGTTGAGGGCTATCCGCCAACGCGGCGAAAAGGATAGCCATGACCGCCTCACCCCTTGCCAATATTCGCGAGCATTTTGGAACCATCGAAGACCCGCGAGTTGACCGAACGAAACTGCATTCGCCAATAGACATTATTGTGATAGCGATTTGCGTTGTCGTGATTGCACAACTTGCGATCCCGATCAGCACAGCGTTCTCCGGCACCAGCAACGCCTGGCGCAGGCCCTCAGGTTGGCCGCGTACACTGCGTCGTCCGTTTGGTTGCCATCCCACGGGGTAAACCAAACCGGGACACGCCCGCTGGTGATCAGGCTGAGCACGATTTGCGTCTTATGGCGTAGTCCGTCCTTGTTGTAGCTTTCGACCAGCAACGGCACACGCTCAGCAATTCTCAATTTGGCAAAAGGGCGAGTTTTACCGCAAAAACTGAGGGCGCTTTTGCTTGTAGCACCGGATAAACCGGTAAGAAACTCGCCAAAATTCCCAACCCCCATTCTCGTTGACGGCGCGCAGGGCCAAAAGCGATTCGGCGCCGGCCACGGTCCAACGCATCCCTGCCAACTCCATTCGGTCTTTGACCAGATGCCGGCAAGTGCCTTCAATCACACCTGTGCCAATGGGCCAACCGTTTTTGAGATAGCGGGCGTAATCCATATACGGCAGGTTGCGCCGAAAATACTGCGCCACTTGACGCAACGTTTTAGCCGCTTGACTGCTCGGGGCCAAGGCTTGGGCTTTCTCTTCCAAGCGCTCAATGACTTGGGCGGTGTGACTGGAGAGAAGGGCCAGGGCCTGCGCTTTGACCCAGACGTCGCGTTGCGGATCCGTTTCGCCATACAAGGCCGTGCCCGCTTTCCACAGATACTCCACGGCATGAATGATATCCAAGACGAGAGCGAAGGTCGGCAGCCAGATTTGCATTTGTTGCTGCAACGCCCGGGCCCCATCGGTCAAGGCGACCCGCTGGCGAGTCTGTGGCCCGTCACGTTGGGCCACCCATTGGGCCAACAGCAATTCTCAATATGATTTGGGTGTGTTTCATTTGAGTTGAAGTAGTTTCAGGCAGCTAATGGCAGGCTGTGATAACTGGTATGGCTGTCCAGGCAGATCGCTTGAGGTATTGAATCTATGTCGGCGGGCATTGTGGAATGTGAAGGTGTGCTATCCAAGGCCTGCACTTCCACCGGTTCTGGTTTCGAGACTGACGAACCATACAGGCGGCGATGGCGTTGTTGCTTGCGATAGATATGGTAAGCATCCCAGTCGCCATTTTCGGCTACGGCTCGGAGACGCAATAAGTTTTCAGCCCCAACTTGAGTCCAGCGCATTCCCGACAATTCACAACGATCCTTCACAAAATGGCGGCAAGCGCCTTCGATCACACCCGAGGCGATTGGGTAGCCATTGGACAAGTAAGTCGGGTAATCCATGAAAGGCAGGTTGCGTTCAAAATAGTTGGCCGTCTTGAGGAGTTGTGTGCGCTTGCTCTGGCTGATCTTGGGCTGTGTTGCCAGCGAACGAAATTCGGCACTCAGCAACTGGGTTTGTCCTGAAAGAAGTTGCAGAGTGTGCGACCTCATCCATTCAAAGCGGTGATCGTTAGTCTCGCCGAACAAGGCATTCGCAACCTTCCATAGATATTCGTTGGCATGGATGAAATCCAAAATCTGGATGAAGTCGGGAAAGTATTTGGCAAGGCGAGTTTGCAGAGCTTGGCAACCGTCGCACAGCGCAATTTTATGTTGAATGTGACTACCCAGTCGAAATCGGACTTGTTCGGCTAATCGGCGCAGGGCGGCGAGCGAAAGCGGCGGTTAGATGGGTGGGGGCCAAAGTGCCTTATGGCTATCGCAAAATCGGAATCAAACGTGAGGCGCGGTTAGTCATTGACCCGGAACAGACGGCGGTCATCCGGCGAATTTTTGCAATGTACACCGGGCCGGAGTTTATGTCCTTGTATACCATCGCCAATACTTTGACCGCCGAGGGAGTGCCGACGCCTGCGGGGGCGCGGGTGTGGCGGCAGGGAGTCGTCGGTCAGTTGCTCTCTCGCCGTTTGTTCATTGGTGAAGTCGAATACGCGGGCATAAAGACTGCAATGCCTGAATTAGCATTTGTTGACCCGTCAACATTTGAGGCGGCACAAGAGCGAATCAAGAAGAACAAATGCAATGGCAATAGGAGCACCAGTCCTCAATCGATGTGTCACGAGCGCCGTCTAAAACTTGGCGAGATTGACTCGTTGGCGTGGGAGGCCGTGACTCGCGGATTATCGCGTGAGGCGCTAATGGAGGGGATAGCGGCGCAGAGCAAAAGCAAGGCCGCCGAGCTAACACCGAAGCGGGAGCGGTTGGATTCACTCAATGACCTCATCAGCCGACTCGACCGCAAAATAAAAAGGTATCTCGACAAGTTCGGTGATGAAGAGAACGAGAAACTTGCCGACGAAGCCGAAGAGCTAGCACGCTCCACCGCCAAGCAGAGAGAGGCTTTTATTGAGGAGCGGCGGCAGTTGGAGTTGGAGTTAAAAAAACACGCCTTCACCGAGGCGCAACAAAGCGCAATCCTGGCGCGGGCCGAACGACTACGGCGGAAGGTGATGACGGGCAAACCGACGCTGGCCCAGAAGCGCGAGTTTTTGCGAACGTTAGATTTACAAGTGACTATCGGCCCGAGGGGGCAAGAGATGAAAGTCTCTTACATTCTAGGGGATATTACTCTGCCGATTGAGTCTTCTGGTTGTCTATCTCGCAATGGTATGCTATAAACGAGCTGTAACCGCTCGCTGGGGCTGGTCATGTCATGCGCCTTCTGATCGCAACAAGACCGCCGACGCTTTCGAACAAAGAATTGAGATAGGAGTCATCTATGTCCCTCAACGGCAAAGGCTTTTACACCTGGCAACTCAAAAACTGTGAAGGCGGCAACCCTGAGGCCATCGCCGCTAAAGCAAAGGCGGCTAACCTCACCCACGTCCTGATCAAAATCGCCGACACCACCTTTGCTTTCGGCTACGACCGCAACAACCGCGATCAGAATCCAGCATTGGTGACTGCTCTGAAAAATCGAGGCGTTCAGGCCTGGGGCTGGCACTACGTGAAGGGCAACGACCCGCTAAGTGAGGCGCGAATTGCGGTGCAGAGATGCAAAGAGTTACGACTGGACGGCTACATTATTGACGCCGAGGTCGAGTACAAGGCCGCGGGCAAGGCCGCCGCCGCCCGCGCCTTCATGAGCGAACTGCGCGCCGGTCTGCCTAAACTGCCGGTTGCCCTCAGTTCGTTCCGCTACCCGTCGTACCACAAAGAACTGCCGTGGCGTGAGTTCCTGGAGAAGTGCGATCTGAACATGCCGCAGGTGTATTGGGAGCAGGCTCACAACTCGGACACGCAGTTGGCCCGCAGCGTTTCCGAGTTTGCCAGCACATCGCTGGTCGGCTTTGCCCGCCCAGTAGTCCCAACCAGCTCGGCTTATGGCACAGGCGGCTGGCGGGCCACGCCCGACGACTTGCGCCGCTTCTTCCAGAAGGCGCAAGACCTGGGCCTGACCGGGGCCAGCGCTTATTCGTGGGACTGGGCCACCTCGGCGGGCAACACCGATTTGTGGGAGGCAGTGGCGCAGTTTGATTGGCCGGTGGACGCAAGTTCGGTTGGATCGGGCGGTGATGCGGGGACCGTCTCTGAAGGGGATGTTTTGACTCGCTACTTCCAGGCCCTGAACAACGGCGACCTTGATGCCTTGATAGCCCTCTACCAGCCCAATGCCGCCCACGTGACAGCCCAGCGAACTGTGGTTGGCACGCAGGCCATTCGCGACTTTTACAGCGACTTGCTCTTCAACCGCCTGGCGGGTGGAACCTTCACCCTGCTCAACGCGACCGGCCAAGACCCCTCGCGCATGTTCACCTGGTCAGCGACCAGCAATAGCGGCGGTGTAGTGGATGGGAATGATACGCTGGGGTTGAGGGATGGGTTCATACAGTATCATTACACGAGGTTCTCAATCCAATAACTTTTGGGGAGATGGCAACAAGCACGTTAGGGTTAGTTCATCCCCTTTGGCAGTCGCAGTCACTCTACGGCGGCGGTGTGCTAAACGTTCGAGGGACTGACCACTGGCTGAACTGGCTTTGAGAATTCACGGCTCGCACGCGCCAGCAATAAGTCTGACTTGGGGCGAGGGGCGTTTCGGGCGTGAAGGTCGAAACGGGGACTCGCATCTGATGGCCGCGAGCGACGACAGTGAAGTTCGGATCGGAGGCGATTTGCACTTCGTAGTGATCCACGGCCGGCGACGAGTCGCTCCAATCAAGAGCCGGTGTGCGGCTCGTCACCGCCGCCGCGTTGGCCGGGGTGAGCAGGACCGGCACGCCCGGTGGATTCGGAGTCATGAAGTGCCGGGTGCGCGACCAGAGGCTCGGCCCGGTAGGGCCGTTGGCTCTCACCCGCCAGAACAACAACGTGTTCGCCGGCAAGTCGCTCGTCAGTTGATAGGCTGATGGTGTCACGTTCAGGTTCACCAGCAGCGCGCTGAAGGTGTTAGTGGTTGCGATCTGTAAAGTGTAAGATGTCGCGCCGGCCACGTTGCTCCAATCGAACAAAGGCCGCCTGAAAATCGTCATCTCGCCCCCGGCCGGAAATTTGAGCGTCGGAGCCGAGAGGGCGATAGTGAACGAGTAAGTACCCAGTTGAGAGGCGGCCAATGTGGCCGAGACCGCCCCGGCATTTATCGTCGCGTTCTCGATGGGCGTTTCAATATGAGTCAGGCGTTTGGCGCCTGTCACTGCAAACATGGAGAGCAAGATCGAAAAATTGATCGGATTGAGGGACGGGTTCCAGAGCCGGGCAACCAGACCCTGCGAGAGGCCGTCGTCGGCGGGTTTGAGCGCCCACAACAAGGCGTTGGGATCAGAGATGGTCAACAGTGAGAAGGTAGTTTCGGGATAGGCGTCTCCGCCGGTCACTTCCGAGACGATCAACGGATTCTGGTGCTCAAGGGCAAAGCGCATGGCAGCCACCGGATCGTAGGCATCGTGCGTTTGCAGAGCGAAACGTTGCCGAAACTGCGTATCGCCATCCTGATCAGGGATGCCGAGGTTGGAACCATCAACCTGCCCGCCAACGAGCGGCGAGAGTTGCGGGGTGGCCGTATCAAGCGTGTTGACCGTGCTGTCGCCCAGCCGCATAAAGTAACCGTCGGCATTTGAGAGTGTAGCACCGATTGTGCCGTCGCCAATATCGGCGAAGTGATTGAGCGTCAGCCAGTCGTAACGGGCGTTGACGGGCGAGTAGTGGCCGCCGTCGGCCAGCAATTTGGCCCGGATCACTGCGCCCACTTCTTCGTGCCATACGTCAGGCGTGTTGATCTCAAACCCGAAGCCCCAAGTGAACACAGGGCTAAAGTTTTGGGTAATATCGTTGCGAATTTCGATCCGGTTGGAATTGCGGATGAGGGTGATGCGGCTGGTGTGCGCCAGCGGGTCGGAGTCAGTTGCGAGCAAGGTCACCGAGACCGGCCCGGCGTTTTCCACTTGAAGCGAGCCGGAACCGGAGCCGGGGCCGAGATCATTCATATCACGTCCGTTGATGTTGCGGACGAATTCGCGGTCGACGCGCTTCTTATCAATCAGGCTGGTGATGGCGCCTCGGCCGGCGACGGCGATTTGATAGAAGTCGTTTTCGATCACATTACTTGTTACCGTGGCCGCGTCGGAGAAGCTACTGCCAACGCCGGGCTGAATCTCGAACACTTTGTAGCCAACGGACGGCACGTCGCCGGCCAAAACACGCAAATATTGCTGGCCATCAATCGTCACGATCTGAGACGGCGCCTCCAGGTTTGTCAAAAGATCGATCACCTGAACGGAAGCAGGGCCGGTATATGGAAAATCGGCCACGTCAGTGCGCATCCAACTTAGCGGATTGAAAGCGTAGAAGCGCTGATTGAGACCTTTCTTTTGAATCAGGCCTCCCAACGCGGTGGCGGCGTCACCGTGCAAGGTGTTGACGTAGTTTTCGATCTGGCTGGCGAGGCCGCGTTGCCAAGCGGCGCGCTGGGCGCGGGTGATCGTTCCGCTGTCCGCCGTCCAGTTGTGTTCCCAATAAAGTCCAAGATTCATCCAGGCTTGGCCGCGGTCGGCAACCCGGCTCGTCATGAAGCTGGCGTTTTGCAAATTGACGAGCGTCGCCAGGGCCTCAGCGCCGCGCAGTTTTTCGACGGCGCGTTTGACGCGAGCCGAGACTTCGGCCAGCGAGGCGCAATATAAGTCCCATTCATTACCGAAGGTGCAGGCCAGCGAGGGCAAAAGAGCGCCGTAAGTGGCTTCGAAGTCGGCAAAGAAGTCGTGCTCGTTGGAGACGAAGACTTTGCGGCTGGCGTTGGTTTTGGACTGGGCAACCGTGACGAACGTGCTGGTAAATGTTTTGAGGTTATCCCAGCCGTGACCGAACGCGCCGGCAATGTCGTAAGGATAATTGGCCGCGCCGCACTTGTTGGTGGCCTGATCTACTGCCACCGACGGATCCCGCGCTTCGGCATATCCGCCAAGCTCGGTGTTGCCCAACAGCGAGTACCACTTCATCAATATCTTGCTTCCGTCGGGGCCGGCCCACCAGTAAATTTCGTGCTGGCGGTTGCCCAGGTTGGGCGTCTGGGTGGCGCACCCGCACACGCCGCGCCAGCTATACTTTGCGCCTGCGCCAGCCCATAGCGCGCCCAGGCCGTAAGGCAAAGTTTGATTCTCCATCGCCACGGCCAGCGTGAAGCGCAGGTTGTGGCGGCGCTCGATCTGGCCGGGGTAATACATGCCGCGCAACACCGCCTCTGCCGGCGCGCCGCCGTAGCACGACACCAGGGCGTTGAGCGGCACGCTCATGTGGCCACTCTTGAGGCGGTTGATGAAACGCTGAAACTGAGGCGCTGTCCTGTACTTCTCGTACGTCCACATCCAAAAACTGCCGTCACAGTTCCAGCGGCTCTGGTGCTCCGGCACGTTGCCCAGCGTCGAGTCGGTCAGGTTGAGATAATAATCAATCATCTCCAGGAAGGCGGTCTTGTAGGCGGCCTCGTCGCCAGTCCACATGTAATCGGTGTGATCGTCGGCGGCAAGATAGATTTTCTTGGCGACGGCCTGGAACGCCGGGTAAGCCGCCATTGCTTCGAATACACCAGCCGTCTGGGCGGCGGCCCCGCCCGCCCAGATGCTGCTCAGTTTGAGAAAGTCGCGGCGAGTCAGCCGCGCTCTTTTGGGACGATTGAACATTCAAACACTCCAGTGCACGTCATGAAGGCGAACAAAGATGATGGTTGTATCGCCGGCGTTGGATGGCCGGATGGAGAGTGAGAGGGGCTTCAGGCTCAGGCGGTAGCGCGAGGAGTCGCCTTCTTGGGTGGCGAAGCCTTCCTGAACCAGAGTTTGGAGCGGGCGGTGGGTGCTACTCTTGGGTAACCCTGCCTTGCGAGCAATCTTGGTTAGCGGCAGTCCATCTCGGTCATCGGCCAGGGTATCAATGATTCTCAAGCCGCGCGTGAGGACGCGGGTGGGTTGTTGTGGTTCTGTGCCGTTCCGCGCAATGGAATATTGGTAAGCGTTCAGAAGGTCCCACACTTTTTACAACTGATTGGCCGGGCTACGACTCGGAGGACCGCGACTGTTTCCAGCACGGACAGCGCCAATTGTTGCACGGCTATTGGAGTGGCGGCCCAGTCTTCTGACGTAAAGCCAGACGGGGTTTGTTCTTCACTCATACGACGAGCATAA